>CAJUSL010000004.1:48992-49775 GCA_910589135.1 uncultured Eggerthellaceae bacterium
GCTCGTAGGTGTTGCACACCTTCTCGACCAGGCGCGAGATCTCCTTCTTGTTCATCTCGTAGTTGAGGAACGGGAAGTCGGGCGGCAGCACGTCGTTGAAGATGATGCGTCCGACCGTGGTCTCGATACGGTCGCCCGCGACGTGGTCCTCGTAGGTCTCGAACGCCGTCGCGACCTGGCACGGGACGCGCAGGCGCACCTGGATCTTGGCCTGCAGGTCGAGGTCGGCGCGGGCGTCGTAGGCCAGCATGGCGTCGTCGATGTCGGTGAACACGCGGCCCTCGCCCGGGAAGCCTTCGCGCATGGCGGTGAGGTAGTACAGGCCGATGATCATGTCCTGCGTGGGCACCGTGAGCGGACGGCCATGGGCCGGCGACTTGATGTTGTTCGACGACAGCATGAGCACGCGGGCCTCGGCCTGCGCCTCGGCGCCCAGCGGCACGTGCACGGCCATCTGGTCGCCATCGAAGTCGGCGTTGAACGCGGTGCACACCAGCGGGTGCAGGCGGATGGCCTTGCCTTCCACGAGCACCGGCTCGAACGCCTGGATGCCCAAACGGTGCAGAGTAGGCGCGCGGTTCAGCAGCACCGGATGGTCGGTGATGACCTCTTCCAGCACGTCCCAGACGCGGGACGCGCCGCGGTCGACGGCGCGCTTGGCCGCCTTGATGTTGGCCGCGTACTCCAGCTCGACCAGGCGCTTCATGACGAACGGCTTGAACAACTCGAGCGCCATCTGGCTGGGAAGGCCGCACTGGTGCAGCTTCAGCTGCGGGCCCACGA
>CAJUSL010000005.1:0-10499 GCA_910589135.1 uncultured Eggerthellaceae bacterium
CTTCTCGACGGCCTTGGCGGTATATGCTGTTGGTACACGGCTTACATGATGATCGGATTCCTTTGCCTCTACTTCGTGCTCGAACTCTGGATGCTCAGAAACGGGATTTCGGTCGAATCCGCGCACTATGGTCGGACGCCTATCGTCCAGGTCGCCTCCGTGCGGGAAAGACGTCGGGAGACGGTGGGCATCGCGCTTCTCTTCGGCAGGATGCTTCTGTTCTCGCTGGCACTTTCCGCCTTCACGTTCCTTCCGACCGCGCTCGCGATGACGCAAAGGATTTCTCCCGCGCTTGACGTCGCCGTCCCTTCCGACGACATGGTGTCCAAGGCCTTTGCGTTTGCCGCCTCCCATCCGGCGGTCATCGCCGCCTTCCTCGGAGCCGTCAGCCTGTTCGTTGTCGTCGTCTTTCGCATCACCTACGCCAAGCGCATTTCCGAGCGACGCCGTCTTCGGATTCTCGCTGCGTTGATCCTCGTCTTCAGTGCAGGCGCGGCTGCGGGGCTTTTTGCCATACGCTTTTCCACCTGCGATCTTCTGAGCTTCGCGAGGGGATTTGTTCCCGGCGGGTGGGCGATAGACGACAGGACCCCCCAGCTTTACGCTGGCGTCTTCGTTGCCGTCATGGCTGTTTCGTTCTTCCTCGCGAAGGGGATTCCCTCCAACCTGAAGGTCGCTTGCCTTGCACTCTATGCATTCTTGCTGCTTTCGGTGTTTGCAGGCCCGCTGTATGTCGCGTGGTGCGGCTTCAAGCAGCCGAACGGCTTCTTCTGCCGCATCTCTTTTCTCCCTGTCTTTGTCATGGTGTGGATGGCGGCGTGCTTCGTCTCCTCCCGGTGCGGCGTCGCAAAGGAGCGAAGCATCACGGCCAAGGTCTTCGTGCGAGCTGTACTTGCCTTGTTCGTGGTGTTGGACGTCCTTGTCTCGGTGCATCTTGCTTGGGGGCAGATGTATCAGGGCTATCCGCAGTCGTTCCATCAAAGCTATGTCGCCGAATCCAATGCCGAGCGGGAAGACCTTGCAGCGGAAGATCCCAGCACGTACCGCATCGCCAAAAACTACACGAGGGCGGGCATGGCGGCCTTGAACGAAGGCATGGCTGCCGGTTACGACGAGCTGTCCTCGTACAGTAGCGCCAACGACGCCAATGCAGTTGCCTTTCTCAACGACCTTGGGTATTCGAAGCTGGGCAAGTTCTCGACCCGGTACGCATACCCGATACTTGCCAGCGACGCGCTGCTTGGCGTGAAATACGTCTATTCGACGCTTGGCGCGGAGGGATTCGAGGCGATGCGTGGGACGCCGAACAGCATGGGTGCCGAACTGTACAGGAACCCCTTTGCCTTGTCGTTGGCCTATATGGTCGACGATGGGGCCGAGGCGGTATCCTTCGCTGGCACAGAAGACCCCTTCCAGCGGCAGAATCTTCTCATAAACGCGCTCGTCGGGTCCGAGCAAAACCCCTACGTCCGATGCGATGCGACTGAGGTCGAGGATTCCGGTTCTGCCTGCACCTATGAGGTGACGATTCCGGCCGGATGTATCGGCTATGCATACGTTCTAGGCGGTGGCGAGAACCCCGTCTATTTGCAGGTTGATGGCGAAGAGCCGTACATGGAAAACTTTCGGTTCCAGGATTCCTTGTACGGCATCTCAGGCGTGGCCGACGAGGTCCAGCTGGTGAAGGTCGGCATGCATGCCGCCGACAAGACGGGGCAGATTTCGGACGGCGAGTCATTAGCGGATGGCGCGAGCTGCGCGTTCTATGCGCTTGACATGGAGAGGTTCCGCGACATCGTGTCAGCGCTGTCGGAGTGCCAAGCATCCTTCGACGCATTCGGTGGCAACCGCATAGCATGTGACGTCGAAGTGCAGGAGACGGACGGCCGCGTTCTGATGATGACCGTGCCGAACGCCTCCGGATGGGAGGTGCGCGTCAACGGCTCGAAGGTCGATACGGTGGATCTCGTCGGGGGCGCATTGATGGGGATACCTGTCGATTCGGGAGCGAACAGGATAGAGATGGCCTTTACGCCACCGGGACTTGTTGCCGGATGCGCAATCTCGGGTATCATGGTCCTAGGCCTTGCGGTAGCTTTGGTCGCAAGGAAGCGCGTCGAGGCAAGGTGTCCGCAGGAAAGGTAATCGGATGCACGAGAGAGAAACCGTCGTTTCCGGAAACTTCACCTTCACGAAGACCTCCATCGAGGGCGTCGTGGTGGTGGACGTGAAATCGTATGCGGACGACCGCGGCTACTTCATGGAGACGTACAAGAAGTCCGACTTTGCAGCCGGCGGCATCGACGTGGACTTCGTGCAGGACAATCAGTCCGCCAGCACGAAGGGCGTGCTGCGCGGCCTGCATTTCCAGATAAACCATCCGCAGAGCAAGCTGGTGCGCGTGGTGTCGGGCAAGGTGTTCGACGTGGCGGTCGACCTGCGCAAAGGCAGCCCTACCTATGGCAAGTGGGAGGGCGTTGAGCTTTCTGCCGAGAATCGCCGGCAGTTCTTCATCCCACGCGGTTTCGCCCACGGGTTCCTGGTGCTTTCCGACTACGCCGAGTTCTGCTACAAGTGCGACGACGTGTACCACCCGGGCGACGAGGGCGGCCTCATGTGGAACGATCCGGCCATCGGGGTAGAGTGGCCGGCCATGGACGGCGACGACGCCTTCGATGCGGCCAAGCTGGTGCTGAGCGAGAAGGATAAGGCGCATCCAACGTTTAAGAATTTGGTCTAGTCAAAGCAGGCGGCATTAGGATTTCTCTCTGTATCCAAACACCGAAACGATGCACCATAGAACACAACGTCCTGATAAGGTATATTGCAGTTCAACACGAAGCGGCTAGTGAATGGAGAGATACCGAAGCGCGCCGCTTCGTTCATTTTCTGCCTAACGTCAGATTATTCTGTCTTTTAGATTTGAATGATGTTAGTACATTACGAGCAATTATATTAACTATGGTATTTCTTATGTCAGCAGATTAAAGCGTAATTAGTTTACTTTTTGAAGTTAAGCTTATCATTATGTGCATCAGATGAATGAATAATTTTTGACGATTGAGCTACTTCTGACAGGAGGATTAAGAATGGAAAAGAAGTGGCGAGCTTTCAATGACTTTCTTGTCGGAAAAAAGAATGGGAGTGAACCTTGGAAGCCATCGGCATGTCGAACGCTTGCATTGTGGATAGCTACGTCTTTAGTATTCCTATTATTAATGCTACTCATGGTATCGGATGGTTTTTTCACTGATTTATTTGTTGCAATAGCTGGAGTTGTCATAGCAAGTATTGGGCTTCATACCTGTAATGTCAGCAACAAGAATGCGGCTTTTTGGCTTTTGGAGTTTACTTCTTGATGTTTTGCGTTTCAGCTGCATATTTGGTCTTTACGATTATTTTGGCCTGGGCTATATATTTTTCAATTATTAGCAATGGCGACAGCAGCGATATGAGAGCAAATGCTCAGTTGTTGGTTACATGCGCTTACGCTTTTGTTGCAATGTTGTATGGGTGGGTTCAGGCTGTCGCTTCTAAAGAAAACGAGAAGCGCATTAAGCTTATCAGGAGAAGAGGAAGACGCTATAAATGATGGAAATGCCGCACAATCCAACGGATGTCAAAGTAGGGATTTCTTATTTCGTAGATACGCTTCGAACTCCTCAGGGGAATAGGTGTGAACGTCTTTAAAACAATAGGACTTGAACCTTTCGAGGTCAAACCGAATTAGCTCTTTGCTTGCTAGCTTGAAAACTTGGTTAATGATCTTATCCCTAGAGGGAGCTATGGACAACGATTGACGATTATCGTCGTCTTTGGGATTAAGGTCCTTCCGAAAAACCAGGACAAAAGTTGCTCTACTCCGTAAAGTTGTAAGGCTGATGCCTGATATGTCCTGGAATATCAAAAGACTGTCATACACCTTTTTCCGAAGTCCATAAATTTCCGTGTTGTTGAGCCTTCCGTTCTTGAATTCAATAAAGACGAGTGAGTCGTTCTCGAGAAGGCAAATTGCATCTACAGAACAGGGTGTCTCTGTAAGTCCAAGAGTGTCCGAGTATTCCTTCTTGACTTTGTCGAAGCCAATTGCCGGGATGGTTGAATCCGTGAGAAACTCTTCGTGGGAATTGTCACGCGAAAGGGAGTGGAGCGTTTCTGTATGTTTTCGGAAGCGGGGGTTTTCCGCGATGAACCTGACACCATGCATGCTAATCCCCGTACTCTACGTTCTCAAGCACTTGGAATGGTTCGGCAAGCTTTCTGTAAATGTCTTCTATGTTTTCCGTAACATCATGTATTACTGCCAAATCTCCTGCTTTTTCGGCCTGATAATACCTGCATCTCTGGTTTATTTCGTGGCTACGCGAATAAACCTCTATGGCTTCCAGGAAATAGGGGCTATGGGTAGTCAGTAGTATGTGCAAATCGAAAGCCTTTTGAAGCATGACCATGAGTTCCGCAAAAGCAATCTGCCATTCGGGGTGGAGATGAATTTCTGGTTCGTCGAGGATGATTAATCCCTTATCGCGTACTTTTCCATTCAAGAGCAAGAGCTTCAATACCGCAAAGATCTTGAGCCCGGACGAGAGGTTTTGTATGCTCAGCTCTTCTTTCGAGTCAGGAAACTTATAACCTATGCTGTTCGTTCCTTTCCGCATTGAAAGGTCACCGTGGGAAATGCTGTCTAGTTTAAGGAGAATTGGCTTTAGCTTATCTTCCGCCATCATGGTGTCGATTATGTTGCGTTGATCGTCATTTCGGGAGGACGATAATGCCGAAATGATATCTCGGACCTTTTTGTTGCCTCTGACAAAGAAGTAAGGAAATTCCAGGTCGGAGAAAATTTCATCGTCTAAATAAACAGCCCTAGTGTTGAGTTTTAGCATTCCGTCTAACGACGCAACCGCATTATCCTCGATTAGCAAATCCGTGTAGGCCTTTTTTATCCGCAATTGGATTGATGCTGCTTTGTTCGAGAAGATGTTGTTCACTTGTCCGGCGAATTCTTTTCTTAACTCGTCGGACAGCAGGCGTATGAGCAAATCATTCTTGGATGCATCTAAAGCATTGCGTATTCGCGACATGACGAGGTCTATGTCATCGATGTCCATGGCGTATGCGCCTTCATTGTGTAGTTTCAAGATGCGTTCTTTTAGGCTTGCGACTATCTCTTCATTATCTGCATCTGACACACGGTAATGCGCAATTACGTCTCTTGCAAGCAACGATGCTTCACCCTGGAAATCATTTTCGAAATTATTGACTGACTCAAGCTCCCACAACGAGCGGTTAATGCTGTCTTCTCGCTCATTGAGTAGAGTTTCGTCGACATTGCAAAAGCTGTTAAACGCGGCAAATAGCGTTTTGCCTACTGTAGATTTACCGGTATTGTTTTCTCCGGCAATAACAGTAATGCCGTCGATTTCGATCGAGGCTTCTTGCACTTTTCCAACATTCTTGATTTGAATGAGCATCGTGCAATTCTCCTTGCGTTAAACCTGGGTTGAAACGAGAGGCTTTGATTCGGTTATTGTGAAAATATGCCCAAAAATACCTTATCACAGACAGATACTGATGTGCGTATACAGGACATCCAATTCGATGCTTTGCGTAGGGGCCATCAATTAGCACCATAGGTCGGAGAAGAGTAAGCTAGCCCTAAGCGACAAAAATTAACTGCATCTGGCGTACGAAGACTGACGGGGCTGCGATTCCGCATTGCCGGCTAAGCTGTTGACGGGTGTCGGTTCTTCTCGGTGACGAACATGAGCCCAACAAAGATCGGGGCTACATATATCAAATGAAGCGCATAACGTGCATGGAACAGCGGCGTGATCATGCAGGCGATGAGGGATATCAAAACCATCGCAAAAAGCGGCGCATACACGGATTTCCTTCTCAGGGCCACGTAGAACCAGATCATGGGTATCCAGAACGTATATGGTACGACTTGGAATAGGGCTCCCACGACCGGAAGGTCCTGGAGCTTGTGGTATGCCGAGTACATGAAATTGCGATATCCGTCTAAGGCGGCAGGCTGCCCGACCTTGTCAGACCCTCCATGCGCGGCATCCCCTGTGTATTCGTGCAACTCGACTGGGCCGCCCAGCGTAAAGTAGCGCGAACTGGTCGTCAGGGTGGACAGAATGTAAGAATCAGGGTGTCGGAGCCCCATGGAAACCCATGCTTTCAAATACTCTGGGAGGTGCGCATCTCCTTCTCGCCAGTTGTATGCGTTCTTTACCGGGTCGGCAGTAAACGGATCATAGCGTTCTGGAAGCGAATCGTAGTAGATGACGTCGTCGATCGCATCGCGCTCCCACCCCGAGACGTCATCCGGGTGGTCAATCACGTAGCGTGCAGTTTGCTGAAACAGGGGAGCAAACATCTCCTGTTTCCCTCCGGGGGCCACGTCTAAGGCGTTGAACACTACCAGAGGCATGAAAAGCTGCATGAGAACAATGCAGCTCAGGGCGATTGCGGCAATTCGTTTCCAATACTTTTTGAAAACGACTGCGAATACGACAAGAACAAAGACCGCGATGTAAAGGCCGGTCTTTTTTGTCAAACAAAGCAGAAAGGAGAGAACTAAGAACCAAACAAAGAATCCCCTTCGGTCTATGGCCTCGCCGTGTGTTCTGCAGAGCTCCATCAATTGGATGAACCATGGAACGAAAAGCCACGAGAAGAAGCTGTCCTTAAGCATAGTTGCGCTGTAGAAGGGGTAGAACGGCATGAGTGCGAAGAGCAGCAGCAAAACAAGGCATAAAGGCGCGGGACATTTTCTTTCCGATAGATACGCTATTCCATATGAAAACGATGCCGCGGTTCCGACCGATTGTATGAGCACGAATGCGAACACGCCCTTGTTCCAGGAACCGAAAAGCAAATCGCTCGCGCAGGCGAAAGCTCCGAAGACAAGCGTGTCGAAAATGGGATGATGGTCTGCGAAATAGTTGTCGATATAGCTTTCGGTCAAGTACCAGGGATTGACCATGATGGGATGATTGCCCGGATAGCACTGGTAAATTTGATAGAAGGTGTCCCAGTTCATTGCCCCTGGGTAAACGGCGACTATCCATGGCGACCAAAGCAGCAGGAGGATTGCGGTGAAGGCGGCGATGCTTTTCGGATTCCTGTTCGGCAGAAGATGCCGAAGATTTGAGGCGCCGGCTTTCCTGGCTTTTTCATGATGCGCTTGCGACCTTTTTACGGTGCCGACGATATGGTTCACTGCGAGAAGCAATGCGGCAAAAGCGAGGGTCGCAAGCAGCATTCTGAGCAGAAGCCCAGGTGTATCCGACCCGATGGATCCGCCATTCGTCAGCAGCTCGTGACATGTGACGGATACGCATCCGAGGGTCAACGCAATCAAGGCCGTTTCTATGGCAGGAACGATAGCCGCTTTTCGGTTTCCCGAAGAGCGCTGTATGCCGTTATTGGACTTCGTATGGCTCGAATCAGCTTGCTGCATATATCTTTGCTCTCGTTCCAACAACATATCGTTTAGGCGGTTTGGATATCCGGAAGCGCATAGTACCAGTTGTCTCTATCGAGGTTAGGGCTGACCAGCGGGTCTCCGTTCTCGAGCTCGTCATGCCATTTTTTGAAGAAAGCGTTCCTCTCTTGCTCCCAGCGGGCTTGTTTTTCGGGGTCTATGCCTTCGCGGCCCCTAGACACGAACTCGTAGTGGTACAGTTCGGCATACGGCGTGAACACGACGTCATAGCCGGCCGCCCGCACCTTGAGGCAGAAGTCGGCGTCGTTGAAGCCCACTGCAAGCACTTCATCATACCCGCCCACCTCGTCGAATACCTCGCGTCGCATCATCTGGCATGCGCCGGTGACGCTGGAAAAGCTGCATTGCGTTAAAGCACGGTTCTGGTATCCCGGCCGAATGTCGGGGAAGTTCTGGTTCACATGGCTGATGCCGCCATAAGGTCCGATGAGCATCCCTGCATGCTGCACGAGCATGTCCTTGAAGTAGAGCTTCGCTCCGACGACGCCGACTTCCGGGATAGTCGCAAGAGCCAGCATCTCCTCGATGAAGCTGGGGACGATCACCTCCGTGTCGTTGTTCAGGAGGAGCAAGAACTTACCCGTGGAAGCAGCTGCTCCAAAATTGACGATTGCGGAATAGTTGAAATTGCCCTGCCATTTGATGACTTTGACAATTCTGGGATTTTCATGCTGCAGGCGGTCATAGAGAGCGAAGGTTTCATCTTCCTTGCTGTTGTTTTCGACGAGAATGATCTCGATGTTTTTGTAGGTGGCGACGTTCAGCAGCGAAGAGACACATTGCTCGAGCATGTCAGCATGGTCCATGGTGGGAATTACGATGCTGACCTTGCCGGGGTCGTAATCGCTCGCGAGAGATATCCTGAGCGTTCCGTCCAAAAAGCCATCCTCGACCGCGGAATACGCTCCAATGGCGTGCAGGTGAGCGGATAAAATCTTCTTCGCAGCATCGACTTCCGAAGGAGAAAACGTGTTGGCAGGATTCGCTTGCTTATCTGGGGTCTTTGTGGGAGTGCTTAGGAGTACGTGCGGAACGGAGGCGAATGGCAATCTCCATTCAATTGCCTTCAGGGCAACCGAATAGGCAGCTAGCGAGGGAGATGTGGCGTTGTGCGGTACTGCATTCGCAACGAGCTTGGCAGGGAAGAATGCCCCGTACCCAATCCAGTTCTCGGTGTATTCGAGCTGCTTGTTCAGCGGGCCCTTGAGCCGTGGGAGCATGTGCGTGCCTGCGTCATCGACCGCGTCTTCGTCGAAGATTATCACTTCCATGGGGTCGCTTGAAGCCTTGGCGATTGCGCTGAGGGCGCCAGGCGCAAAAACATCGCCGGCTTCCACCACGCAAATCCGCTCAGGATTAGAGCCCCTTGCGATTTCGCTCACTGTTTTCGCTATTCGGTCCGTGCTCGGAAAATGCATGAAGCATATCCGGCGATCAAAGTCATCCGGGTTTGTTGCGTCCAGGCTTAGCACCGTTGCCTTCCAATTTTCGAAATGCTGGTCTTTTAGAGACTTCAGCGTTTGCCCAAGTTGGTTCACGGGAGCATTTCCTGCGAATACGATTACGTGAAAGCTGTCTTTGGCGACAGGCGTGCGTCCGGATTCCAAGGCCTGCAGTTCTTGCGTTTGGGCGTCCAGCCAGCACGAATAGACGTTTTGCTGCTCATTGGCGCTATCAGTTCGAGAAGACTTCTCCTTCATCAAGCTGATTGCGGCAGGCATTTCCATCGGGTAGAAGTTTGATATGACTTCCTTTTGGGGGTCACGCGCAAAAAGACAGAAATTGGAGAGTCGTTTCGGTATTCTGAACGCAGCAATCATTCTGTTTACTATTCGATTTTCGCGTAGAAGGCCTTCCTGGAACTCGAATTCGTGAATATCGACATCGATCTTCTCCAGGCTATTTCTAGATTCAAATCGTATTGCTGCCTATGCAGGGGGTTTTGCAAATCGAATTCGTCTATAAGATTAAGCAGGCTGAGCTCTTCGGGAACGTGTCGGCTGACCTTTGTCATGAATTCGGCGTGGCTCAGCTCGATGCGTGCCGCAGTGTTGCCGGTGTGCCGTTCCAAGATTTCAATACGCGAATCTGCATTCGTGCTGTTTGCTGGAAGTATGACCGCAATATATTCACCATTATCGGTCTTGATGATGGGGACTTCTAGGAATCGACCGCCGGTGCTCATCTTGGCTTTGTACTTCGCGAGTCCGGTTTTGCTGGCTTTCGCTATTGCGTAGACACGCAGAGCCTTTTGTCCGCAGACAGGTGTAATTTTCATGAGGCCTCCTCCTGAATCATACGGGAATTATGCTGCCGTCCCGTTGCGCTGCTTTGCCTTTTCATGAATTGAAGGCGGCATGAGGCATATGAGCCACATCAAGACGAGAACCAGGCCCAAATGGATGGCGCCTACGCCAAGGAAAGAAAGGCTTCCGAGGGAAGCAATGGGTATGGAGCTCCAGTCGATGAACGATGCTTCCACTTGATGCAGAACCAGAAGAAGGAGGGAGTTGCGTCCGCAAAACTCGAAAAAGGTATTTACAACACCGACCTTGCCATCGAGGTAGGCGCATATTTTGATTAGTGCGAAGGAGGCGACAATCGTAAGCGGCAGTCCGGCGAAGAAAGACGGCGCGAAGAACATATTTCCCATGCTGAAGAACACCCTGAGATATAGCAGCCCCCCCCATGCCAGGATGAGAGTAGCGAGAGTCCATACGTTCATCCTGCTCACCCAGTCGTGCTTTTTCGCTGCGTAACCCAAATACATGAAGAACGTGGCTATCATGGCCTGGTCGAAGGCGAGGGGCAACGGGAGGAACTTGTATTCGAATACGGCGGCAGATGCCAACGCCAGAAATATGATGCCTAGCAAGATGGGATTTACGGAGCGTTTTTCGCATGCGCCTACAATTGCGTTGAAGGCGATTCTGGCGACGAAGAGCGCCATCAGGACCCAGGACAGTCCGAGCATGGGGAT
>CAJUSL010000005.1:10509-38348 GCA_910589135.1 uncultured Eggerthellaceae bacterium
CAGTTAAGGCAAGACTTGAGCAAATGAAGTCTCGCCTCACAAGTTAATTACGGAGCTGATAGCTATGCAACTCAATCCGAGTGAAATTAGCGAGCTGCTGAAGCAGCGAATCCGGAAGGATGGAACGGTGAAGGGGAACGATGTGCTGAAGGTGGACAGTTTTCTGAACCACCAGATGGATGTTGCCCTGTTCGATGACGCCGCCCGAGGCGAAAAACGTTGCCAGCAGATGCGATGCCAGCGTGCTGCTCTTGTCGGGAGATCTCAGGGTATCTACGATAATCAGGAAGAGGCAAAGGCCGACATAGGGCAGCAGAAGCCGTTTTGCGGATGTGGCAAGGTTCTGCTTGAAGGGTTTGGGGCGGAAGGTGTAGCCGGCAAGAATGAAGAACAATGGAACGTTGAACGAATAGCTTATAGCATGAATCGGATTGCCGTATAGATAGCTGTGACCGAGAATGACGGCCAATATGGCCAATCCCTTTGCGGCGTCTATCCAGCCAACCCGTTTCTTATCGGTCATCTCGGTTCACCTCATGGTCAAGTTCGCGCTAGTCATGCGTTTTCCGAAGCGTAGGCATTGTGCTCATACGATAGAATCTTATCAATAATCCGGCGAAAGGATTCGGTCGTGAGCGACATCAAGATTTTCATTGCGTGCCACAAGGACGACATCGTGGTTCCGGACAACCCTCTGTTCGTCCCTGTTCAGGTGGGGACGGCCTTGAGGGCCAACCGCTTCGAGGGAATGGCGCACGATGACGAGGGCGAGAGCATTTCCGAGAAGAACGAGTCCTACTGCGAGCTTACAGCACAATACTGGGCATGGAAGAACGTCGATGCCGACTATTATGGGTTCTTTCACTACAGGCGCTACCTTTCCTTCGCCGACGAGGCTTTCGAGACGAACTACTTCTCGGACGTGCTGTTCGACTACAACGACGAGGAGACGCTTGCCAAGATCGGCATCGAAGAGGGGCGCATGCGCTCCGTTATCGAGCGGTACGACGTGATAGTCCCTGAGGCCGGCGAGTTCCCGAGCGGGGCGACCATCCTCGAGCAATACGGCCTTGCCAAGCAGCACAGGCTCGAGGACTTGGAATGCGTGCTCGATATCATTTCCGAGCGCTATCCCGAGATGCTTCCTGCTGCGGAGAAGTATCTCAATGGCACCAAGGGGTATTTCTGCAATATGTTCATCATGAAGAAGGAATTGTTCGGGCCGTACTGCGAGTGGCTTTTCGACATTCTTGAAGAGCACGAGCGACGCCGGGACATCAGCATGTACGACAAATCCTCGTATCGAGTCAGCGGCTATCTTGCCGAGCGCCTGTTCGGTATCTATCTAACGTGGCTGAAGAGCACCACGGACGTGAAGGTGAAGGAACTGCAGCGCCCCTTCTTCGAGCATGTCGAGAGCCCGAAGCCGCTCGGCCCCGTCGAAGTCGACCCAAAATACGGCACTCCGGTCGCGTTGGTGCTGTCCGCAAACGACTACTACGTGCCTTATCTCGGCACGCTGCTGCGTTCGATAAAGGACAACTCGTCCGACGGGCGTTTCTATGACATCGTGGTTCTTCACAGGGACATAACCGACAGAAACATGACCGCGTTGAGGCGCATGATGAAGGCAGACAACTTCAGCCTTCGCTTCTTCGACACCGACCGGTTGGTCAGAAACCTCGAAAGCAAGCTGTTCCTGAGGGGCCATTTCCGTTTGGAGACGTACTTCAGGATATTCATGCAGGACATCCTGCCCGCGTACGACAAGGCGCTCTACCTCGATGCCGACATGGTGGTGGAGCATGACGTCGCCGAACTGTTCGACACGGACGTTGCGGGGTATCTGCTTGCCGCGGTGCAGGATGCCGACACTGCCGGGCTTTACAACGGGTTCGAGCCCCAGAAGAAGAACTACATGGACAACATTCTGAAGATGCGCGATCCGTATTCGTACTTCCAGGCGGGGATGATTCTGTTCAACCTCGACGAGTTCAGGAAGACGTACTCCGTCGACGAGATGCTCGAATACGCGACGTCGTACGATTGGGAGCTTCTCGACCAGGACGTGTTGAACCATTTCGCAGAAGGCCGCGTGAAATACCTGGACATGCGCTGGAACGTGGTGATGGACTGGCGGGACATCCGCATTGCGCGGATCATCGGCATTGCCCCGAAGCATATCTTTGAGGAGTACATGCAGGCGCGCAAGGATCCTTATATCGTGCATTACGCGGGGCCTGACAAGCCTTGGGTGGAGTTCGATTCGGATTTCGCCGACGTTTTCTGGGACTACGCCGAACGAACGCCGTTTTTGCCTATCATTCTGGAGCGCGGCCTTAACACGAGGGTTCGCTACAGGCTCAACGTGAAGAACAAGGGCAAGGGCGTGATCAAGAAGGCCTATGCGAAGGCGTTCCCGCCCAAGTCAAAGCGCCGCGAGAAGATGTCCGCGACTATCAGGAAGACCCTCAAGATAGAGGACTTTTAGGGGGCTCACGGATTTCTCTTTGGGGGAAGCGGGCCCCTCCTAGCCTCTTTTTCCTGCAACAAGCTTTCTGTACAAGGCCGCCAGAGCCTCACGTCGTCGCGATCCGTCGGGAAACAGCCGCGTATAGGCGGGGTAAAGGACGTCCCATGTCTTGTCGGATATCAGCTTTTTCTTGCCGGCATTGGCGGCAAGGCGTTCGAGGAGCGCGTCGTGGAAGGGCGTTCTCGCGGCGTAGTTCCAAAAACAGTCGGCCATGTCCGAGTCGGGGTCGTCCCACGGTTTCTCCGGTCCGGCATAATGGACGATTGCCGGATTGGTGCGCGCCTCCAGGTATTCGTCGCGCATATCTGTGGGCGCGCGGCTGATGATGCGCTTGATGCGCAGACCCCTCCAGTCCGTCATGACGTTCCACTCCATGGGAACGTGCTTCACGCAGCCTTGAGCTAAAACGTTGAGAACATCCTGGTCGAGGAGCTTCCATTGCTCCGACGATGCGAGCTGGAACATATCGCCCACCTCGAACGCATCGCGGAACATTGCGAGGTTGAACAGGATCGTGCCGGCCTGGAAGTAGTCGTAGGGGTTGTTTAGCTTCAAGACTTCGTCCGTATAGGGCTTGCGGGCAGGGTCGTAGCCGTTGTAGAGCCCGGCGGTGTCCGCATCCTTGCATGCGGCAAGCAGGTAGCCCTCTACGTTCGTGTCGAACAGCTCGGCCACGTCGCGCAGCACAATCATGTCGGAATCGAGGTAGAGCACCTTATCCCAATCGAGGAAGACATCCTGCATGAGAAGGCGGTAGTAGGTTTCGATCTGGAAATGGCCGCGTAGCTTCAGGCCTTCGATTTTTCCCTTGGCGAGTGGCGTGACGTCGAAGAACCTGAGACTGATGCTTTTGCTCGTTATCTGCTCTTTCAGCATTTGTTGGTGTGTGTCTGAGATGTCGGCAGTCAGTATGACGATGTCGTACTGACGATGTGCGCTTGCATTCTCGGCAATCGATTGAAGGAGCGCAGACAGGTAGGGGACGTAGCCGTCGTCTGCCGCCATGACGACTGTGACCGCGCTTTTGTCGGAAAAGGCGGGGGAGACGGTTCTAGGAAAACGCTCGTTTGCATTGTGGGTGCTCGCATTCATGGCCGACGTCTCCTTTCTCTGCCGAGATTGCTTCTTGCTGGAGTGTTATGGCGAGACGATGACGCGAGGTTTGGTAAATCTGCAGCGCTTCTACCCGCTGCTCGATTCAGCCGCCGCAGGACCTCTTCGTCTTCCTCCTCCTGGCGCTGCTGCCTGCTCTTCCTCGGGTTGTAGTAGTGCTTGAGCACCGGGTCCAGCAGCCGCAGCTTGTAGATGGCGAACCCGGTGACCACGGCGGCCACGATGATGGCGACCACGCGCGCCATGCCGTCCGATTCCGCAAGAACCACGCCGCACACGGCAAGCATGGCCGTCCAGGCCCACATGATGAACACGGTGAATTCCTGCGTGAACCCCGCAGCCAGCAGGCGGTGGTGTATGTGCCCCTTGTCGGGCGCGTCGATGGGCTGGTGTGCCCGCGTGCGGCGGATGATGGCCGCCGCCGTGTCCATGATAGGCACGCCGGCTGCCAGGATGGGCACCAGAAGCGAGATGAACAGCGTGGATCGCGCCACGGCCAGAAGCGACACGACGCCGAGCGAGAGTCCCAGCAGAAGCGATCCCGAATCGCCCATGAAGATGGACGCCGGGTGGTGGTTGAACTTCAGGAAGCCCAGGCACACGCCGACGACGACCACGCAGAGGATGGCTGCCTCGATGCGCCCGGCGAGCGCGGCGAATACGAAGATGGTTCCTGCCGATATGGCGCTGATGCCCGACGCCAGGCCGTCGAGCCCGTCGATGAGGTTGATGATGTTGGCGAAGCACACCAGGTAGATGATGGTGATGGGGTAGGAAAGCCAGCCGAACTCGATGAACGTGCCCTCCACGAAGGGGTTTTGAATGTTCTGCAGCAGCAGGCCAGAGCTCGACACGATGGCGGCGGCGACCACCTGCCCAAGGAACTTGTAGCGCGCGCGCAGCCCCGATATGTCGTCGATGACGCCTAACATGAACGTGACGCCGAGGCCCACCAGCATGAAGTCCACCCGGCCGCTGGCCGACGAGGCGAACGGGTTCGTCCACCCGAAGAAGAGCACCCCGATGTCGATGACGACGACGCTGGCGACAATGCCTATGAACATGGCGACGCCGCCCATGCGTGGGATAGGCCTGGTGTTCACGCGGCGCTTGTCGGGATAGTCTATGGCGTCGCACGCCACGGCGATCTTCCGAGCGAGGGGGGTGGCGGCGATGGTGGCGGCAACCGCCGTCAACAGCACGACGCCGCATTCGATCCACTCAAGCAAGAATCAGCAAACCCCCAAGGTCGTCGGTCATGTTCCTTCGAATCAGCTTCCGCAATTATACAGCGTCGGGGTGCTAGAATTCCCCTATGGAAAAACTCGCCATCGTAATCGTCACCTACAAGCGCCAGCAGCTGCTCGACACGCTGCTGGACTCGCTTCTGTACCTCCAGAACGCCCCCTGGCGCGTCATCGTGGTGGACAACGAGAACTCCGCCGCCGCTGCCGAGGTCGTCGAGCTGTACCGTCGGCTCGTCGCCGAAGGCCTCACCGCTGTGCCGTGGCCCGAAGGGCAGGACGCCCTCGTCTACGTCCCCATGGCGGAGAACACGGGCGGTGCCGGCGGCTTCGCGGAAGGGGTGCGCCAGGCGTACCGGCTTGGCGCCGAGTGGTTCTGGCTCATGGACGACGACGTCGCGGTCATGCCCAACGCCATCGCGAAGCTTTCCAAGTGGGCCGGGCCTTTCGACGTGGTGCAGGGCTCGCGGCTCGACTACGACGGCGGCCCCTTCTACTGGCAGTACCGCTTCATCGAGCCGCTCGGCATGTACGACCCGCTCGCGCCGGCAGGCTTCGACGGGTCGGGCTTCAAGCCGACCAACGCCATGTGCTTCGAAGGCGCCCTGTTCGACCGCCACATCGTGCAGAAGCTGGGGCCGCCCGATGCGCGGTTCTTCATCTATTGGGACGACTGCGTCTACGGGTATCTTGCCAGCAAGGTGGGCGCCTCGGCCGTGGTCGAGGACGTGGTCCTGCAGCGCACCCGGGACATCCATCACTGGGAGGTCGGCGGCGTGCGCCAGCTCAACGGCTCGTCCAACATGACGCGCCGCCACGTCATGCGCAACCGCGGCCACATGGCGCACTACCTGCGGCTGCAGGGCGACTACAACCCGCTCTTGTTCGGCTTGGGCACGGCCGCCTGCGCGGCGAAGGAGGCCATCCGGCTGCTCGCTGTCGACCGTGGTGATTTGAAGGAAGGCGCAACCGCGCTCTTTGACGGCTGGCGCGAGGCCCGTAGAATAATGGCCGACAGCACCTGGAAGCCGGTCACGCCGGACGATTTGTAGCGACATGCGCCAGGGACGTCCCCTGACGCGCCCGCCAGTAGAAGTTAGGAACCCGATGCCAACATACAGAACCCCGGACGGGCACGGCCGTGCGTCCGCTTCCCCCTATGCCCGCCCTCGCCGCTCGAAGGCGCCATTCGTCGTCACGGCGGCCATCGTCGCCGTCGCTCTCGCCGCTTCGCTCGCGTTCGCGTTCGGCGGCAAGGACGCTGGGCGCGATTCCTCCGCCGGCAGCGCAGGCGAGCCGCTGTCCAGCACGTCTTTTTCGAACGCGGTGCCGGAAGAGACCGTCGTCGCAGCCGACGACGTGGTCATGACGGTGGCCGGCGACGTCGACACCTACGTGCTGAAGGGGGAGGAGTACCTCGAGGCGGGATGCCACGCGGTCGACCCCGACGCAGGCGACATCACCGATTCGGTCGAGATTTCGGGCAGCGTGAACACGAACGCTCTCGGCGACTACGAGGTGACGTACACCGCCGTCACCTCCGACGGCGCGAAGGCGCAGGCGAAGCGCAACGTGCACGTGGTGAACTCGTTCGAGGGGGCGGCCCAGGACATCCCCGTGCTCATGTACCACTACGTCTACACCGCCGACGACGCCCCCGAGGAGCTGAACGGCAACTACGTCCTGGACACGAAGCTGGCCGAGCAGTGCGCCTACCTGCGCGACAACGACTACTACTTCCCGTCCTTCCAGGAGCTGCGCGCCTGGGTCGACGGCGAGCACACGCTG
Organism: uncultured Eggerthellaceae bacterium; assembly: GCA_910589135.1. GTDB lineage: Bacteria > Actinomycetota > Coriobacteriia > Coriobacteriales > Eggerthellaceae > MGBC163016. The sequence goes on from CAJUSL010000005.1 coordinate 17,188, forward strand.
CCTGCGAAAAGCGTCATCCTGACGTTCGACGACGGCGAGATGGGCTTCCTCGAGCACGGGATCCCGGTGCTCGAGGAATACGAGGTGCCGGCGACATCCTTCGTCGTGGCCAAGGACGCCGCGCAAAACGTGATCGACTTCGCGAGCCCCTTCGTGCAGTTCGAGTCGCACAGCTACAACATGCACCGCGCAGGCGGCGGAAACGTCGGCAAGGGCGGCGTCATCCATGCGCTCGACCAGCAGGAGATATACGACGACATCATGGCCTCCAACGAGGTGACGGGCGGCGATGGCGCCGTGGCGCTGGCCTACCCGTTCGGCGACAACAACGAGACGGCGTGGGCCGCCCTCGAGGACGCCGGCATCCTGTGCGCGTTCACCGTGAAGAACGACCGCATCCGCGTGGGCGACAATCCCATGGCGCTGAACCGCGTGCGCCTGTCGGGCGAATACGACCTCGGCAGCTTCAAAGGTCTTGTGGAGCCTTCTGCATAATCGCCTGCATCGAACCCCGATTGTTGCTTTGAAGTGGGCAATCTTGGTATAATCAATGACTTGAAAACAGCTTTATGACGATATCTTTACAAAGGGCCGCCGTGCCGCCTCTGGACGATGCGGCACGCGGGCCGAAGCCATTGAAGGAAGCGGATCCATGCCAACCAGACGAAGCATAAACGACATCAACCAGCGCACGTCCCGACGATACACGCCCATGCAGGGCCAGCAGAACGCGGCGGACTACTCGCGTAATGCGCAGGTCTACCATGCGGCAGCCACTGCCAAGAAGGGAGGCAAGCGCACCGTCTTCATCGTGCTCGCGGCCATCCTCGTGGCCTTGCTCGCCGCCGGAACCGCCTTCGCCCTGTACATGAACGACGTGTCCAACAAGCTCAACAGGGGCGACAAGACCGACGAGGAGCTCATGGCCATCAACGAGGCGCTGAGCTACAAGTCGAACTTCAACGAGGTCTTCTACATGCTGCTCATCGGATCGGACGAGCGCACGGAAGGCGAGATGTCCCGCAGCGACGTCAACATCGTCGTGCGCGTCGACCCCGTCGACAACAAGGTGTCCATGATTTCCATCCCGCGCGACACCAAGATCGACATCGAGGGGCATGGCACGCAGAAGTTCAACGCCGCGTACGCCTTCGGCCAGGTGCCGGGCGTCGTCGAGGCGACGGAGAACCTGCTCGACGTGGAGATTTCGCACTACGCCGAGGTGAACTTCAGCGAGCTGAAGGAGCTCGTGAACGCCGTCGGCGGCGTCACCGTGGAGGTCGACGAGAGGATCGACAACAAGAAGTGCGACGACGGCGACGGCAACCATTACGTCATCGAGGAAGGCACGCAGCGCCTGAACGGCGGCGAGGCCCTCACGTTCGCCCGCAACCGCGACTACCCCCAAGGCGACTTCGTCCGCACCAGCAACCAGCGCAAGCTGATCGAGGCCATCGTCGACGAGGTGCTGGCCACTCCCATCACCAAGATCCCCACCGTCGTGCAGGCGGCTGCCGGCTGCGTCACCACCGACATCGGGGTCATCGACCTGATCGGCCTGGCGCAGCAGTTCGCCGACTCCGACGGCATCACCATGTACAACGCCATGCTGCCGTCCTACACGCAGACCATCAACGGCATCTCGTTCGTCATCAACGACGAGGAGAAGACCGCCGAGCTGATGGAGCTGTTCCTGGCCGGCAAGGACATGGGCGAGATCGTGTCCACCAAGACGGCCCCTGCCATCACCGACAACCAGGTCGACACGTCGAACACGCTGCTGCTCGACGACGATGACGAAGTCGTCAGCGGCACCAAGAAGCCCAACACGAACACGGGCGGCACGGGCAACGGCGGCAATTCCGGCAATACGGGCAACACCGGCGGGAATACGGGCGGCAACGCAGGCGGTTCCACCGATGGCGATTCCGACGGGTCGGCAGGCGGCAGTACCGGCGGCGAAGGCGACGGCAACACCGGAGGCTCCACGGGCGGCGACACCGGCGGAAGCACGGGCGGAAATCCCGGAGGCTCCACGGGCGGCGACACCGGCGGAAGCACGGGCGGAAGCGATTTGCCCTAGCGGGAACCAAGCGCGAAAGCGAAAAGGCCAGCCATTGCGGCTGGCCTTTTTTATGGCTTGCGGCGTGTCAGGGGACGTTCCGTCAAGATTAGTCCGGATACCCGTCCGGGTTTGACGACTGCCAGCGCCAGATGTCTGCGCACATGCGGTCGATGTCGTACTCGGCGACCCATCCGAGCTCTTCGCGCGCCTTCTGCGGGTCGGCGTAGTTCTCGGCGATGTCGCCGTCGCGCCGCGGCTTGATCTCGTAGGGAACGGGCTTTCCGCATGCCCTCTCGAAGGCGCTGATGACCTCCAGCACGCTGGTTCCCTTGCCGGTTCCCAGGTTGAACACGCCGACGCCCGAGCGCGTGCCGTCGGCCGCCTGCGCGCCAGGCTTCGACGACGGGTCGCTTGCCTGTCCGGTGCCGACGCGGCCGGCCATCCAGTCGAGCGCGGCGACGTGCCCGCGCGCGAGGTCGACAACGTGGATGTAGTCGCGCACGCCGGTGCCGTCGGGGGTGTCGTAGTCGTCGCCGAACACGCCCACCGCGGGAAGCTTCCCGACGGCCACCTGCGCCACGTACGGCGTGAGGTTGTTGGGAATGCCCTTGGGGTCCTCCCCGATGAGGCCGCTTTCGTGCGCCCCGATGGGGTTGAAGTAGCGCAGCAGCACGACGTTCCACTCGTCGTCGCCCACGTAGAGGTCAGTGAGCATCTGCTCGATCATGCTCTTCGTCCAGCCGTAGGGGTTGGTTGCGTCGTGCTTGGGGGACGACTCGGTCAGAGGGACGCTGTCGGGCTCGCCGTAGACGGTGGCGCTGGACGAGAAGATGACGTTCTTCACGCCGTGGCTGCGCGCGACGTCCATGAGCGCGAGCGTGCCTGCGATGTTGTTCCAGTAGTACTCGAGCGGCTTTCGCACCGACTCGCCGACCGCCTTGTAGCCGGCGAACAGGATGATGGCGTCGACGTCGTGCTGCTCGAACACCTGGTGCATGGCGTCGCGGTCGAGGATGTCGGCCTCGACGAACGAAAGCCGCGGGTCGTCCTCCGCGATGCCGGCGATCTGACGCACGCGGCGCACGGCCTCGGGCTTCGAGTTGTACAGGTTGTCCACGATGACGACGTTGTAGCCGCCGTCCAGAAGCTCGAGCACCGTGTGCGTGCCGATGAAGCCGGCCCCGCCGGCGACGAGGACGGTGGTGGAGGAGGGCGCCTTGCCCAGCTGCTTGTTCGTCATGTCGGCCCTACAGCTCGTCGTTCTGCCACTTTTCGAGGCCTTCGACGGCCTTCTCGTGGGCGGCCTTGACCTGCGGCATGAGCGTCTCGGCTGCTTGGTACTCGCCCTGGAAGAGCGCGTCGGAGACGGCCGTCGCGGCCTTGTAAAGGGTGGTCATGGAGAGGTTTCCCGAGACGCCCTTCAGCGTGTGGGCGGCCTCGTACGCCTCGCTGTAGTCCTTGGCCTCCATCGCGGCGACCAGGTCGACGTAGTGGGTGTCGTTCAGGTACTTCATTGCGAGCTGCTTGAAGAAGTCGATGCTCCCCCCCATGCGCTCCATCGCCTCGTCGTAGTCGATGCCGTACGGTGCGAGTGCGGTTGTCAGGTCAGCCATGATGTCCTCCTTGCGTTGAATGCGACCAGTGTATCATTTCACGTCCCAGGCGATGTGCGCCCAGACGACCTTGCGCGGTTCTTTCAGGCGGAACGCCTCCTCGGTCTCGCCGAACGGGTTCTTCTTCCCAGCGTCGGGGTTCGCCACCAGATTCTCGCGCAGCCACATGCGCAGGTTTTGAAGCGCGTGCTGCTTCTCATCGGCGGGAACCGTCGTGCGGCAGGCGTCCTCGACCATGCGCTCGAGCGACGCATAGGCGTCCTCCTCGTTGCAGAACGTGTCGTGGCGCGTGCTTTCGATGTAGCGAACCTCGGGGCGTCGTCCCATTTCCACCAGGATCATGAAGGCATATACGTAGTCCCTGCCCAGCTGCGGCTGCAGCCCGATGGCCGACAGGATGGCCGCATCGGCGCGCGGCGAGGAACCCACGGGCAGCGTGACGGCGCAGCGCCGGCGCGCAACGGCGGAGAGCTTCCCGAGCGCCTCCTTCAGGTTCGCCGTGGCGATGGACCGCGAGGCGCAGGCCACGTCGTAGCTTCGGGGAGCGATTCCGCACGCGGCCCAGTCGTCGGCCCAGCCGAGCAGCTTCGTGCGCACGTCCACGCCAAGAGACGCAGCCGCCTCGCGCAGCACGCCGAGCATGCCTTCGCTGAAGTCGCAGGCCAAAACATCGTGGCCCTCGGCGGCCAGCGGGATGCTGATGGCGCCGGTGCCGCAGCCCATGTCGAAGACGGAGTCGCCGGGGCGCACGTGCGCGTCGGCGATGAATTCCGCCACGTAGGGCGACGGCGGCAGCACGGCCTTGTGGTACGTCTTCGCGCGCTCGTCCCAGTGATGGGCGCTGTCGGCGGCGCGGCGGGCCTTCTGCAGCTCCATCCACTCGGCGTTCCAGTCCTTCGTGGTCAGTTCGGGGGTGAAATCCATGTCATCCTTTCTCCATTAAAAGAGTCTATACTTTGTGGGGAAAAATCCCGTGTTCGTATCGCAACCGTAATCAGGAGTTCACCATGCAAGTCGAGCTGCTCTACCACACGCCCGACCCCGAGCGCGCCATAGCGACGGCGGCGCGCCTGTGCTACGCGCCCGTCGGGGCGTCCGAGCTCATGGAGACCATGCCGCCCGAGCGCGTGCAGTCGGTGCTGTCCACCATCATGTCCAGCGGACACTTCTCCACGCTCGAGCACGCCAGCTACACGTTCGCGATCGACGGCGTGTCGCGTGCGCTCACGCACCAGCTGGTGCGCCACCGCCTGGCCAGCTTCAACCAGCAGTCCCAGCGCTACGTCAAGTTCAAGGACGACATCGAGGTGGTCAAGCCGGGCAGCGTCTCGGAATCGCCCGAGGCGTCGCGCGTGTTCGACGAGGCCATGGCGGCCGCCGAAGACGCCTATGCCGCGCTGCTCGAGCTGGGCGTGCCCGCCGAGGACGCGCGCTTCGTGCTGCCGAACGCCGCCGAGACGAAGATCGTCGTGACCATGAACGTGCGCGAGCTGCTGCACTTCTTCGGCCTGCGCTGCTGCAACCGCGCGCAGTGGGAGATCCGCGAGCTTGCGCTGAAGATGCTCGAGCTCGTCAGGCCCACCGCGCCGTACGTGTTCGTGGACGCCGGCGCGCCGTGCGTGCGCGGCGCGTGCCCCGAGGGGAAGATGACGTGCGGCGAGCCCTACGAGAGGGTCGTGCGCGCATGACCGAATCGACAGGTGCCCCGGGTTCGGGGAGCGACCTCAGGCGCGCGTTCGCCGAGGACGGCGAGCTGAAGACGCACGTCGGCGGCCAGGCCCTGCTCGAGGGCGTCATGATGCGCGGCAAGTACAACTGGGCCGTCGCGGTGCGCGAACCCGACGGCAACATATACCTGGAAGAGCACGACCTTGCGTCCGGCAAGGCGAAGCGCAAATGGACCCGCTGGCCGCTCGTGCGCGGCTGCGTCGCGCTGGTCGAGTCGCTGGCGCTTGGGTTCAAGGCGCTCGAAATCGCCGGCGAGCACGCCTTCGGCGACGAGGAGGCCGAAGGCAAGGACGCGCGCGAGGCTCAGGCCATGGTCGATGCGCTGGAGTTGGAGTTCGACGACGGCGACGACGCTTCGTTCGTGAGCGACGGGGAAGTGGTCGTCGCGCAGGGGACGGACGTGGATGCGGCGAGCGCTGCGAGTGCGACGGTTGCTTCGACGCCCACGCCCGCGGCTTCTTCCGCCGACGCGAAGGCGGAAGGCGAGGGCGGCCTCGGCAAGGGCGTCATGGCGGTGTCCATGGTGATGGGCGTGGTGCTGGGCATCGCGCTGTTCCTGGTGGTTCCGGCCTTGGTCACCAATCTGATCGTGGGCGAGTACGACTCCAACATGGTGCTATGGAACGTCGTGGACGGCGTGCTGCGCGTGGCGGTGTTCTTGTTCTACATCTGGCTCATCGGGCGCATGGAGGACATCCGGCGCATGTTCATGTACCACGGTGCCGAGCACAAGACCATCCATTGCTACGAGCACGGCCTTCCGCTCACGCCTGAGAACGCGCGCAGCTTCCCGCGCCTGCACGTGCGCTGCGGCACGGCGTTTCTCATCATGGTGCTCGTGCTGGCCATCATCGTGTACACCATCGTCCCCGTGAACGCCATGATCGAGGCGTGGGGCGTGCCGGACGGGGCGCCGAAGCTGTTGCTGGTGCTTGCCGTGCGCATCGTGTTCGTGCCGGTCATCGCCGGCATATCCTACGAGATAACCGTAAAGTGGGCGGGGTCGCATCCGGACAACCCTCTGGTCAAGGTGATACTGTGGCCAGGCATGCAGATGCAGTACCTCACCACCAACGAGCCCGACGACGACCAGATCGAATGCGCCATCCTGGCCATGCAGAAGGTGCTCGAACGCGAACAGGCCGAGGCCGCCAGAAGTTAGCTGGCTTGTTGGATTTTAGGCTGTGGAAGGCGCCAACGACAAAACGTGCGGGAATTGAAAGCGGCGTAATGCCGGAGGGTGCAAGGAGCGGAATGGCTGTCCATTACCATAGCGGGAAGTTTCCGCCGAAAGAACTCGATTGGGCGAAATTGGCCGCGCCGTTGGCCAAGGCTTCGGATGCAATCGCAAGGTATGATAGCTTTCTGGGCATCATCCCGAATCCGGAACCATTGATTGCACCGCTTGTGGTTCAAGAAGCGGTCACGTCTTCTCGCATTGAGGGAACCCAGGCCAGCGTGCAGGATGTTCTTGTTTATGAGGCGGGAGGCGAGGAAGTCGATCCTTCTAAAAGGGATGACATTCGAGAGGTGGTCAATTATCAAACCGCTGTCTTCGAGGGCGAGCGGCTGCTGAGGGACTTGCCCATATCGGGTCGGCTTGTCAAAGCCGTTCACAAGGTTCTCCTAGACGGAGTCCGCGGAGGCGGTAAATCGCCTGGACTCTATCGCAACGACCAGAATTGGATAGGCTTCAACCGGAATATCGATGAAGCGCGTTACGTGCCCATTGCGCCAGGCGAGGTCGAGAACGCCATGGGCGCATGGGAGCGCTACGTCAATGACAGCGATGACCCGGCTCTTGTGAAGATTGCTGTCGCTCACGCAGAGTTCGAGTCGATCCATCCATTCCGTGACGGCAATGGGAGGGTGGGCCGAATCGTCGTTCCTCTTATGATGAAGGCCGAAGGGCTGATTGGCGACCCTTGCTTTTACCTGAGCGAGTTTTTCGAGCATCGGAACACGGAATATCAGGATAGGTTGCTGGCGGTTTCCCGCGATGACGCATGGACCGAATGGTGCGTGTTTTTTCTGCAGGCTATTGCTACGCAGGCATTGGAGAACAATGAAAAGGCACGAAGCATTTTTTCGTTATACGAAGGCACGCGTGCTCTTTTGGTGCAGGAAACGGGCTCTAAGAGCGTGGACGCCATCGTGAACGAGCTGTTTCGCGCGCCCATTTTCTCAGCAAAAGCCATTACGAAGAATCCAGACGTTGGGGAGAAGACGGCGCAGAGGATATTGCGAACGATGAAGCAGCTTGGAATCGTTCGTGAGATAGTCCCCCATAGCGGACAAAGGGCTGCAATCTTGGCGTTTCCGGAGCTGCTTGAAGTCACCGAGGGCATTCGTGTGCCCACCGATGTCCCACAAACGAATTAGTGGGACACAATTTTTGATTTTTGTCCCACTAATTCGTTTGTGGGACATGGCATGAACCACAAACGGCGTGCCGAACGTGAACGTCCTCTGGCACGCTATTTGCGCGAGCGGCCCTTCGACTTGCGTTCGGCTTTCTTCTTTTCCGCCTCTTCGCGCGAGGGGCAGTCAAAGTTCGGGCAGATGGTCCACGGCCCGCGCGACCCCTGGATGGTCACCTTGGGGGCGCCGCATGCCTCGCACACCTCGTCGGTGGCGACGATCTGGCCGTTGGGCGGAAGCGGGTAGCGCGTTTCGCACTCGTCGAAGTTCTCGCAGGTGATGGACCGCTTCAGCGTCTTGGGGTTGCGCCGCGCGACGAGCTTGCTTTCCTTGCCCTTCGCGGCGCACACCGGGCACGTGCCCACGACCACCTCGGGCTCCTGGTTGGTGGAGCAGTTGGGGTCGATGCAGATGACGCGCGGCTTCTGACGGAAGGCGGTCACCTTCACCTGAGGCATGCCGCAGGTGGGGCAGAGCTCTTCCATCGACTCGATCTTGCCGCTGGGAAGCGGGTAGGTGACGTCGCAGTCGGGCCAGCCGGCGCAACCGATAAACATCGACTTCGTCTTGTGCGACGCGCGCAACTGTAGGTCGTGCCCGCATTTCGGGCACTTCCCGACGTAGGCGTCGGCCGCCACCGCGTCGCCCAGCGCTTCGGAGACGTCGCTGGCGTGCGGGATGAGGTTGGCGAGCTCCTTTGCGAGCAGGTTGCGCGAGCCGCCGACGACCTCGGCCTTCGTGACGAGGCCTTCTGCAATCTTGTCCATGCCCGCCTCGAGTTCGGCGGTCATCTCGGGGTGCGTGATGTGCGGCGCGAACCGGTCGAGCGCGTCGATGACCGCGATGCCGAGCTTGGAGGGCTCGATGGGGTCGTTCGTGATGTACTTCACGGTGTACAGGCGCTCGATGATGGAGTGGCGCGTGGACTTCGTGCCCAGCCCCAGCTTCTCCATCTCCTGAATCAGCTTGCCCTGGCTGTAGCGGGCCGGCGGCTTCGTCTGGTCCTTCGTGCAGGCGGCGCCGTTGAAGGCGACTTTGCCGCCTTCGGACATGGGCGGCAGCTGCTCGTCCTTCTTGAGGCCGTACGGGTAGATCTCGCGGAAGCCCTTGTCGACGAGCACGTCGCCCTTCGCCACGAAGTCCTGGCCGTTCACGTCGAGGGTGACCTTGGTGCCCTCGATGGACGCCGGGCCCGAGAGCGTGGCGAGGAAGCGCCGCGCGATCAGGTTGTAGAGCTTGTACTCGGAGGGGTTGAGGTCGTCGGGCGTGGCGGCCGCCGTGGGATAGATCGGCGGGTGGTCGGTGGTTTCCTTCTTGCCGCGCGTGGCCTTGAGCTGTCCCTGCGCGAGCAGCTTCTTGCAATAGGGCGCGTACGCCGGGTTGCCTTCGAGCTGCTTCACGACCTCGGAAAGGTCGAGCGTGGAGGGATACACGGTGTTGTCGACGCGCGGGTAGGAGATGTAGCCGTCCATGTAGAGGCTCTCGGCCATGCGCATGCATCGGCCGGGGTTGATGCCTTCGGCTGACGCGGCGGCCATGAGCGCCGTGGTGTTGAACGGCACGGGGGCTGCGACCGTGCGCTTCTTGCGCTCGATGCCGGCCACCGTGGCCGATTTCGCGCCCTCGATGGCCGCCATGGCCGCGTCTGCCGCATCCTGCGACTTGAAGCGTGTCGTCTGGTGCATGGCCTCGAAGGCATCCTCGCCGTCGCCGGAGGTGGGGCCTTCTGCGGCCGAGGCGTCGAAGGCGCCCTTGATGGTCCAGTAGTCCTCGGGCACGAACGCCTCGCGCTCGCGCCCGCGCTGGACGATGAGGCCGAGCGTCGGCGTCTGCACGCGCCCGGACGAGCGCACGTTGCCGATGCCGGCGAAGCGCACGATGGTGAGGTAGCGCGTGAGCGCGGCACCCCAGATCAGGTCGATGTCCTGGCGCGTGGCGCCCGCCTCGGCGAGGTCGGTGTCCATATCGACCAGGTTGCCGAAGGCGGCCTTGATCTCCGGCTTGGTGAAGGAGGAGTAGCGCGCGCGGGACACCGGCGCCGTGTCGTTCACCTCGCGGCAGCAGGCCAGCGCGTCCGCGCCGATGAGCTCGCCTTCGCGGTCGAAGTCGGTCGCGATGATGATGGAGTCGGCCTTCTTCGCCAGGTTCTTGAGGGAGCGGATGATGTCCTTCTCCTTGGGAAGCTTCTGGATGGGCGCGTACGCCAGGTAGGGGAGCGCGTCCATCTTCCACGCCTTAAGCTCGACGCCGTCGGCCGTGAAGGGCTTCTTCTTCTTGAAGGGGGGCTTCGGCAGCGTGGCCGGGACGTCGGCCTTCACGAGCTCGCCGTCCTCGGTGACGCCCTGCCAGCCGCCGCGCTTCTTGTAGACGAGCTCGTGCGTGAAGTCGGGCTCGAGGATGTGGCCCCTCAGGCCGATGGCGATGCATTCGTCGCCGTCGAAGTCGAACTTGTAGACGGGGGTGTTGTACACCTTGTCCTGCTTGGGTTTCTTGGTGCCGAGCAGGTTCGCGATCTGCTTGGCGGCATCGTTCTTCTCGGTTACTACTAGCTTCAACGACGCTCCTCGGGACGTTCGGGTAAGACCAATGCGCGATAGCATACACGATTTTCGGGCGCGGGCAACTCTATTCCACAAATGCGCTTATATATGTGCGATGGCGCCGCCGCCGGGAGCTTCGCCTCGCATGGCGTGGCGCTTCCTGCGCGGCGCGCTACTCGTACAGGCGCTTTCCGCGGGTGTCGATGTCGACGTAGACGGGGAAGTCCTCGACGCGGATGCGGCGCAGCGCCTCGGTTCCCAGGTCGTCCCAGGCCACGGTCTCGCTTGCCAGGACGCGTTCCGCGAGCAGCGCCGCGACGCCGCCCACGGCGGCGAGGTAGACGCCTCCGTTGCGCACGCAGGCCTCGGCCACGGCGGCCGAGCGCTTGCCTTTCCCGATGGTGGCGACGATGCCCGCGTCCATGAGGGCCGGCGTGGCGAAGTCCATGCGCGAGGCGGTGGTGGGCCCGATGGCGCCGAAGGGACGCGTGGGGGTCGCGGGCGTGGGCCCTGCGTAGAAGAGCGTCTGGCCCTGCAGCCCGAAAGGCAGCTCGCCGTGCGCCTCCAAATATTCCAGGCAGCGGGCGTGCCCGGCGTCGCGCATGGTGTACAGGCGTCCCGTCAGGGTCACTTCGTCGCCGCTGCGCAGGGATGCGAGGACGTCCTTCGAAAGCGGGAGGGTGAGTTCCTTGGCGTTGGGCATGGCGTGGCTCCTTAGCTTCGTTCGTGCCAGGTGTCGGCGGCGGGGTTCGCGAGCGCGCGCCCGTCGGCGTCGACGAGCTCGACGGTGGCCGAGCGCATGGCGCAGCAGCCCATGTTGATGGCCAGCGGCAGCGCGGCGATGTGGCACGGCGCCGTGTTCAGGTGCACGGCGAGGGCGGTGGGCGACCCGCCCAGGCCTCCGGGCCCGATGCCGGTCGCGTTCACCGCGTCCAGCAGCTCGCGCTCGAACGCCACAGCCTCGTCGCTTTGCGCCGGCGAGCCCACCTCGCGCAGCAGCGCCGTCTTCGCAAGCGCCGCCACCTTGTCGAACGTGCCGCCCACGCCCACGCCGATCAGCAGCGGCGGGCAGGCGTTCGCGGCCTTTTCGCGCACGCAGGCCAGAAGCTCGGCCTTGATGCCCTCGCGGCCGGCGGACGGCGGCAGCATCACCAGGCGCGAGGCGTTGTCCGACCCGCCCCCCTTCAGCATCACGTGCATGCGGCAGCCGGCGCCGGGCACGATGCGCACTTCGGTGAACGCGGGGTTGTTGCTCTGGGTGTTCGCACGGTCGAAGAGCGCGTCTTTCACCATGCTCATGCGCAGGCGGCCTTCCACGTAGGCCCGCTCGACGGCAGCGGGCACCTCCGAGAAGACGTCGCCGGGAACGGCCAGCTGCTCTCCCACTTCGAGGCACACCCACACGCTGCCCGTGTCCTGGCAGATGGGCATGCCCTCGTTCCTGCCGATCATGGCGTTGCGGACGATGCAGCGCAGCACGCCGGCCTCGCGCGACTGCCCGTCGGCGGCGAGCGCGGCGTCGTAGGCATTCTGCGTTGCGTCGAAGCAGTCGGCCCGCAGCGTGGCGGCGCATTCGCGGATGCAGGCGTAGACCGCGCGGCCCACCTGGCTTGGGGTGATCGGTGTGTCCATGGCCGTCCTTTCGCCCGGCGGACGCGCCCCGCGCCGCCGGCAGCCGACAAAGGCATGTCGAGGGTATACAATATACCCATGATATTAGACATCGCGCGGGCGTCGTGCCCGAATTGCAACACGTTAGGAACCACTGGATGAGCATCTCCGACGAGGCCCTCGAGAAGCACCGAGCATGGTGCGGCAAGATAGAGACCACTCCCAAGATGGACATACGCACCAGGCACGACCTGTCGATCGCCTACACGCCGGGCGTCGCCGCCCCGTGTCAGGCCATAGCCGAAAACCCCGAGGCCGTCTACGACTACACGCTCAAGGCGAACACGGTCGCGGTCGTCACGGACGGAAGCGCCGTGCTCGGCCTGGGCAACATCGGCCCGCATGCGGCGCTGCCCGTCATGGAGGGCAAGTGCGACCTGTTCAAGGCGTTCGCGGGCGTGAACGCGTTTCCCATCTGCCTTGACACGCAGGATGTCGACGAGATCGTGAAGGCGTGCGTGCAGATCGCCCCCGCCTTCGGCGGCATCAACCTGGAGGACATCTCGGCGCCGCGCTGCTTCGAGATCGAGCGCAGACTCAACGACGCGCTCGACATCCCCGTGTTCCACGACGACCAGCACGGCACGGCCATCGTCGTGCTGTCGGCGCTCATCAACTCCCTGCGCCTGGTGGGCAAGAAGGCCCAGGACGTGCGCGCCGTCATCAACGGCGCCGGCGCGGCGGGGACCGCCATCGCCAAGCTCATGCTGTCGTACGGCTTCGAAGACGTCGTGATGTGCGACCGCAACGGCATCGTGTCGTCCACGCTGGAAGGCATCACCGACGCCCAGCGCGAGATGCTCGCGGTCACGAACCTTTCCGACATGCACGGCACGCTGGCCGACGCCCTGGTGGACGCCGACGTCCTCGTCGGCGTGTCCGCCCCCGGCGTGGTCACGCGCGCAATGGTGGAGACCATGGCCGAAGGCGCCATCGTGTTCGCCATGGCGAACCCCGTTCCCGAGATCTACCCCGAAGACGCGCTCGCCGCGGGTGCCGCGGTCGTCGGCACCGGGCGTTCCGACTTCCCGAACCAGGTGAACAACGTCATCGCGTTCCCGGGCATCTTCAAGGGCGCCCTGCAGGCGCGTGCCGAACGCATCACCGAGCCGATGAAGCTGGCCGCGGCCGAGGCGCTTGCGGGCCTGGTGTCCGACGACGAGCTTTCCGCCGACTTCGTGATGCCCGACCCCTTCGACCCGCGCATCGCGCCCGCCGTCGCCGAAGCCGTCTGCGCATGCGCCCAGGCACGCGCATGACGTACGCGCTGAACACGGGCGCGAACGCGCCCGGCGTGCTCATCACATTCGAAGGCGGCGACGGGGCGGGCAAGTCCACCCACATCCGCTTCCTCGCCGACGTGCTCGAGTCGCTCGGGTTCGACGTGCTGCGCATGCGCGAGCCCGGCGGCACCGAGGTGGGCGAGCAGCTGCGCGACGTGGTGCTCGACGAGCGCAACGCCGGCCTCTCCCCGCGTGCCGAGCTGCTGATCTACGAGGCGGCCCGCGCCCAGCTGGTCGACGAGGCCATCCGGCCCGCGCTCGCGGCCGGCAAGGTGGTGCTGTGCGACCGCTTCACCGACTCCACCCTGGCGTACCAGGGCTATGGCAGGGGGATAGACCTCGGCTTCATCCGCGAGGCCAACGCGTTCGCGACGGACGGCATCGAGCCGGACGCCACCATCGTGCTTTCGTGCCCCGACCGCGAGGAGAAGAAGAGCCGCGTCGACCGGCGCGATAAGGCCGACCGCCTCGAGCTCGCCGGCGACGACTTCCATGCGCGCGTCATCGACGCCTTCGGAGACATCGTGCGGCTCTCTGGCGGACGGATGCGCATCGTCGAGACGAGCGGCAGGCATTCCAGCACCGCACGCGCCATCTTCCGGGCGCTCGCGCCCGTCGCGCCGTGGCTGTCGGACGGGTCGGTCGACCTCGCCGACATGCTTGCCGCCTACGACGCCGCGCACGACCATTCCAAGCGAGACGCCTTCGGCTTCCGCCGCCAGTAGGGGAATGCGTATGTCCGACGCCTTCGCAACAATCCTCGGCCAGCCCCAGGTGCGCGACTTTCTGCGCTCCACCGTCAAGTCCGACCACCTCACGCACGCCTACCTGTTCGTCGGGCCCGCGGGGTCGAACAAGACGCAGGCCGCGCACGCCTTCGCGCAGGCAATCGTCTGCCCGAAGGGGGCATCCGGCCCGCGCGGCGGCGCCTGCGGCGATTGCGACAACTGCTCGCGGGTGCGCAAGAAGACCCATCCCGACGTCCATTACTGCGAACCCGAGGGCGTCGGCGGCTATCTGGTGGAGCAGGTGCGCGAGATCATGGCGGACGTGTCGCTTTCGCCCATCCAGGCGTCGCGGAAGGTCTACATCATCGACCGTGCCGACCTGCTGAACCGATCGGCCGCGAACGCCTTCCTGAAGACGCTCGAGGAGCCGCCTGAGGACGTGGTGCTCATCCTTCTAGGCCGCACGCGCGACAGCGTGCTGTCCACCATCGCCTCGCGCTGCCAGGTCGTGCCCTTCCGCCACATCCCGCCCACCGAGGCGGCCGGCATCGTCAGCCAGAACACCGGCGCCTCCATCGAGCAGTCGCGCATGGCGATGGAGGCGACCTCCGGCTCCATCTCGAACGCGATCGCGTTTTTGAACGCGCGCGGCAACGAGCGCATGTTCTTCCGCGGCGAGCTTCTGAGCATGCTTTCGCGCATCGACTCGATGAGCGACTGGCAGGTGCTCATCGAGGCGCGCGGCATCATCGAGAAGTCGAAGGCCCCCCTGGACAGCCTGCGCGCGCAGCAGGAGGAGGAGCTGGCGCGCAACCAGGACTTCCTCGCGAAGTCGGCCATCCGCAAGATCGAGGAGCGCAACAAGCGGCGCCTCACGGCGGAGACGTCCGCCTGCCTGAAGCAGGCGCTTTCCATCGTCTCCTCGTGGCTGCGCGACATCGCCATGCTGCGGGCCGGCACGCCCGAGCTCGTCATAAACGGCGACGCTCTGGCATCCATGCAGGCGCTTGCGCCCTATGCCGACATCGTCCGCATTTCCGCCGCGTTGCGGCAGGTGGACGAGGCGAAGGAGTCGCTTGACTATAATGTTTCCCCAGAGACGTGTTTCGACGTCGCATTGTTCAAAGTAAGAGAGGTTTTCGATGGCGCTGGTAGCACCAGTTAATCTGCCCTACAACATAAAGACCCTCTGGTTCGACCCGGAGGGGCTCGAGCTGCGCGCCGACGACAAGGTCGTCGTCCAGACGGCGCGCGGCCTGGAGCTGGGCGTCATGGCGTCCGACGTGATCGAGGTCCCCTACGAGGACGTCAAGAAGCTGAAGACGCAGCTCAAGCCCGTGAAGCGCCTGGCGACCGAGGAGGACGTCCGGCGCGCCGAGGAGATGGAGCAGAAGGCGCGCGAGGCCATGCCCGTGTTCAAGCGCATGGCGCGCGAGCACAACGAGGACATGCACCCGGTCAGCGTGGAATACATGCTCGACGGCGACAAGGCCGTCTTCTACTTCGAGTCGGAGGAGCGCATCGACTTCCGCGACCTGGTCCGCAAGCTCGCGTCCGAGTTCCACGTGCGCATCGACATGCGCCAGATTGGCGTGCGCGACGAGGCGCGCATCGTAGGCGGCATCGCGCATTGCGGCCAGCTGGTGTGCTGCAAGCGCCTGGGTGGCGAGTTCAAACCCGTTTCCATCCGCATGGCGAAGGATCAGGACCTCTCGCTCAACCCGCAGAAGATCTCGGGCCTGTGCGGCAGGCTGATGTGCTGCCTGCGCTACGAGGAGGACGTCTACAAGGACTTCAAGAAGACGGCGCCCAAGATCGGCGCCATGGTGTCCACTCCGGCCGGCGAGGGCAAGGTCGTGGAATACGACGTGCCGCGCGACACCGTGTCCGTCCGCGTGGGCGACGACAAGCCCGTCAAGGTGCCCGCATCGGCGATCCGGGAACTGTCCGAGGACCGCAAGAAGGCCGCCGTGTCGGACGAGGCGTGGGAACAGGCCGTCGAAGACGCCCAGGTGTCCATGTTCGGCGGAGCCGAGCTGTTCGCTATTCCTAGCTTCACCGGCGAGGACAAGCTGGGAAGCGCGAAGGCCGTGCACCACGAGCAGTCGAAGAAGGAGAAGCCCTCCCGCTCGCAAAGGCGCGGGGGAGGCCGCCGCGGGGGCGGCAAGGGCTCGGGTTCGGGCTCGGGCGAAGGCAAGGGCAAGGGCGAGTCGCAGGCGAAGCGCGCCCCCCGCAGGCGCTCCACCACGATTAAGGCCGCCGACGGCACGAAGACCACCGTCGAGGGCGAGGGCAAGGCCGCGCAGAAGCGCGCCGGAGCCGAGCAGAAGGCGCCTTCCAAAAAGCAGGGCCGCGGCGGGCGCAAGCCTTCGGGCAAGGGCGGCTCGCAGAAGCAGTCCCAGGGCGGCGCGCGCCCCGGCCAGAAATCGTCGGGCCTCTCGCGCGACGCCGGCGCGGGGGGAAAGCAAGGCCAGCAGGGCGAGGCCAAGCAGGCATCCGGCAACCGGCGCCGCAGAAGGCGTCGCGGTTCGGGCAAGGGCGGCTCCCAGGGCTCTTCCTCCCAGGGTCCTTCCGGCCAGCAGGGCGCGCAAGGCGGCCCCGCGTCGGGCGGCGAGTAGGCCATGCGTATGGACTGGTCGCTGTTCACCGACCTCTACCAGCTGACGATGGCCCAGGGCTACTGGCTTTCCGGCAAGGAGTCAGAGCAGGCCACGTTCTCGATGCATTTCAGGAGCTACCCCTTCGACGGCGGCTATGCGGTCGCCTGCGGCATGACGCAGCTCGCGCAGGTCGTCGACGAGTACGCCTTCGCCGCCGACGACATCGCCTACCTGCGGTCCGTCGAGGCCCCGAAGGGCGGCCCGCTGTTCGACGCCGCCTTTCTTGACCACTTGTCCAACATGCGGCTTTCCGTCGACGTCGACGCCGTGCGGGAGGGGACGGTCGTGTTCCCGAACGAGCCTTTGGTGCGCGTGCAGGGGCCCATCATGCAGTGCCAGCTCATCGAGACGGCGCTGCTCAACGTCGTGAACTTCCAGACGCTCGTCGCCACGAAGGCGGCGCGCGTGTGCCGCGCCGCGAAGGGCGCCCCCGTCGCCGAGTTCGGCCTGCGCCGCGCGCAAGGGCTGGGAGGCGTCTGGGCGTCGCGCGCTGCGGTGGTGGGCGGCTGCGCCTCAACGTCGAACGTGCTTGCGGGCAAGATGTTCGACATTCCCGTGTCGGGGACGCATGCCCATTCGTGGGTCATGTCCTTCGACGACGAGCTTGAGTCGTTCCGCGAGTACGCGCGGCTGTTTCCCAACAACTGCACGCTGCTCGTCGACACCTTCGACGTGGAGCAGGGCGTCAGGAACGCCATTACGGTGGGCCTCGAGATGCGCGAGCGCGGCGAGAGGCTTGCCGGCATCCGCATCGATTCCGGCGACTTGGCGTGGCTTTCCAAGATGGCCAGGCGCATGCTGGACGAGGCCGGGTTCGAGGACGTGGGCATCGTGCTGTCGAATGATTTGGACGAGCGCACCATCAAGTCGATCCTCGACGAGGGGGCGCCTGTGGCGGCATGGGGCGTCGGCACGAAGCTGGCGTGCGCCTACGACCAGCCCTCGCTCGGCGGCGTGTACAAGCTTTCCGCCGTGCGGCCCGATTCCGAGAGCGCGTGGAGCGACCGGCTGAAGGTGTCCGAGTCGGCGGCCAAGACCACCATCCCCGGCGTGCTGAACGTGCGCCGCTACTTCGACGAGGACGGCAAGATCGCCGGCGACATGGTATTCGACGTATACGCCGGCGTCGACGGCGAGGAAGTAATCGTGGACCCGGTCGACCCGCTCAGGCGCAAGAAGCTCAAGGGGCTGCGCTGGACGCAGCTGCTGGTGCCCCTGGCGCGTGGCGGCCGCTCCGTGGACGATGCGCACGGCTCGGCCATGGAGGCGCAGGCCCGCGCGCGCGAGCAGCTGGAGACGCTCGACGAGACGCAGCTGCGCATGCTCAACCCGCACACCTATCCGGTCGGCTTCGAGCGCGGCCTGCACGACCGCCGAAGCTCGCTGGTCGCCAGAATGAGGAACATCTCCGAATAGCGCCTGTATCCGCCATGCGCGACGATGAAAGGAAAGACATGCCGAACTGCCATCTGATCGTCGACTCCTGCAGCGACCTTCCGTTCGAGCTGGTCGACCGCGAGGGGATAACGCTGCTCAAGTTCCCCTACATCCAGGACGGGGAGACCCATGACGACGACCTGTTCCAGAGCGTCTCTGCCAAGGACTTCTACGAGGGCATGAGGAAGGGCAAGGAGCCTTCCACCGCGCAGCTCTCGGTGCCGCTTTTGCAGGACACGTTCCGCGCGGCCGCGGAGGCCGGCGTCCCCACGGTGTACCTCTCGTTCTCGAGCGGGCTTTCTGGCAGCTACGACGTGGCGATGCTGGTGCGCGACCAGATTCTCGAGGAGTACCCCGACTTCGAGCTGCACGTGGTGGACACGAAGCTCGCCTCGGTGGCCGAGGGCTTCCTCGTGTTCGAGGCCATCTCGCTTTGGGAGAAGGGCGCCACCGCCGAGGAGCTCGCCGCGTGGACCGAGGAGGCGCACAACTACATGGGGTGCGAGTTCATGGTGGAAGACCTCGACGCGCTCAAGCGTGGCGGCCGCATTCCCTCCAGCGTGGCCGTTGCGGGCGCGGCGCTGGACGTGAAGCCGCTTCTGACCATCGATTTGGAGGGCAAGCTGCAGCTGACCGGCGTGGCGCGCGGCCGCAAGAAGGCGATGCGCCACCTGGCCGAGCACTACGAGAAGAACGTGAACACCGACGGGCGCACGCGCTACGTCATGCTGGGCAACGCCGACTGCCCGAAGGACATGGAGCGCCTGAAGGGCATGATTCAGAAGGCCGACCCCGACGCCCTGGTGATCGAGTCGTCCATCGGGCCCGTCATCGGCTCGCATACCGGCCCCGGCATGCTTGCGGTGGTGTTCTGGGGCGACGACAAGCGCGAGAACCTGTCGGTCGCCGACCGCATCGCGAAGCGCATCAAGGGGGACCGGTAATGGCTGCGTACGCATTCAGGGGCAACGAGGCGTTCGCATCGGCGGTCGAAGGCCGGCTTGCGGACGCTGGCTTCGAGCGCGTCGAGGACGTTGCCGAAGCCGCGTTCGTCGTTACGTTCTGCACGTCCATGACGGCGCTCGAGGACCTGTACTTCGGCGACGACGCGCTGGTGTCGACGGTGGGCGGGCAGGCCGTGGTGGTCGATGCCTCCGCGTGCACGCCCAACCTTGCGGCCGAGATCGCCGCGGTGTGCGCCGTGAGCGACGTTTCGATGGTGGCCGCGCCCCTCGTCGTGAGGAACAAGATGGCGCCGGACGCGTTCGCGCATGACAACCTTGCCTGCTTCGCGGGTTCGGAAGGCGGCGGGGTCGACGACGCCATGCCGCTGCTCGAGGTACTGTACGGCGACGTGCAGGTGGTGGCGGACGCCGGGGCGGCCCAGCTTGCGCGGGCGGCCAGCACGATACAGAACACCGCCGAGATGGTCTCGGCGATAGAGGCGCTGTCCCTGTTCAAGGCGTGTTCGGCGTCGGCGTCGTCGGGAATCAACGTCAAGGCGCTCGTTCCGGACGCCACTTCACCCGAGGCCTCCTTCATCATCGAGGCCGTGCGCGGCGAGCGCTTCAAGGGCGACTACACGGTGGAGATGCTCATGAGCGAGCTGTCCGCCGCGATCATGACCGGCGACGATTACGAGACCATCCTTCCGCAGACGGAGGCGGCGTTCCACCTGTTCGAGCTGCTGGCGATGATCGGCGGGTCGGACATGTCCCCCGCCGCGCTGTCGCTGGTGTACGAAGGAGAGCCGTCGGGCGACGAGGGCGAGGGCGCAGGCGGCCGCGTCGACGCGCACGGGCTCGACTGGAGCCGCGTCGAGCAGCTGTACGGAAGCGGTGCGGCCGACGGCGCCGTGGAGGAGTACGGCAGCGATTCGTTCCCGTTCGACGACGGGGACGGCGACCCCTACGACGATGACAACTTCGCGAGCGGCTTCGGGTACTCCATCAACTAGCCGGTGCGGCTGCGGCCGCGGTCGGCTGCGTGGCGGCTTTGGTTTTCATGGCTGAGCGTGCCATAGAAGGCGGCCTTGCGGGCGCAGGCCCGAGGACGCCTGGCGGGCGTTGTCGGCTTTGCCCCCACCAGTGCGCCGTCGACCGCGGAAGCGGGGAGCTTGGCCTGTGCGGGACGGCCGGGCGCATGGTCGTGTCGCGGGCCGCGCTGCATTTCTGGGAGGAGCCGCCCATCAGCGGCGAGGCAGGCAGCGGGACCATCTTCTTCGCGGGCTGCAACCTGAAGTGCTGTTACTGCCAGAATGCGGCGATTTCGCGCGGCGGCGCCGGCAGGGAGGCCGGCGTGTCGGAAGTTGCGGCCATGATGCGCGACCTCGAACGGCAGGGCGCCATGAACGTGAACCTCGTCACTCCGACGCATTTCTCCGACGCCGTGCGCGAGGCGGTTGCGGAAGCCAGGCGGTGCGGGCTTGCGGTTCCTGTCGTGTGGAACACCGGCGGATACGAGAGCGTGGGCAACATCCGGCGCAACGACGGCTTCGTCGACGTGTATCTCACCGATTTCAAGTATTGCGACGACGCCTTGGCGAAGGCGTATTCCGGCGTCGCGGACTACCGGACGGTGGCGGAGCGCGCGCTCGACGCCATGGTTGAAGGCGTCGGCGAGGTCGCTTGCGACGACTTCGGCGGCGTTGAGCGCATGACGCGCGGCGTGGTCGTGCGGCATCTGCTGCTGCCGGGGAGCCTGGACGACTCGAAGGCGGTGCTGCGGTTGCTGCGGCAACGGTACGGGAGCGACGTGCGCGTGTCCATCATGAACCAGTACACGCCGGTGCTGGCCACGGCTGCCGAGGCGGGGGATGCGCGGGCGAAGGCGGTGCTGGGACGGTTCCCGCAGCTTGCGAACGCCGTCTCGAAAAAGGAGTACGAGTCGCTGCTCGACTATGCCGACGCCATCGGGCTGGAGGACTATTTCTGGCAGGACGGCGAGACCTGCAAGGAGAGCTTCATCCCCGAGTTCGAGTAGCACGAGGCGGTAGGGCGTCATGCTGCTATAATC
>CAJUSL010000005.1:38358-49044 GCA_910589135.1 uncultured Eggerthellaceae bacterium
TTCCGGAATGTTTTGTCCTAGACGGATGGATGCATGGCTTTCCCCAGCTCGGCCAGCGTGGCTCAACGGTAGAGCAACTGATTTGTAATCAGTGGGTTGCGGATTTTGTCCTTTTAAGGCTTTTAAATCTTCCCAGTTCAGAGGCAGCTTTTTGTTTAAGAAAGTTTCAAGTTAGGGGATTTGTCCCCTAACGTCCCCTAACTTTTCGTCTACCATTTCCCGGCACGCCCCAGCGCCTCGATGAACTCCCGTGCCTTCGGGCGCTCGTAATGCCTTTCCGATGTCCCACGCTCCTCGTTTCCGAGCATCTTCGCGACCATCGAGCCGTCTATTCCCTTCGTGAGCCTGATCGTTGCGCAGGAGTTGCGCAGGTTTCCGAAGGGGTGGTAGACGAGGGGTTGGTCGCAGAACCATCTGCGGAACGCCTGGGCCATGGTGTTCGGGCACATGACGCCCCCGAAGCCGTTTCCACACAACCAGGCTTCGGGCCATCCGTTCGCGTCGGCCTCTGCCTGCGCCTGGGACGCAAGCTCGAAGAGACGCCTGCTGTACGGTGGTGGCACCACCGCCGGGCGTGGCCTGAACTCGTTTTTCAGTTCGTC
Organism: uncultured Eggerthellaceae bacterium; assembly: GCA_910589135.1. Lineage (GTDB taxonomy): Bacteria > Actinomycetota > Coriobacteriia > Coriobacteriales > Eggerthellaceae > MGBC163016. The sequence continues at coordinate 38,961 of CAJUSL010000005.1, forward strand.
TCTCACGACGACATCGCTGTCCACGCGGTGCACGCCGCGTTTCAGGTCGATGACGGCATAGCCCTCTATGTCCGTCACGTCCTCGGCGCGAACCCCCATGGCTTCGTGGCGCGACGTGCAGCCGAACGCCGATACGATGAACGGCGCCTCCCACGGCTCTCCCTGACACCTCTCGGCAATGCCGCGCAGCTCCTCTTCGGAGAACGTCTCGTCGTCCCTCTTCCGCGCGGCGTTTCCCTTCGGCATCACGTACCTTCGCTGCACGGGGTTGTCGTCAATCAGCTCCAGCGCGAACGCGCGTGAAAACATCGCCGAGAACACGGCCTTTGCATGCCTCGCCGTTGCCGGCGGCATCGTGCTTAGCCACTCCTGTATCCGGCGCGGCCTGACCTCGCTCATGATGTCGTCGCCGAACTCGGGCTCTATGTCGTGGCGGTACTTCTGCTCGTATCCGCTTACCGTGGTCGGGGACAGCAGAGAGGAAATCTCTTCATGGTAGGTGTGCTCCCAGAACTGCTTCACGGTCGGGCACCCGTTCGTTCCCATCCCCTCGTGCTTGACGCGCAGGTCTGCCAGGACTCGCTCGGCATCCCTCTTCGTTCCACGCACGACCTTGGAGCGGCGCTTTCCATTGGCGTGATACCTGACTTCCCACACGCCTTTCGACCTCTGGCGGACGCTTCCCCATGTCGATCTAGCCATGGCTTATAATCTCCTTAACAGGACAGGCCAAGGCCTCCTGCAGCGAAAGCCTTGACGGGCGAGTAGCGATGCTTTGGAGCCCCGATGCTTCTTGGCGGTTGCGCGGGGCTCCATGTTTGTCCTAGGCAATATTGCCTAGCTGTTTCTAGCGCATTCTTATCGCCTCCGACATTCGGAATTGCTCTGCATCCGGGAAGTCGACGAACTCCACGGTTCTGTCGTAGCTCCTGTAGACCGCTTCCTTTATCTCCTGAAGGGTGCAGCGGAAGAACTCCCTTCGCGGGTTCACGAGGTTCAGCTTCCTGGATTCGAAGTCTCGATGAAGCGCCGCTTCGAGGCCGGGGGCGTCGTCCGTGAAAATCATGGCGTGGACGTCGAACCCGAACGGCACCGATGCGTCGCCCAGCTCCTTGACCCTGTCCATGGGATCTAGCCGGCGAGTCATGCCTATCTTGTAGACGTTCTCGCCGAACGAGCCGACGTTGGATATGACGTACACGTAGCCAGCCCTCTGGTTGGCTTCGCGGTAGTCCACGTCCTGCTGGGCCTTCTGGACTTCGGCCAGGTTGCTCTCAAGGTACGCCTTCTTCTGCATCAGGTCGGGAACCATCTCATACGGCGCGTTCTGGAGCTGGGCCATGACGCTCTGAAGCTCCATCCCGAACTGCGCCATCTCCTTGTCGAGCCGCCTCCTCTGCTCCGCGATTTCCTTTTCGAGCTTCTTCGCTTCGCGTTCCTGCTCCCGGAACACTCTCTGGCGCTCCTTTTCCTCTTCCCCGAACCGTGCGTATTCGAACGAAATCGCGACCTCCTGCTTCTTCAGCTCGACGTATTCCTGCGGGATGGATATCTCCAGCTCTGCGGCGAGCCGGCAGACGATGCCTGCGGATTTGTCTATGGCCGCCAAGGACGCCCCTAGGTTCGCGAACTTAACCTTCCTGACAATCTCGTCGCACTCGCCGTTGAAGGCCCGCAGGATGAGCTTCGTTATGTCGCGCACCATCCGGCGCCCTGCCTGGTTGTCGTTGTTCACCGTCCAACTGGAAAGGCTCGCCTGTTCGTTCAGCGACCTCACGACCGTTTTCTGCTGGTTTCGTATCTGCTTCAGCCTCATCTTGTACTGCTCGACGTTTTCGAACTGGAACGAGGTCTGCGCAAGGCCGGCATCCAGATACATGGCCTGGTCGTCCAGGGACGCCATCTCGGCGTTCTTCGCGGCTATCCACTGGTCGAGGCTGGCGCATTCGGCCTGCTTGGCGGCGATGTGGGCCTGCCACTCCTGGCCTGCCTGCTGGTATGCGGCTACGGTCGACTGCAGGACGGCGACCTGTTGCTGCAGCTCGTTTATGGTCGTCCAGTAGGTCTGGTAGTCTGCCGGGACGAGCTGTTCCAGCTCTTGTATGCGCCGGTGTGCCGCTTCGAGTTCGCGAGTTTTGCCGCCGAATGCCATGGCAGTCCTATGCCGTCGCAGCTTTCCTGGGACGCCCGGCGGCAACCGGGGCCGCCTTCCTGGCCTCGACGGAGGCGGTTGTAACCCACGTGCGCCTTCCTTCGCGGTAGCCTTCGAGAAGGCCGGCGTCCAGCATGTGCGTCACGCGTCCCGCCGACAGTCCGAGGTCGCGTGCCGCCTGCGCGGCGGACACCACCGGGCCGTCCACGATGTAGGACTCGTCGGTCTCGAAGAACACCCAGGCTTCTCGGTCGCCCTCGGGAACCTCTCGCACGGTGGCGCCGGGAATGCTCTCGCCGTCCTTCATGAGCGCGGCGATGTAGGTCTTCCCGGCGTCGGCAGCCATCTCCACCGCGTCCTTGATGTCGTCGCCTTGCGAGTAGCATCCTGGAAGGTCGGGTATCTCCGTCGAGAATCCTCCGCCCTCTTCGGGGGTGAGGAACACCTGGTATGCAAAGCTTTCCATTTGCTGCCGTCCTTTCTATTCCTGGAGCGGAGGCGGGTCAGTTCCAACCCGCCTCCCTCTTGATCTTCTTGAAGGTTCCGTTCGCCACCTCCTTGGCTGACGTCGGGATGCTTATCGTGATCCCGTCCTTCTTGAACACCCGGTGGCTTCCCTTCCCCGATCGCTCTTTCCACCCCTCCTTTCGCAGCCTCTTGATGACTTCCTTCACTTCCTGTTCCTTCGGCATCGGATTTCCTTTCCTTCAACCGATAGGTATATTATAAAGTATTGCTATTTATTAGACAAGAGAAAATAGCAAGTTTTTATAAAATATATCCAGCGACAGGGTCGATTCCGTCAGAAGCTCCAATCGAACGGGAGCACGTAGTAGACCACGCGCCCTATGACGGTGATGACTTCCGTGCCCTCCACGCCATAGTCGTAGACGACGGGCTTGTAGGTGGGATCGGTGCTGTCGGGCACAAGCTCGAATCCGTTGTTGAGCTTGTGGACGCGTTTCACCGTCGCGTCGTATCCGTTGACGCACACGGCGTAGGGCTGGTTGTCCCTGTCAACGTCTTCGCAGGGGTCTACGAGGGCGTAGGAGCCGTTGGGGAGGATACGGTTCATCGACTCGCCTTCAACTTTCAACAGAAAGGCGTCAGGGTGTTCTTCATGTTTGCGCTGCGATATAGGATACGTTTCGTCGGAGTCAATCATTTCGATCGGAGTCCCTGCGGCGATTGAGCCATAAAGCGGAATCTCGACCATCCGATTATCTACGAAGGGTTTTATTCCCTCAATTTGCTCCGCGTGACGACTTCCGAGAATTGTGTCAGTCGTTGTTTTGTACAAATCCGCAAGACGGATGATTGATTCCATATCAGGCTCGTTGACACCCTGTTCCCATCTTCTGAGCGTCCCTAGAGCAATTCCCGACATATCAGATGCTTGCTCCTGCGTGAGACCAGCAGCTCTCCTTGCCTGTTTGAGATATGTTTTCAAGCTACTCACCTCCTGGGTAATTTTGTTGCCATCAAGAATACCCGAAAAACAATCAAAATCTCAAGATTACATCTTGCAAATACCCAGAAAATGCGTACTATATGAAAAGTAATCACAAACTGAGTAGTTGAGGTTGCTATGGGAAACAACATCAAGTCGGAGCGCATTCGGATAGGACTGACGCAGGAGGGCTTGGCAACCCGCCTTGGCGTAGACGAGCAGACGATAGGCCGCTGGGAGAACGGCAAATCGCCAATTCCGAGCAATAGAGCGGTCGAGCTTTCCGACACGTTCGGATGCTCCGTTGATTACCTTTTCGGTCTCTCCGACAACCGCAAGATTGCATCGTAGTTCACCGGCGATTTCCACGCGACCCCGAACCGGGCGCATGGCACACCGTGGCTGACGGCATCCCCTCTAGGTGCATCTCGTCCAGCCGTGCGCCCGCCTCGGGGTCGCGTGGAAATCGCCCCGAGTGATCGGCCATGCCGGGGATAGGTGACGGGGAGGGACAGCAGCCTCCCCGGCCCCGGCAAGCCCCCTGGAGGGCGCTTTCGGACGACTCGGCCACGTCCGGGAGCGCCTTCCAGGGGCCTTGCAGCCCAGACCTGTGGAGGGCGGCGTATCGGTTGCCAGCAACGTGCGCCCTCCGCAGCACCTTGAAAACGGAACAGACCTGGCGGTATGTCCCGCACAGGCCCCCGGACAGCAGAGCCGGGCAGATAAGCAATCGGGCGCGTAGCTCAATGGGTAGAGCTGGGGCCATGACCCCCGTCGCGCAGGTTCGAGTCCTGCCGCGCCCACCAACGAGTGGAAAGGAGGCGCTGTGTCCGTTGCCAAAAACGCGCCGCAACTGCCGTACACGGTCAAGCAGGTGGCCGAGATGTACGGCGTCTGCGCGGAGACGATCCGGCGCGAGATATCCGCAGGCCGGCTCAAGGCGGCCCACAAGAGGGGCCAGCGCCGCATCTGGTACATAACCGAGGCCAACCTGAATGACTGGGCCGAGAACATGCTGGAGGAGGACGGCCTGTGAGGCGCCGCTGGACGGAGGAGGACATCGCCTACCTCGATGGCCATGCCTCCGACGGCGCGGAGGCGGTTGCCTTGCACCTAGGCAGGAGCGTCCAGGCCATTAAGGTCATGGCGAGCCGCAGGGGAGTGTCCCTCGCGAGGTCGTGGCTCTGCCCGAACTGCGGGTGTAGGACGTTCTTCCCGCTGGTGGGCAAGACCGGGTGGTGCAAGGCGTGCACGGTCGAGCTCGGGGCGAAGAAGGCGTCCCGCGTTAACTACGAGCTTAGGCGGCAGGTTGCCGCGGAGCGCGAGCGCATAGCCGACGCGGAAAGGCGCAGGCAGGCGCTCTATAAGGACAATGAGAAGCAACGCAAGAAGATATGTAGATTTCGTGAAGGAGGAAAATAGTTGAAACCTGCCAGTTCAGACGATGTTTCGAGGTTTCAAAACGAAGCGACCCACGACTTGGGGAGGTGGCCTATGAGCCGCTTCGCGAAACGAAGGAGGGATCATGACCGAAGACAATAATGCGCCCCGCGATCTTGGCGGACTGGGGGGCGCAGGCAACAGCAGGACGCTGTACACCGACACGCATTGTAACACGGACGGCTACCCGGGGTCTTTCAAGCCCATAAGGGTTGCCGAGCGCAAGCAGCATCCCGTGACCGGCGCGGCCGTGACCACGCTTCTTGCGGTCGCGGTGTTTTCTGCGGCCTGGATGGCCTGCTACCTCTCGGGGTGCATGGCATGAGGGCGTGCGGCCCTGCGCCGGGAAACCAGACCGAGATGGTCATACCCGGCGTCAACGACGGGCCTTCCGAGGTCTGGGAGGAGATGCGCGACTGGACGTGCCGCAACTTCTCCGCGTGGTGCTACTACAAGGAGTTCGCAGACCTCAACAGGGGGCCTGACGGCAAGGCGTCGCCCAACGAGTGCCTTATGGCGGCGAGGGCTCGCTTCAAGACGAGCCTTCCCAACGCCTGGGCGCCCGCCCTCGCGAGGCTCGCCAGGCAGGAGTGCCCGCATCTGGACTTCCGCATGGCCAAGTCGATGTTCGACCCGTGCGCGGAGGTGAGGCTGTGATCCAGACGTTCGTGATACCGGGCCGCCTCGACGGCCTGAACGAGTACACGGCGCAGAACCGCGGGAACCGATGCTGCGGCAACGCCTGCAAGAGGCGCAACGAGAAGCTGGTCCGGGCGGCCATACGCGCCGCGTGCCTGGAGCCGATGCGGACGCCGGTCAGGATAACCGCCCACTGGCACGAGGGTAAGAAGCCCGGAAGCAGGCAGTTCCGCGCGCGCGACCGGGACAACATCCGCTTCGGGATGAAGTTCATCCAGGACGCGCTGGTCGCCGAGGGAATCATCGACGACGACGCCTTCGACAAGGTTGACCCGCGCGACACGTACACGAAGGACAGGGACGACCCGCACGTGGTCGTCGTGATAGAGGAGGTTCGATGAAGGTTCAAGGGGGTCGAATGAGGCCCTACACCGAGACGCGCTTCAAGGGCACCCCGGACGAGGTGAGGGAGCAGTGGCTTGCCGAGCGCAAGAAGGGCATAGGCGGCTCGGACGCAGCGGGCGTTCTCGGCCTATCCAAGTACTCCACCCCGCTCACCGTCTGGATGGAGAAGACCGGGCGCAGCGTCCCCGAGGACATATCGGGCAAGGAGCCGGTCTACTGGGGCAACGTCCTGGAGGACGTGGTGGCTGCGGAGTTCTCCAAGCGCCACCCCGAGCTGAAGGTGCGGCGGCTCAACGCCCTGCTTAGGTCGGTCGAGCACCCGTTCATGCAGGCCTCGCTCGACCGCGTGGTCACCGACGGCTCGGGCAGGAAGGGCGTGCTCGAGATCAAGACCTGCGACGCCAGGCTGAAGGGCGACTGGGAGGGCGGCATACCCGGGTACTACCTCCCGCAGCCCATCCACTACCTGGCGGTGACGGGATTCGCGTTCTACTGCGTCGCCGTGCTCTGCGGAGGGAACCACTACGCGGACTTCCATTACGAGCGCGACCAGGAGGACGTCGACCACCTGGTTTCGAGGGAGGCGGAGTTCTGGCGCATGGTCGAGGACGACGTGATGCCGGAGCCAACCGCCGCGAGCGCCGATGCCCAGGCGCTCGCGGGGACCTACCCCTCGCCCGGGGGCAGGATGATCGACGCCTTGGACGAGGACTTCCCCGAGATCGGGCGCCTGGCGGACCTGAAGAAGGCGCGCGACGAGGCGGACGCCCAGATAAGGGAGCTGCAGAACGCGCTGAAGAAGCGCATAGGCGAACACAAGGGGATACAGACCCCCACGTTCAAGGTCAGCTGGGTGAGGAGCGAGTCGGCCCGGTTCGACCAGAAGGCGTTCCGGGAGGCCAACCCCGCGCTCGCCGAGAAGTACACGACGACCGTCCCGAGGGACGGCGGATTGAGGATAACGGAGGTCGCATAGATGGGAGCATTGAAGGAGATGGCCGAGGGGAAGGGGACGACCCCTTCCGGCGGCAGGTCCATGGCGGACACGCTGAAGTCGCAGTGGGGCAGGATAGAGGCCGTCATGCCCAAGCACATGTCCAGCGAGAGGCTGTTCCAGATGGCCGTGTCCACGATCAACCACGACCCGAAGCTCGGGCAGTGCGACATCGTGACGATACTGTCGTGCCTGATGAAGTGCTCGGCGCTGGGCCTGGAGCCATCGAGCGTGGACGGGCTCGGCAGGGCCTACATACTGCCCTTCAACAACAAGAAGGCCCGGCGCATGGAGGCCACGTTCATCCTGGGATACAAGGGCATGCTCGACCTCGCCAGGAGGTCGGGGGAGATCGCAGACATCTCCGCGCGCGCCGTCTACGAGGGCGACGAGTTCGACTACGAGTTCGGGCTTGACGAGCGCTGCCGGCACGTCCCCAGGGCCGACAGGAGGACGCCGGACGCGTTGACCCACGTCTACTGCGTGTGCCGCTTCAAGGACGGCGGGCACTACCTGGAGGTCATGACGAAGGCCGAGGTGGAGGCCGTCCGCAAGCGCAGCAAGGCCAAGGACTCCGGCCCTTGGGCCACCGACTACGAGGCCATGGCGAAGAAGACCGTGGTGCGCAGGGCCTTCCCGTACCTCCCCGTGTCCGTCGAGGCCCAGATGGGGGCGGCGTCAGACGAGACGTCCGGCGGCTACGAGGGGACCTTGCCGCAGCTCGACGTGACGCCCCTGGAGGTTGCGCCAGAGGCCGCAGGGCCGGCGGAGGGCGAATCGCCCGACGAGGGGCCGGAGGAGCCCGAAAGCCCGCCGGAGAGCGAGCCTGGCGCGCCCAGGCGGGCGGTGTGTCGCTCGTGCGGCAACGTCTTCGAGCTCGAGGAGGGCCAGTCCGCCAAGGACGTGAAGTTCCTCTGCTGTCCGAATCCCGACTACGCGGAGGAGTCCTAATGGACCTCGTGGAAGGCGTGAGGCGCGACCGCGACCTGATGCTCACGGCAGTGACCGAGGCCAAGGAACGGGGCCTGAAGCTCGCGAAGGCCAACGCCGAGTACTACACGGCAAAGAACGTGAGGGCGTTGGAGATGCGCGCCGAGGGCATGCCCGTGTCCATTATCTCGAACGTGCTCAAGGGAGACGAGAAGGTGTCGGAGGCCATGTTCGCCCGCGACTGCGCCCAGGTCGAGTACGACAGCGCACGCGAGGCCATAAACGCCTACAAGCTCTCCGCGAGGCTCGGGGAGCAGCAGATCGCCCGCGAGTGGGGGCAGGCGGGTGGTGCCGTATGAGCGAGGTAAGCAGCTTCGCGTTCCACAGAAGCTACCACAACACATTGAAGGCCCTCCCGGACGATCAGCGCCTCGCTCTCTCCGACGCCATAGGGGCCTACGCCTTCGAGGGCCAGCAGCCGATGTTCTCCGACCCCATGCTGGACCTCGTGTGGGGCCTCATAGCCCCCAACATCAGCGCGTCCGTGCGCAAGTCCGCAGCGAACTCCAAGCGCAAATCCACCCGGGATTCCAAGCCTTCACCACATGGGAACCCACGTGAGAACCCGTGTGGGAAACGTGACGGGAGGACGAGTGGGAAGCCACACGGAAGACCTGAATCAATAGGAGAGGAAAGGATAGGAGAAGGAGTAGTTGAGAACCCTTCTTCTAACGAAGAAGAGGGTTCTCAAACTACTGCGCCGTCAGGGACGGGCGCGGCTGCGGCTAAGGCCGCGCCGCCCCTTCCGGCAGGATGGGAGCGCACCGGCGTGATCTGCAGCCACGCGAACTGCGCAGTCCTCCAAGTCCGAGATGACCAGGGCGGCCTCTGGTGCCCGGAGTGTGACGCCGGGCTGCTCGAAACGATGGGGGTGAGGCGATGAGCTACGAGACGAAACAGCTCCGCGGCATGGCCTACCTCCTCGCCGAATGCTACGGCAAGCCCCACTGGCAGGCGCACTACCTGTCCGAGTGCCCCACGAAGGCGGGCGTGGACAGGTACGGCCTGGACGAGGGAGCCAGGTGCGTCGTCTGCGGGCAGAATGCCACCAACGCCCACCACGCGCCGCCCAAGGGCGTCATGCGGGTGTTCCCCCTGGAGACCGGGAGGGGCACGTTTCCCATGCGCCCGGCGCTGCTCGCCGTGTGCGGAAGCGGCACCACGGGCTGCCACGGGGACATCCATGCGGGCCTGCTCAAGGTCGAGTGGGCCTGGGACGACCCCGGCTTTTCGGACGCCTGGTGGGACGGGATGCTCTCGGAGGGGGCCGCCCACGACCCCGGCCTCTACGCCTGCGGCTGCTGGAGGGTCACCGACCGCGACGGCAACGTGGTCAGGGAGGCGAGGGCGTGAGGTGCGAAGCGTGCGGGCGCCCCATCGGGAGGCACGTCTGCGTCACGGGCAAGGGGAACCTCCTCTGCCCGGAGTGCTTCCGGCGCTTCCTGGACATGCTGAAGGCGAGGCGCCATGGAAATCCCTAACGAGTGCCCAAGAATCGAGTCCCGGCTCGACGGCAAGAAGGCCTACTGCTCCCTTTGGCGGCGGTGGACCAACTGCCTGGAGGCCGGGCACTGCACATACGAGACGATCGCCGGGAGGCAGGAGCTTCCCGAAACCGAGGAGGATACATGCAACGGGAGATGATTTTTCGCTGCGAGCCCAAGTACGGCGGGCTGCTCGTGCACGTCGAGCAGGCAGAGCGCGACTACCACACGAAAAGGCCGGCCCACACCGGCGAGGTCGTGAGGTGCCGGGACTGCAAGAGCGTGGAGAACACGCTTCGCTTCTCGGACGGAGAGCGGGCTGGCGACGCGAAGAACGTCCCGTTCTGCGCCAAGCTGCGCCGGGAGACCGACCCTGACGGCTTCTGCTGGCTGGGCGAGCGCCATGAACGGTAACTACCCCGACGGCATAAGCCCCGGCGACCCCGCGATGCCCTGGAACCAGCCGCCCGCGCCAGAGTGGCGCGAGCACTACACCGACGTGCGCGACGACCTGCTCGACCAGTGCACGC
>CAJUSL010000006.1 GCA_910589135.1 uncultured Eggerthellaceae bacterium
CCTCCTCGGCGTCGCCATCGACATCCACACGCCCGGATACGGGTCGCTCGTCAAGGGCAAACGTGCCATCCAGATTTCCTACAAGGGCAACACGGTCACGGCGCGCATCGTCGACGGGGGCAACTTCGCCCGCTACGGCAACTCCCTCGACCTCACGCTTGCCGTGCACAAGGCCCTCGACCCCAGCGCCACCACGGCCACCCAGTGGGGCAAGCGCACCGTCACCTACCGCCTTCTTTAGCGCTTCCATCTGGCAGGGACTGGCGTCCGAAGCCGCACGGCCCGCGCAGCCAGTTCGCCTTCGCGTGGCGAGTTAGCTCTATAATGGTTCCTTGCATGCCAAGGGAAAGGTTATAGATGTCTCTCGTCGACGAGCTTTCCGCGCTTGCGGAAGAAACACTATCAAGCATATCCGGCGCCTCGACCTCGGTCGAGCTCGAGGCCATACGCGTCGCCGTGCTCGGCAAGTCCGGCAGCCTGACCGGCTATTTGCGTTCCATGGGGCAGGTTCCCAAGGAAGAGCGCGCCGAGGTCGGCAAGACGGTCAACGCAACCCGCGTGAAGGTGGAGTCGGCGCTCGAGGAGGCGAAGGCGCGCATCTCCGCGGCCGAGCTCGCGTCCTCCATCGACGCCGCCGCCGTCGACGTCACGCTTCCCGGCCGCGCCCAGCAGATCGGCACACGCCATCTCATCAATGGCATGGTCGACGAGATTGCACAGGTGTTCCTCGGGCTGGGCTACTCGGTCATCGAGGGCCCCGAGGTGGAGACCGACTACTACAACTTCGAGGCCCTGAACGCTCCGCCCGACCATCCCAGCCGTTCCATGCAGGACACGTTCTACGTGCTCGACCGGTCCGGCGATGCCAGCGCGGTGAAGGGGGAGTCCGACGTTCTTCTGCGCACGCAGACTTCAGGCGCGCAGGTGCACGCCATGGAGGACCGCGAGCTGCCCATCTACGTCATCGCGCCTGGCAAGGTGTACCGGCGCGACGTGGCCGACCCGAGCCATCTTCCCCAGTTCCACCAGGTCGAAGGGCTCGTCGTGGACAAGGGCATCACCTTCGGCGACCTGAAGGGCACGCTCGACTTCGTATGCAAGCAGCTGTTCGGCCCCGACCGCCGCACGCGCTTCCGCGCGCACTACTTCCCATTCACGGAGCCCTCTGCCGAAGTGGACGTGAGCTGCGGCATCTGCCACGGCGAAGGTTGCCGCATGTGCAAGGGCACCGGCTGGCTCGAGATCCTGGGCTGCGGCATGGTGGACCCCAACGTCCTCTCGATGAGCGGCATCGACCCCGAGGTGTATTCCGGCTTCGCGTTCGGCATGGGCGTCGAGCGCATCGCGTGCCTGAAGTACGACGTGCCCGATTTGCGCATGCTCCTGGAAGGGGACATGCGCTTCCTGAGGCAATTCTAGGAAAAGAGAACCGAACATGAAGCTTTCTTTGAAATGGGTGAACGACTACGTCAACGTGCCTGACGACCTGGGCGCGTTCTGCGACCGGCTGGACCTTACCGGCACCGGCGTCGAAGGCGTCGAGAAGCTCGGCGACGCGCTCGACGGCGTCGTCGTGGGCCACGTGCTCACCTGCGAGGACCATCCCGACTCCGACCATATGCACGTCGTCTCCGTGGACGTGGGGGCAGACGAGCCGGTGCAGGTCGTCTGCGGAGCGCCCAACATCGCCGCCGGCATCAAGGTGCCCGTCGCGTGCGTGGGCGCGGTGCTGCCCGGTGACTTCAAGATCAAGAAGAGCAAGCTGCGCGGCGTGGTCAGCTGCGGCATGTGCTGCTCGCGCCGCGAGCTGGGGCAGGGCACCGACCACGAGGGCATCTGGGTGCTGCCCGACGACGCGCCGACAGGCGCTCCCTTCTCGGAATACCTGGGCGAGGGCGACACGGTGCTCGACCTCGAGATCACGCCCAACCGCCCCGACTGCCTGTCGGTCACCGGCCTCGCGCGCGAGGTGGGCGCGATGTACCAGTCCGCGGTGTCCTGTCCCCTGCAGGACGACATGGACAAGCTCGCCGCGCTTACCGCGGGCAACGACGTGGCCGACTCCGTGCGACTCGAAATCGCCGACCCCGACCGCTGCCAGCGATACACGGCGCGCGTCATCGAAGGCGTCAAGGTGGGCCCCTCGCCCGACTGGCTCGCCGAGCGCGTGACCGCCGCCGGAGCCCGCTCCATCAACAACGTGGTCGACGTCACGAACTACATCATGTTCCTCTACGGCCAGCCGCTCCACGCCTTCGACTACGACACGCTGGTGGGCGACGACGGCATGGTCGACGTCATCGTGCGCCCTGCGCGCGACGGTGAGGAGTTCACCACGCTCGACGGCACCGACCGCGTGCTCACGTCCGACATGACCGTGATTGCCACGCCCAAGGAGGCCGTGGCGCTCGCCGGCGTCATGGGCGGCCTCACGTCCGAGGTGGAGGACCACACCACCACCATCTTGCTGGAGTCCGCGACGTTCAGCCGTGCGCACACGTCCCGCACCAGCCGCAACCTGGGGCTGATATCCGAGGCGTCCATGCGCTACGAGCGCGGCGTCGACGACGTGCCTATAGCGGACATATCCGCCGCTGCGGCCGCGCTCATGGCCGAGGTGTCGGGCGGTACCGTGCGCCCAGGCATCGTCGATCTGTACCCCGTGAGGTCCGAGCGCGCGTCGCTGCGGTTCCGCCAGGGCAGGTTCAACGCCATGATGGGCGCCGACATCCCGTCCGACTTCATCGTCGACGTGCTCGAGCGCATCGGCTGCGAGGTGGGGCGCACCTCCGACGACGACGTGCTCTCCGTGGTCGCGCCCACGTTCCGCCCCGACCTCGAGCGCGAGATCGACCTCTACGAGGAGGTCGTGCGCCTGTGGGGCATGGACCGCATCGAGCCTACGCTGCCCGCCTCGCCCCAGCGCGTCGGCCTGCGCGAGGCCCGCGAGGTCGTGCGCGACCTGGTGAACGGCACGCTGCGCGCCAGCGGCATGAACGAGACCATGACGTACTCGTTCGCCGAGCCGGGCGACGTCGAGGCCGCCCGCATGGACGCGCTCGGCCTGGGGGAGGCGGTGCGCCTGATCAACCCGCTGAACGCCGACCAGTCGGTCATGCGCCAGACCATGCTGCCCGGCCTTCTGCGCAGCGTTTCGTACAACCAGCACCACGGCACCAAGAACATCCAGCTCTACGAGATCGGCACGGTGTTCTCCGGCGCGGAAGGGCGCAAGAAGCCCAAGGAACGCGCCAAGGTCGCCGGCGTGCTCGCCGGGGCCATGCGCGAGGACGCATGGAACGCCAAGCAGTCGCCGTTCGACTTCTTCGACGGCAAGGGCGTCGTCGAGAACCTGGCGCGCGAGCTGGCGCTGCCCAAGGTCCGCTTCAAGGAGCTTTCCGCCGACGAGGCGCCGCATCTGCAGCCTGGGCGCGCCGCCGAGGTGCTCTCGGGCGGCACGGTGCTCGGCTGGGTGGGCGAGGTGCATCCGCTCGTCGCGGCCGCGTTCGACGCCGAGGCGCCCGTCGTGGCCTTCGAGCTGGACATGGGCGCACTCGAGAAGGCGCACCGCCCGGCGCGCGACTACGTGGACGTGCCCACGTTCCCCGCCATCTCCATCGACCAGGCCTTCGTCGTAGACAACGACGTGACCGCCGAGCGGATGTCGCAGGTGATGACGTCGGCAGGCGGCAAGCTGCTCGAGAGCGTCGCGCTGTTCGACGTGTACCGCGACGACGAGCGCGTGGGCGCGGGCAAGAAGTCGATGGCGTTCAAACTGACCTACCGCGCCGCCGACCGCACGCTGACCAGCGACGAGGTGGACGCGGCTCACGAGCGCCTGGTGAAGAAGGTGGCCGGTGCGACCGGCGCCGAGGTGCGCAGCTAGCCAAGCCGAAGGCGACGCGCCGGAAGAAAGGACACGACCGTGCTCATCCCCATCCTTTCCTCGTCCCTGCTTGTCGTGGGCGTCGTGGTGCTCGTCGTCATCGTCGTCCTTCTCGTGGCAGGCATCTACGTAGTGCCGCAGCAGAGCGTCTTCATCATCGAGCGTTTCGGGAAGTTCAACCGTCTCGCAGCCCCCGGCATCCACGTGAAGATCCCCGTGGTCGACCGCATCGCAACGAAGGTGTCCATGCGCATCCACCAGATGGACCAGTCCGTCACCACCAAGACCGTGGACAACGTCTTCGTGAACCTCAACGTGTCGGTGCAGTACCGGGTGGACGACAAGAACATCGCCGCGTCGTTCTACGAGCTGAGCAGCCCGGAGACGCAGATCCGCGCCTACGTGGAGGACAACATCCGCAACGCGGTCCCCACGCTGACCCTCGACGACGCCTTCGTGCAGAAGGACAAGATCGCCAACGACGTGGAGCAGACGCTGCGCGAGTCCATGGCCCAGTTCGGATTCGTCATCATCCGCACGCTGATCACCGACATCGAGCCCGACGCCGCCGTGCGCGACGCTATGAACTCGATCAACGAGAGCCAGCGGCGCAAGGAGGCCGCCCGCGAGCTGGCCGAGGCCGACAAGATCACCGTGGTGGTGAAGGCCGAGGCGGAGGCGGAGCAGGCGAAGCTGCACGGCGTGGGCATCGCCAACCAGCGCAAGGCCATCGTGGACGGCCTGCACCAGAGCTTCGAGGAGCTGAAGCAGGACGGCATGACGGAAAGCGAGATCATGTCCATCATCCTGACCGAGCAGTACCTGGACGTGCTGAGCCGCTTCGCCGACAGCCCGAACATGAAGGTGCTGATGATGCCGTCCGAAATCGGCGCCGTGGGCGACATGAGGCAGAGCATCATCGCCAGCATCGAGGCCACGAACGACCAGCGCAAGTGCTAAGGCCGTGGAGCACGACGAGGAGACGGAGGGCGAACGGAGGCTCTTCGAGCTTCCGAGCGAGCGCTGCCCTCCGCCGCGCTTTGCCTCGGGATCGCCGCCACCGACGACGCCTTCGACCTGGGCGCCGCCCTTGCGTCAGCCTTCATGTAGCCGCTGTTGTGTTCTAGCCTATCGGTTTCCCGATGCGCGTTAGATCTCGAACGTCAGGCCGTCGAAGGCCATGCGCACGCGGCCGTCGTATTGCTCGAGGTGCTCTTCGAGCTGTGCGCAGGTCACCGGCTCGTCGTAGTGCATGCACAGGTGCGTGAGGTATACCGTGCCGGCGTCGAGCGCCAGGCCTTCCTCGATGCACTCCTGCACCGAGTGGTGGTCGTCCGGGTTCCAGTTCTTCTTCCAGAAGGTGGCGTCCATGGCCAGCACGTCCACGCCGCGGATGCGCTCGGCGGTTTCGGGTGGCAAGGGCCCCGTGTCCGAGGCGTAGAACAGCCGCGTGGCGGGCGTCTCGACCAGGTAGCCGTACGTGCCGGTCGCGTGCGTCACGGAAAGCGCCGTGTACGACACGCCGTCGAACTCGTGGGCGTCGAAGGGTGCCAGCGGGCGCGCGTCCAGGACGTAGTCCATGTAGCCGAACTCGCGCAGTATCCCCTCCAGCGCCTCGGGCGACCCATACGCGGGAAGCTTGGCGCCCGCCCGCTTCAGCGCGACCAGGTACTCGTATTCCCCCAGGCCCCCGATGTGGTCGAAGTGGCAATGCGTGAACAGCACCTCGTCGACCCACATAACGCCCTCGCGCAGCAGCTGGTGCCGCGCATCGGGCGGCGTGTCGATGACGAGCGTGGGGGTGTTGCCAAGCCGGGGGTCGACGTGCTCGCCGCGCACCATGACGCCGCAGTCGCCCCGGGCCAGCGACGGGTTCGCGCGGGCCTCCTCGCAGGCGGGGCAGTCGCAGAAGAACGACGGCACGCCGCACCCGGCCCCCGTCCCCATGAACGTGAACGTATGCATCGCTGACAAAGCCTCCTCAGCCAAGGGCATCCGGAACCATGCCCCCTCCCGCCATTTTTCGCTCATTATAGCCAGCGAAAGAAAAGATGGAAAATGTTGCCGAATTGTTTGTCCCGCTCGTTATAATCGCATTTAATGGGTGAATTCTGCCCATATGCGCATGTTTAGCCGTCATGCGCATATCGGCAGATGAAACCGGCGCTGCGGGAGCGGCGCTCATGAGAGAGGACGAGAAGAGGGGAAGGTAGATGGCCGAGATCGATATTCATGCCCCCGGTGTCGAGATGGTGAAGTCGCTTTGCTACTTCTGCCATGCGAACTGCGGCGTTCTTGCCTACGTCAAAGATGGCGACGTAATCAAGATCGAAGGCGATCCCAACTATACCAACCAGGGTGGTCTCTGCTGCCGCGGCACCAGCGCGCTGAAGCATGTGAACCATCCGGCCCGAGTCAACCACGTGCTCAAGCGCGCGGGCGAGAAGGGCGAAGGCAAATGGATCCAGATGGACTACGACGAGGCAATCAAGGAAGTCGCAGACCGTCTGAACCAGATCAAGGCGGAAAGCGGCGCAGAAGCCGTCGCCTCCGCAGGCGGCACCACCCGCACCGACGACTGGGCCCGTCGCCGCTGGCTGAACCAGTTCGGCACGCCCAACGGATTCCACAACGCTCTGCTTTGCTGGATTCCCACGTTCATGGCCGAAACCTGCGTCTCGGGCTGGTCTCCCTTCGAGACCGACCTGGGCGGCGCGAAGAGCCTGATTCTCTGGGGAATGAACCCGGGCGCTTCCACGCTTCCCGGCATGCACGGCTACACCGACCTGCAGCTCGCCGGCCTGAAGATCATCGTCGTCGACCCGCGCTACTCCGAGACGGCGTCGAAGGCCGACCTGTGGCTTCCGCTGCGCCCCGGCTCTGACGCGGCGCTTGCGCTCGCCATGCTCAACGCCATCATGTACGGCGGCATGTGCGACTACGACTACATCGACGCGTGGTGCTCCGGCTACGACGAGCTGATGGAGCACATCGCCCCGTACACGCCCGAGTGGGCATCCGAGATCACCTGGCTCGAGCCCGACCTGATCCGTCAGGCGGCTGCCATGTACGCCACCAACCGCCCCGGCTGCATCCAGTGGGGCTGCACCTGGGACCAGATCGGCCGCGCCTCCACGACCGGCTCGCACGCCATCGCGCTGCTGCGCGCCGTCACCGGCAACATCGAGGTTCCCGGCGGCGACGGCATGCCCGGCCCTGCCCTCAACTTCCTCACCGACGAGGAGATGGAGGCCAACGAGACGCTGCCCGAGGAGCAGAAGGCCAAGCAGATCAGCCGCTTCAAGCTGACCTCGTGGCCCGGCTACACGCTGATTTCCGACACGGCGAAGAGGCAGTGGGGCAAGACGCTTCCCACCGAGTGGTTCTGCGAGGCCCATGGCCCGTCCGTGTTCAAGGCGATCATCACGGGCGACCCCTACCAGGTTCGTGCGCTCATCTGCAACGCGACCAACCCCGTCAACTCCTACGGCGACGCGAAGATGGTCCTCGAGGCCCTCAAGAAGGTCGAGTTCCTCGTCACCGTCGACTACTGGATCACCCCGACCGCGCTGCTGTCCGACTACGTGTTCCCGGCGGCTGGCGCGCTCGAGCGTCCGATCATCGTCACGCACTACGGCGCGACCGACTCGCTGATGGGCGGCCGCCGCGCCATCCAGCCGAAGTACGACCGCCACGACGACTACATGTTCTGGAAGAAGCTCGGCCTCGCCTGCGGCCAGGATCCCGAGATGTGGCCGTGGGAGAACATCGAGGAGGCGTACTGGGACATCATCGAGCCTCTGGGCCTTCCCATCGAGAGCTACGACGAGTTCGTCGACAACGTCCGCATGTACTATCCGCCGCTGCACCAGAAGAAGTTCGAAGGCCACGGCGGCTTCTGGACGCCCTCCGGCAAGATCGAGCTCAACTCCACCATCATGCAGGAGCTCGGCTTCCCGGGCATGCCCACCTACATCGGCACCATCGAGAACCCGATCGACACGCCCGAGCTCGCCGAGGAGTACCCGTTCGTGCTCACCACCGGCGGCGGCTTCATGCCTTATCACCACTCCGAGCACTTCAACATGCCCGGCATCCGCTTCATCTACCCGCAGCCGTTCTTCAGCATCCATCCCGACACGGCTGAGAAGCTGGGCATCGCCTACGGCGACTGGTGTTGGATCGAGACGCGCCGCGGCCGCATCAAGATGCGCGCAAACGTCGAGCCCGAGGTCGATCCGCGCGTCATCTTCTGCCCGCGCGGCTGGTGGTTCCCCGAGCGCGACGGCTCCGCCGACCTGAACAACCCGTTCGGCTGCCTCGAGTCCAACGTCAACACGCTGACCTCCGTCGATGCCGAGCACTGCGACCCGATGGGCGGCTCGTGGGCCAACCGCGGCCTGCTCTGCAAGGTCTACAAGTGCACCGACATCGACCACGAGTTCACCGCCGACGACGCGCAGTGGTCCATTCCGGGCTCCGTGTCCGAGCCCGGCGTCACGGTCATGCCTTCCGACCAGCCTCTCGCACGCGAGCCCATTCCGTTCGAGAAGCCCCAGCCCACTAAGGACGTGCCCGAGGGCTACTACTGGGTGTGGCAGGACGACGGCATCTACAACAAGGAGAGCCACTTCAAGCTGGACGACTCGGGCTGGCTCATCGACCCGAAGAACAAGGCCTATATCGACGCCTACACCGGCTGGCGCTACGACGCTGCCGCCGAGTGCCTGGTGGACGACGCCACCGGCCAGCAGTACACGATGGACCGCGAGCCCATCACCTACGTCGCCGGCGTGCGCACCTATCCCGGCCAGGCCGCTCCCTACGAGGTGCCTTCCACCCTCACCTGGGACACCGAGCTGGGCTATGCCCGCCTTGGCGACAACATGTACATCTACGACCCCAACAGCGGCTGGATGATCGACCCCGAGACCAACGTCTACCACGACGCCAACTACGGGTACGCCTACGACCCCACCGCCCAGAACCTCATCGACATGGCCACGGGCAAGCGCTACAGCATGTCCTACGAGCCCATCGACGAGAACCCCACC
Source organism: uncultured Eggerthellaceae bacterium (assembly GCA_910589135.1). GTDB lineage: Bacteria > Actinomycetota > Coriobacteriia > Coriobacteriales > Eggerthellaceae > MGBC163016. The sequence continues at coordinate 8,941 of CAJUSL010000006.1, forward strand.
GCGGAGCAGGGAAGCGCTGCCGAGCCTTCCGCGGAAGCGCAGGTCGAAGCTGCCGAAGCAGCTGAGGAAGAATAGGAGGAGCTGAGTATGACACGTTACTGCATGGTCATCGATCAGCGTCGTTGCATCGGCTGCCATTCTTGTTCGGTTGCCTGCCGCGTTTGGAACGACGTGCCCGAGGACCTCATCTACAACCCCGTGCTGTCCACGGGCGTCGAGGGCGAATGGCCCAACGTGCACCGCAACTGGCTTCCCACGCTGTGCATGCACTGCGAGAAGCCTGCCTGCGTTCCCCAGTGCCCCACCGGCGCGTCCCAGCAGGACGCCGACGGCACCGTCTGGATCGAGTACGACAAGTGCATGGCCTGCAAGGTCTGCGTGAACGCCTGCCCCTACGGCATGCGCGACCAGTCCAAGCTGCAGCCGCGTCTGCACCAGTTCATCCGCAAGTGCACCTTCTGCCGCGACAAGCGCAAGATGGATCCCGACGCACAGCCCTACTGCGTGGCCACCTGCCACCAGAAGGCGCGCATCTTCGGCGACCTGGACGACCCCAATTCCGAGGTGTCGAAGCTTATCAACTCTGTTGAGACGGTTCGTCTGCTCGAGGATCTCAACACGGGCCCGCAAATCTACTACATTCCTGCGTTGGGAGGTACGAGATAATGAGCAAGATCAACAAGTCGAAAGAGGAGTTCGGCCACATCAACCGCCATTACTGGGAGTGGCCGATTGCCTCCTACCTGTTCCTTGGCGGCTGCGGCGGCGGCGCCATGTTCCTGGCGTCCATCCTCGCCTTCTTCGTGTTCCCCGGCGGCGCCCAGAGCGCTCTCGTCCAGGGTGCGCTCGCGTGGCCGATCTTCCTGTCCATCGTTTTCCTCGCGCTGGGCTGCGTCCTGCTGGTCGGCGAGCTTGGCCAGCCGCTCGTGTTCATCAGGGCGTTCGTGAAGAGCACGTCGGTCATCGCCTGGGGCGCGCGCCTGCTGACGGTCGCCATGATTTTCGCCGTCATTTGGTTCGCTAGCTTCATCCCGTGGGACTGGTTCCTTCCCGTGGCGAACTTCCTCGTGCCGTTCCGCGAGTTCTGCCTCGCCCTTGCGGGCATCGCGGGCATCGGCGTCGTGCTCTACACCGGCATCATGCTTTCCAGCCTGAAGGCTCACTCCTTCTGGGCGACGCCGGCGCTGCCGATCCTGTTCACCATCTCAGCGCTTTCCACGGCGTGCGCGCTCATCGCGCTGTCCTTCGGCTGGTGGCCGATGGACCCGGTGTTCTACACGGTCAACGAGTCCAACGCCAATGACTTCTTCACCGCCTGGAGGGTCTACGGCAACGCCGAGGCCGGGCTGCTCTACACCGCCTACCACGTGATGAACGAGGCCTTGCACCTGCTGCACACGCTCGACGTCATCCTGGTGGCGTGCGAGGTCGTCGTGCTGCTGGTCATGGTGCTTTCGTTTTTGGGCGCCGGCAACAAGTGCGCCAACGCCGTTGCCCACAAGTGGGTTCATGGCGGCAAGTGGGCGTTCGGGTTCTGGTTCGGCATGATCTTCGCCGGCCTGCTGCTTCCCGAGGCCATGTACGTCTTCTGGTCGGAGACCGCGGCATCCACCGTCGTCGCGCCCGTTCTGGTGCTCTGCGGCGGCCTGCTGCTCCGCTTCATGATCGTCTACTCCGACGAGCGCGCCCCGCTGCCGGGCGAGAAGATCTACTACGGCCGCCTGGTCAGCTACAAGGCGGACTTCCTCCACAAGTGGAAGTACGGCGAGAACCTGTTCTAAGCCTCTGGCACGGTTTTTCGCATGGAACGGCCCGGCCTTTCGGTCGGGCCGTTTTGCATGCTGATAAGATGCTTCTAGCAAACGACGCAGGGGGTATGCATGGACGACTTCGAATTCGTCGACGCCTTGACGGGCGACCTGGTGACACAGAGCTACCGCACGGGCGAGCTGTCCGTCGCGAAGGACGCGGCACGTCCGGGGGCCGAGTCCATATTCTTCCCCGGATGCTCGATGATCAACTACGCGATGCCGCTGGTGCAGGCTGTGTACGGCACGCTGTCTCAGCACGGGCTCGTGGACGGCATATCGCTGCTTTGCTGCGGGAAGATCCTCAGCTACGAGCCCGACGGCGACGCGGTGCGCGCCTCGTTCGAGCAGCAGCTGCGCGACCGCGTGGCCGAGGCCGGTGTCAGGCGGATCGTCTGCGCCTGCCCGAACTGCGTGAAGGCGATGCGCGAGGCGTTCGCGCCCGATGCGCGCACGAGCGGCATCGAGCTGGCGGTGCTGCCCCAGGTGCTGGCCGACGTGGGATACCGCGTGGACGCCGGCGTTGCGGCGCGGCTGCTTGCAGACGACGAGGGCCGCGGCGTCCTGCTTTGCGTGCATGACTCGTGTCCCGACCGCGACTACGGGCAGTTTGCGGACGGCCTGCGCGCCATCCTTCCCGAAGGCGCATGGGTCGAGCCTGCGCATTGCCGTCGCAAGTCGGTCTGCTGCGGATCGCTTCCGCGCGCGGCCGGCAACGCCAAGGCCGCCGACAAGTGCGCCGACATCTGCGGACGCGAGGCGGTCGAAGCGTCCGCAGACGCCATCGTCACCACATGCATGAGCTGCGCGTTCCAGCTGAACATGGCGCAGGCCCACGCGCCGGCCGTGCACTTCCTCGAGCTTCTGTACGACTGGCGCATAGACTGGTCGAGCGTGGGCGCATGGATGAAGGTGCGCTTCCTGTTCGACGAGACGCTGGGGGTGACCGAGCGCGGGGGCGCGAGCGGGCGCACCTACGCTGGCTTGGGTTCGGCGTCGGACGCATCCCGAGGCGACGGGGAGGCGGCGCATGACGTGGCGATCTCGCAGGACGACACGGAGGTCGTGGGGCAATGACGCGCGAGGTCAAGCCGACCAACTGCCACTTCTGCGGCTACCTTTGCGCATTGCTGGCCACTGTCGAGGACGGCCGCGTCGTCGACCTGGAGCCCGACCCGTCGCGCTACCCGTACGACCCGCAGGTGCTTGCAGGCTGCCGCAGGTGGCGCAAGAACCTCGACGTGCTGGACGGCGCCGACCGCATGAACCATCCCCTGAAGCGCGTGGGCGCGCGAGGGGAGGGGAAGTGGCAGCGCGTGAGCTGGGACGAGGCGCTCGACGACATCGCCTGCCGGCTCGCCGAGCTTCGCGAGCGCCACGGAAGCGGCACGCTCGCATCCATGATAGGCGGCCCGCACACGTCGTTCTGGCCGCTGCACCGCTTCATGTCGCACTTCGGCTCCCCCAACAACGTCGGCATCGGGCAGATCTGCTGGAATCCCCGCATCTGGATGGACGCCATCACCTTCGGCTGGACGATCGAGATAGACGTCACCGACGAGACCAACACGCTTGTGGTGTGGGGCACGAACCCGGCCGAGTCGGACAATTCGGTGTTCTGGCGCCACGTGCTCAGGATGTCCAACAAAGGCAAGGATGGCGTGCCGCATCCAGACATCGTGGTGATCGACCCCCGCTACACCAAGGCCGCGCGCGTCGCCGACGTGTGGCTGGCGCCGCGCCCGGGGACCGACTGCACGCTGGCGCTTGCCTTCGTCAACGTGGTGATCGAGGAGGGGCTCTACGATGCCGACTTCGTGCGCGACTGGTGCCACGGCTTCGACGAGCTTCGCGAACACGTGCGCCTCTTCACGCCCGAGCATGCCGCCGAGGTGTGCGACGTCGACGCCGAGGACGTGCGGAAGGTGGCCCGCATGTTCGCCCGCAGGCCCTCGGCGCTGATTTCCGGGCGCGGCATCGACCAGATCGGCGAGAACGTGTCGCCGACGCACCGTGCGCGCTGCATCCTGCTGGCCATCACGGGCAACCTCGACCGCCCGGGCGCGAACGTCATCGCGGAGCCGAGCGAGTTCGTGCAGGAGCTCGACCTTGAGTGCTCGCTGCCCAACGAGGGAGTCTTGCGGGAGCTGTGCCTCAACACGTCGCACACGCCCTTGCAAAGCTACGACGGCTACGATGCGGTGCGCGAGGCCATGGCGAAGGCGGGGCGGCGCCTTCCTGCGCGCTATCTCACGTCGGCGCATCCCGACCTGGTGCTGCATGCGATGGAGACGGGCGAGCCGTATCCCATCCGCGCCCTGGTCGTGGAAGCCACGAACCCCCTGGTCACCTACGCTGACACGCATCGCGTGTACGAGGCGCTCATGGGGCTCGACCTGCTCGTCGTGCTCGACTACTACCTCACGCCCACCGCAGCCATCGCCGACTACGTGCTTCCGAGCGCGGGCGCCGTCGAGCGGGCAACCTTCCAGGCCCACGGCGGCGTTGCGAACTTCGCCTACGGCGGCCCGGCGGCGTGTGCGCCGTACTACGAGCGCAAGGTCGACTACGACGTCTTCCGCGGGCTGGGGATGCGCCTGGGGCAGCAGGACGTGTGGCCGCAGGAGACCTTCGAGGAGGCCTGCGCCTACACGCTGGCTCCCACCGGCATGGACTGGGAGACCTACTGCGAGCTGGGGATGTGCTTCCAGCCGCCGAAGTTCTTCAAGCACCTGCAGCCCGGCCCCGACGGCGCCCCGCGGGGCTTTGCCACCGCCACGGGGAAGGTCGAGCTCGCAAGCGGGCTGCTCGAGCGGCTGGGTGGGCAGCGCCTGCCGCTTCCGGGCGAAAACAGGCGCCTGTGCAGCCCCGCGTTCGTGGCGCGCAAGGAGGCCGAAGGCTGGCATCATGTGGAGCTCATCACCGGCGGCCGCAGGCAGCCCTACAACGCCTCCATGTACCTGAACATCCCCGAGTTCCGCGAGGCGTGCCCTTGTCCGCTCGCCGAGATGAGCGCCCGGACGGCGCAAGATCTGGGCGTTGCCGACGGCGATACCCTGGCCATTGCCTCCGATAACGGGGAAGCTTGTTTCAAAGTCGCGACAATAGATATAAGATATGGTCTAATACACGTCGACTACGGATGGTGGCATCCCGAATGGGACGTCCACGACGGCCGTCTCGGCGGAATATGGGAAAGCAACGTGAATACGCTGACCTCCTGCTCGCTGGACCAGTCCGAGGCTTTGATCGGCACGTGGTCCTACAATGCGCTCGATTGCATGGCGAAGAAGACCGACAGGCGGCTCAGCTGGGAGCAATGAGGGGGACCGAGATGACGAAACGCAAGCAAGCGCTGCTGGTTTTCAGCAAGCCGCCCATGCCCGGCCTGGTGAAAACGCGCCTGACCGAGGCGAACGGGGGCTTCCTTACGCCCGAGCAGGCGGCCGACTTCTTCAAGCTGTGCCTGTACGACGTGTGCGAGGCGTCCATGATAGCGCTCGGCGAGCTGCAGGCGCAGAAAGACGCCCTGCGCGAGGCCGACCCCGACGCCGACGAGTTCCAGTACGACTTCTTCATCTCCACCACGCCCGCGAGCAACCTCGACCTCATGCGCGAGACCTTCGAGAGGGCGGGCGCATGGCCGATGGAGATCAACTACATCACCGACTCCGGCGCCACGTTCGACGACCACTTCGACGACGCCTTCCGGCAGATATTCGACATGGGCTACGAAAGCATCGTGTCGGTGGGCGGAGACATTCCCACCATGCCGAAGTCGCACGTCACGCAGGCCTTCCAATGGCTCGAGTACTTCCAGGACGGCCTCGGCACCCCCGGCATCGTGCTCGCGCCCTGCCAGGAGTGCGGTACGTCGCTGGTGGGCTTCTCGCACGACACGCCCGTCAACCACCAGGGTGTCTACTACAACCTGGACGGCACGCCGGCGCTCGACGCCTACATGGCGAAGATCAAGGAGCACGACCTTCCCGTGGCGTACTTCTCGCCGATTGCCGACATCGACGACAAGACCGACCTGGCGCATGCGGTGTCGTGCATGCGCGCCATCGAGCTGGCCGGGCGCTACCAGCCCGACGTGTTCGTGCCGCGGCGCGTGCTCAGCTGGATCGGGCTGATGGGCATACAGGTGTCGACTCCGCCCAACGACGAACACGACCCGAGGCAGTACATCGATGAGTAGGAAACCGCTGCATAAGACGGGCGCGCTTTGTCCCACGTGCCTGAAGGAGCTTCCCGCCGAGGTGTACGCCGACGAGGAGGGCGTGGTGTGGATGACGCGCACCTGCCCCGAGCACGGACGGCTCGACAACCGCGTGTGGCCCGACGCCGAACACTATATGTGGCTGTGCAGCGAGGCGTTTCCCAAGACGCGTCCCCGGAACACGGAGCCCGTCAAGGCGGCCTGCCCCTTCGGCTGCGGCACGTGCGCACGCCACGAGCGTCGCGGCACGCTGCTCGAGATCGAGGTGACGCGCAACTGCAACCTGCATTGCCCGGTGTGCTTCGCATCGGCCGAGAACGGCGAGGACGACCCGTCCCTTGACGAAGTGCGCGCCATGTACCAGGTCATCGCGGACGCGGTCGGCACCGACGGCGCCGTGCAGCTGACCGGCGGCGAGCCCACCTGCCGCAAGGACCTGGTGGACATCATCTACATGGGACGCATGATGGGGTTCTGGGGCATCGAGGTGAACACGAACGGGCTCGTCATCTCGTCGGTTCCGGGCTACCTGGAAGACCTCGTGGCCCACGGGCTTACCGGCGTGTACCTTTCCTTCGACGGGCTCACGGGCGACGTCTACGAGGCCACGTGCGGACGCGACATCCTCGACATGAAGCTGCGCGCCATCGAGCGCTGCCGCGAGGTGGGCATCCAGGTGGTGCTGTCCGTGGCCGTGGTTGCGGGCCTGAACGATGGCCAGCTGGGCGACCTTCTGCGTTTCGCGATGGACAATTCGGACGTCGTGTGCGGCCTTGCGCTGCAGCCTGCGTTCACGTCCGGCCGCTTCGATGCGCAACGCGCCTGGCAGTACACCTCCGGCGACGTCATCAGCGATCTGGTTGCCCAGTCCGACGGGCTGTTGAGGCTCGACGACGTGTGGCCGCTGGGCTGCTCGCACCCGCTGTGCGACACGGGCGTGTTCCTGGTGAAGGATCCGGACGGCCCGCAAAGCGCGGGGCACGCGAGCGGCTTCTATCCGGCCACCCGGCGCATGACCATGGAGGAATACGCCGAAGGATACAGCCCCGACTCGCCGCAAGGGTCGGTGTTTTTGGACATCCTTCACAAGAAGGGCGTCGACGTGAAGACAGGCGTCTCCGTCATCGTGATGAACTACATGGACGCCGTCAGCATGGACACCGAGCGCCTGCGCGACTGCTCGATGATGGTCGCCGTCCCCGACGGGCGCGCCATTCCGTTCTGCTCGTATCATCTGACGAACGCGGCAGGGGGGCGCATCTATTCCCCTTGGTGCAAGTAGGCGCCGCTGGACTTTCGCCCTGCGGCATCCGGAAGGCAGGAAGATGGCTGACTACTCCCATACCGGCGCAAGCGCCGACGCTCCCGACTACACCGACGCCGGCGCGGTCAACTACCGCATCGTCAACGACGCTGCACGCTGCATGCGGTGCGGGCTGTGCGTGGCGTTCTGTCCCTGCGAGGTGCTCGAGGCGGACGAAGACGGCCATCCGCACGCCGCGCATCCCGAGCTGTGCGTGGGCTGCACCACGTGCGCAGGCAACTGCCCCACGCGCGCTCTCGCGGTGGAGTGCATCGGCGACGCAGCGTTCGACCCTTGCGCGGACGAGGAGCGAGCCGAGCCCATCGACGCCGGCCAGCAGCGCGCGTACGCCGAGCTGCAGGCGTCCATCATGGAGAGCCTGGGCCTGCGCTGGCAGCCCGTGGCCGTCAGCCTGATCGACGCCGACGAGGCGCTGCCTGCGGCGCCGATGCCGTCCGAGAACCTACGCTTCTGCCAGGCCATGATGGCGGCCCGCCGCGGCGCGTCCGTGCTCATGCCGCCGTTCAAACACTCGTGTCCGGACGGCACGTCCATCTTCGGCATGACCGGCGTGCCCGAGAAGCTGGCCACCGGCGAGATATACGTGCTGTTCCACAAGGTGGTGAACGCCGAGGCGGCCGCGAAGATGGTGGCCGAGCGCCCCGTGCTGCCGCCGAAGAGCAAGCGCGCAACCTACGTCGCGCCGCTTGCGAAGACCGTGCGCGTGCCCGAAGTGGTGGTGTTCACCGGCACACCCGAGCAGATGATGTGGCTTTCCATGTCCATGAGCTACTACACCGGACACCGCCACGACTTCCATGCCAGCGGCTTCAACTCCATGTGCGTGGAGGCCGTGCTGCTGCCGCTCGACAACGACGAGCCCAACATCACCTTCGGGTGCTACGGCTGCCGCGCCGCCACCGACATCGGGGAGGACATGATGTTCATGGGCGTGCCCACGCATCTGCTTCCCATGATCGCACAAGGGGCCGCCGAGCTTGCGAAGAAGGCCATCCCCGACTCGCGCAACAAGATCTACGTGCCGCCGATCATGTAGGCGGCAGCGAGCGTCCCCGGCATGCCTCCGTTATTGGGATACGGGCACGAGGCATTCCTGGATGAGGGCGCATTTTTCTTCGAAGGTCATTCTTGGGTAGGAGATGTCCGGGAACATTGCAACGAACTTCCTGTTGTCCAGCTTGCATTCGCATGAGTCCCACAGGGTGGTGTACTCCTCGTACATATTGCTGAAGAGCTTGCTGCCGTCATGGGTGACCATGGTGAAGAAGTCGCGAGCGGTTGCCTCGTCCTTGTCGTCCTGATGCGAGCCTCGCTTCTCGCCGTAATACGAGAAGGCGCTCGTGACGATCGTGCCGTCGATGCGGTAGATGTCGTTGAAGAAGGGCTTCTCGCTGAACCGGAACTCGCATCGGTCGATCACGTCGGAGCATTGGCCGCCTTCGTCGCAAATCAACGTCATGCGAAAGAGCTTGATGTAGTTGTCGATGGTCTTTTCGGCGTCGTTGTAGATCAGCCGATACGCCTCCGACCAGGGCGGCGAGGAGAGGACGCGCATGCGCATGCCTCTCGAAACGGCGCGCTGCAGGTAGGCGGCAATGCTCGAATTGAGGATGTGGCGGCATCCGGAAAGCCAGATCGTGTCCCTTGCGTTGTGGATGTATTCGATCAGCAGCAACTGCTTGTCGAAGTTGAGCCCGTCGATGCCGAACTCCTTCATGTCCGTCAGATACTTCTCGTTGCGCGCCAGCCTGTATTGCGACGTCGCGTCGATGACGAGGCATACCGCCGAGACCAGAAGGGAAGTCGTGAAGGCAAGCATCAGCTCCCCCGCTTCTTCGCCGAGGCCGTTGTAGACGTAGGCGACGGCGGAAATCACCGTCAGGGCGATCAGCAGCCCCGCGATTGCGAAGGAGCCGAGCGTGTGGGTGCTTTCCAGCCGCTGGAACAGCCCGGTTTGCTGCTCGGAGAAGTCCTTCCTGTAATAGACGGTGTCGATGCCGTCTCCGCGGTCGTCCCTGAGGCGCTTCACCAGCTGGAAGCCGAGCTGTTCCAGGATGTGAAGATGCGCCCCGTTCGCGTCTTCCTTCCTTTCGCTGTCCCAGGTTCGCGTGGCGATCGGATTCAGGGTTCCGCCCTCGTCCACGACGAAGGCGAAAAGCTCGTTGTAGAGGTCGTACGTCAGGCGCAGCCCGCGGTAGTCTTCGTCGATGAGGACGGTCGTCACGTAATTGCAGGGGTGCTTTTCCCCGCCGAGCGCATCGCAGCAGTAGTCTTGCTTGAAGGCGAGGAATCCGGCGATTCTGTCCACGTCGCAATCGGAGTCCACGGCTAGGATGAAGTTCTGCGTCTTCAGGGATTCGAGATACCCGTCCACGCTTCCTTCGGACTGCGGTCCCGAATTCGGGCCCAGAGCCGTTTGCGTCGAGCTGGCACGCTGCGAAAGGGGAGGGATGAAGGCGTCGTCGTACTTCACGAGAAGATTTCTGACCTGCTGCGTGCTTTCGGGGTCGGAGAGGCCGTTTCGATACTTGAAATGCATGGAGGATGTCCTTTTGCCGAGGCCGGGACTGCTGACAAGCCTCATTCTAGCAAAGGGGCCGGGAGGAAACTCCTTCCTTTCGGGGTAGCCTTTTGCGGCGGATGTTTCGCAGTGGGACGATTTCATCCCACCTCGCGGCTATGATTGCGTCATCGGAAACGCGCACGACGGTTCGGGCCGAGGAGGTGCCAGGTGGTTGACGTCATGGAGTTGATCCCATCCAGGGACATGCGCAGCGCATTGCACGAAATCGGGCGCGAATTCTCCGACATGGAGAAGGCGACCATCGTCGCCAACGTGGGGCTCTCGCCGCGCCGCAGGCGCGAGTTGCTGCAGAGACTGATGGACGAGACGGACGACGAGGTCCTTCGCGGGCAGCTTCGATACGCCTTGCGATGCGAGGAGCGTCTGCTCGCGTGGTTCCGCGATGCGGCGGACGGCTGCGTCTACGGCGTGCAGGTGCAGGACGAGGATTGCCCCGACGACGGTTCCGTCGACGCCTATTTCTCGGGGTTTCGCGCGGCATACGGGTTCGGCCGGTCCGCCGACGCGGCGTTCCGGGTTCGCAAGTGGATCGTGCGCGATGCCGCTCCCCGGGGCGAGTGGTGGAGCCACGACGGAGACTGCGGGTCGCTTTCGTTCGACGCGAACGGCGAGATGGTCCAGCTGCTGCTCTGGCGCGACGGGGACGCCGCCGACGCCGACGAGGGGCAGTTCGCGCCGGACATCGTCGTGGGGGAGGGGTGGCCTCACTACCTCTACTTCGAGGACAGGTGGCTTGACCTGCCCAACGTGTACGAGCAGGGCGACATAGTCCGCGTGCTCGGCGGCAAGGCGTCCTACATCGACCCGGCCTACGACTGGGCCGTCGTAGCCGCCGACAATGCCGAATGGAGCGCAGCCAGCGAGCGCGCGAGGAGGCGGCTGCAGGGCGCGGAAGGTGGCGGATGCAAGCCCACGGGGCTCGTGCCCGACTACTCCGACATGCAGGTCCTGGTCGAGTTTCCCTGCAAGGACGGCACGTTTGCGCACGACCACATCAACCCGATGTTCCTCGAACGGGCAGAGGACGCCGCGGACGGCATCGAGGGGGAGCTCCGCGAAATGGCGACCTGGGCGGCGACGGGCCAATGCGGCCTCGAGCACGTATCGTGCGTTCTGAAGAAGCACGGTTTGGCGCGCATGGGCACGGTGTAGCCATGCGGGGGCAAGGGCTCGGGCGGCCCTGGCGGCAGGCAAGGAGGCGGCGATGGCGTACGTGTACGCGATGAGCGACATGCATGGAGACATGGAGGCGTTCGGGCGCGCGCTGGCGGTCGTCGACTTCGACGACCCGGACAACCTGCTTGTCTTGTGCGGCGACTACATGGCGCCTCCCGACGACGACTTCACCATGGTCCGGGCCATCATGGAGCTTCAGGAGGCGCATCCCGGCCAGATCGTCGCGTTGGCGGGCAACCACGAGTTCCGCCTCGTCGAAGAGCATCGGTTCTCCGTTCTGGAAGAAGACCCTGCCTTTGCCTGGATGCGCCAGCTGCCGCTGTACCTCGAGACCCCCGAGCAGATCTTCGTGCATGCCGGCGTCGACGAGGAGGCGGGAGAGCTGTGGAAGGTGGGCACCGAGGACGCGTACTTCTGCGAGAAGTTCCCGTGGAGCGAGGGCGCGTTCGTCAAGGACATCGTCGCGGGCCACATCGGCACGTGGAACATGGCGGGAGACGAAGGCTTCCACGACGTGTACTGGGACGGCGAGAGCCACTATTACCTGGATGGGACCGTGCACCGCTCCCACATGGTCCCCGTGCTGAAGTACGACGTCGCGCGCAAGCGCTACACGGCGTTCACCTTCGACGCCGACGGCAATCCCGAGGAATACGAGCCCCAGGCGCCATCGGCTATCATGTAAGCGTTCCGTCAGTTCTGAGAGGAAAGACACGATGTCCGCCATCGACGAGTTCGAAGCCATGCTTGACCGCGAGGAAGAGGCCTTCAGGCGCCTGATGACATACTACCAGTGCGCCATCATGGAGGTCGAGACCAAGCTGCGCGTGTTCGACGCCGAGTTCCGCCTGCAGCACGACCGCAACCCCATCGAGTCCGTGTGCTCGCGGCTCAAGAGCCAGGGCAGCATGGCGGAGAAGATGGCGCGCAAGGGGTTTCCGATGTCGGTCGAGTCGATCGAGCACAACCTGTTCGACGTGGCCGGCGTGCGCGTGGTGTGCGCGCTTCCCGAAGACGCCTACGCGCTTGCCGAATCGCTTGTCGGGCAGGACGACGTCGCCTTGGTGGACCGGCGGGACTACATCGCGTCGCCCAAGGAAAGCGGCTATCGGAGCCTGCACGTCATCGTCGAGGTCCCCATCTTCCTCGAACGCGGAAAGCGCCCCATGAAGGTGGAGGTGCAGCTGCGCTCTATCGCGCAGAACTTCTGGGCGGCGCTCGACCACCAGCTTCAGTACAAGAAGGACCTCGACCCCGGCGAGGAGGCCGCCATCGTGGCCGAACTCAAGGTTCTTTCCGACGCTGCAGCCGACCTTGACGGGCGCATGCAGGCGCTGCGTCACCGCATCTTCGGCTCGTAGGCAATTGTCCAGAAGGCGCTCGGCGGCGATCCGTCGGCCCGCGCCACGGTTCCAAGGAGTTCGCGATGGCGACGACCACCACCGGCAAGAAGGCTTCGCAGGCGAAAGCCTCCGGCAGCAGCGCGAAGGCGGGCGCACGCAAGCCGACGCCGGTGGACAAGAAGCTCTGGCCCTTCTACATATTGGAGGTGCTCCGCAGGCATGCGCCGGAAGGCGTCGAGCGCGACGGCGAGGGCAACCGCTACCTCACCCGCCGGCAGATCGTCGGCTTCCTCGAGCAGGACTACGGGATCGACACCCAGGTCAAGGCCGTCGGCGACAACCTGACGCGTCTTCACGATGCCTCAATGGACCATCCCGAGCTGGGCTTCAGGCTCGAATACCTGGAAGGCGAGCGCAACGCGGCGGCAGGCGCGTCATCCCGGGGGGAGAAGCAGGTGCTGCGCCGCGGGTGGCGCTGGGCGGACGCGTCGGAATTCGAGCCCAGCGAGGTGCGCATGCTCGTGGACACCGTCATCGCGTCGCCGGTCATCCCGCAGAACCACGTCAAGGACCTCGTCGGAAAGCTGCTGCCCCTGTCCCCCGAGAAGATCGTGGTCCCGGGCATCGAACGAGTCGGGCACGCCTCGGTCGTGAACAACGACTTCTTCCTGAACGTCGAGGTCCTCAACGAGGCGATACGGAGACGCAGGCGCGTCGAGTTCGTGCTGGGAGCCTTCGGCACGGACGGCAGGCTGCACAAGGGGAGCGCGCCTGAACAGCGCAAGGTCCACAACGTCGTCCCCATGCAGCTTCTGATATCCAAGGGTCACTACTACCTGCTGGCGCACTACGCCGGCGGCGAGGAGGAGTACAAGTTCAGGATAGACCTGATGCTGGACGTGCGCATCGACGAGGACGGCGTCGTGGACGCGGGGGCGGCGAGGGCCGACGTGGCGAGGTTCCGCGAGCAGCATGCCTACGCGATGTCGGGCAAGGTGCTGAACGTGGTCCTGCGCATCAACAAGCGCGCCCTCCACACGCTGTTCGACCAGTTCGGTCCCAGCGTGCATTTCAAAAACGAGCAGGTCGACACAATCGACGTGGAGCTGAGGGCGGCGCTGTACTCCGTGCTTTTCTGGGCGTTGCAGTACTACCGCAGCGTCGAGGTCCTCTCGCCGCCCGAGCTGCGCGAGGTGCTGGCGGACGCCGGGCGCGCCGTTTGCGGCATGTATGCGGGCGAGCCGGGGGCTGTCGGCCTCGCGGAGAGGCAGTCAGCCGACGAGTCGATCAACGGCGCGTAGGCCTTTGACGGCTTGCGCCGCTGCGCCTCGGGACGCCTGTCTGGAAAGCCATGGGATAAAAACATGCCACCCCGGTGCCATAATCGACCTTGTAAAAGAGAAAAGAGCGAGGTCGACCAGGGGGTATGCCATGCGTTACTTCAGAGCTTTCTACACGTCGGAGGAGTCGGTTTCGTGGACCGATGCGCTCGAGCCCATCCATGACGAGTTCGACGACCGGGTGTTTGCCCTTCCTTACCGCAGGAACGGCTACTCGGAGGAGGCCCCCGAGAGGTTCTGCATCGTGCTCGTCGCCAAGGACGGCTCGATGGCCGAAGGCACGGCGCAGGGGCACATGGAGCATGCCCTGCGAATCTGGGGGCTGCGCGACCTGGTTCAAACGCGCATCGAGGAATGCACCATCGAAGGTTGCTTCATGGACGACATCTACCGGTTTTCGTGCTGCGCGTTCGACGAGGGCCAGATCAAGGCCCAGCTGAACCTGTCCAACGCCTACACGTTCGCCGCGCGCACCGGCGGCGGCCTGAAGGAACGCATCGTGGGCAAGCCGCTCGACCGGGACGCGGCAACGAGCCTTGCGTCCGATTCGCGCTACGCGGACAGCCTGGGCGCCGAGCTCGAGCACATCTTCGCGCCCGTCTTGCCCGCCGCCTCCGAGGGGGCCGCGAATTCCCGGGGCGCTGCGTTCGCGCCCATATCCTACGTCGTCGAAGGCAACGCCCCCTTCGACGCCGACGAGGCGATAGGCATACTGCTGGGAGCCTTGATGGGCGCAGGCCGCATCGACTCGGGCCACGTGTTCGCCATAGACGTCGACAACTACATGCGTTGGCCCATGCGCGACGCGGACGCCGACCGCAGCGTCCTTCTCAACCATCAGCTGATGCGCGCGATCGAGGGCAACATACTGGTGATCCGCTACGGAGCGTTCGAGGCCAGCGGAGGCTACGACGTGGCCGCCTATGCGCTGTTCGCCAAGCTGCTCGATCTGCTCGAGGACGTGGAGTGCAGGACGCAGGTCGTGTTCTCGGTGCCCGAGGGCAAGAAGGACATGGTGATGCGGCTTCGCAAGCGCTATGGCAAGCCGGTCGTGCTGATAGGGAAGGACTCCGGCACGGACGCCGGGTCCGCGCCGTACGAGCAGAACCTCGAGCGCATGAAGGAAATGGCCCGTGCCCGCGGAATGGAGGCGGATGCCGACATGGGCGCGCTGCTTTCGAAGCGCATGCGCGCCAGCCGCAGGACGGATTTGGAGGACATCTTCGAGGAATGGGCGGCGTACCACGACGCACGCCGGGCGTTTCCGCAGTACGCCGACGCGATCGACGAGGCCATCAATCTCGAAGGGGAGGACGCCGGGGCGGCCGCGATCGACAGGCTCGAGGGCCTTATCGGCCTTTCGGGGGTGAAGGAGCACGTCCGCAACATCATCCTCCGCGTGGAGATGGGCCAGCGCCTGATGGAGAAGGGCCTGCCGCGGGAGCCGTTCTCCATGCACATGGCCTTCATGGGAGCCCCGGGGACGGGGAAGACGGAGGTCGCGCGCCTGTACGCCGAAATCCTCAAGGACAAGGGCATCCTGAGCGAGGGGCGCCTGGTGACGGTGTCGGGCGGCTCCGGATTCAACGTGGAGAAGGCATTCGAGGCCGCCGCGGGCTCGGTACTGTTCGTGGACGAGGCGTACGGGATGGCGGGCGTTCCCGGCATGGTGACCGAATTCATCGCGCAGATGGAGAACAACCGCGCCGGCACGGTCGTCATCCTGGCCGGGTACGAGGGGCACATGAACGCGCTGCTGGACAGCAACCCCGGCTTTCGGTCGCGCGTCCAGACGACCATCGTGTTCCCGGACTACACGACCGAGGAGCTCAGGCGCATCTTCGCGTTCATGTGCGAGCGCCAGCAGGTGGTCATGGGCGACGGCGTCGAGAGGGTCGTCCGCGACGTGATGGAGCGCTGCGGCAAGCGCGACGACCAGGGCAACGCGCGATTCGTCCGCAAGCTGTTCGAGGACGCCGTCGGCGCCCAGCAGGTGCGTCTGGCGAAGCTGCTCAAGGAAGGCGGGGAGGCGGACCTGTCGCTCGACGATTTGCGGACCATGACGCTTGAGGACATCGAGCGCGCCGCGGCCGAGGCCGGAGTGGTCAGGAAGGACGCTGCCACAACGGGGCGCGAGGAGCTGGAAGCGCTCGTCGGCCTCGAGGGGATCAAGAAGGCCGTGTCGGCGCGCATGGACTTCGCCAGGATGCAGAAGGTGAAGCGCGACGCGGGCCTCGATGCGCCGTTCGTTCCGATGCACATGGCCTTCAAGGGCAATCCCGGCACCGGTAAGACGGAGGTGGCGCGCATCGTGGGGCGCATCCTCCGCGAGGAGGGCGTGCTCTCCGTCGGCGACTTCTACGAGTGCAGCCGGCGTGACCTCGTGACGTCGGCGGTCGGCGGCTCGGCCCCCAAGGTGGAGGACCTTTTCAGCAAGGCGCGGGGGTCGGTGGTCTTCATCGACGAGGCGTACTCGCTGATCGACGCCGCGAAGGGAGGGCCGGGCGACGAGGCGATCAACGCGCTCATCGACCAGATGGAGAAGCTCCGCGACGAGGTCGTGGTCATCTTCGCAGGCTACACGAACGAGATCGACGACCTGCTTTCCATCAACCCCGGCTTCCGGTCGCGCGTGAAGTCGCAGGTCGTGTTTCCCGACTACAGCGCCGACGAGCTGGTCGAGATCCTGCACCACATGGCCGAGGGCCAGGGGTATGCGCTCGCGGAAGGCGTGGACGCGAAGGCGCGCCGCGCGATAGAGTCGGCCATGCGCGACGGCGGGTTCGGCAACGCGCGCTTCGTCCGCAACCTCTTCGAAGACGCGCTCGTGAGCCAAAGCGTGCGCCTGGCCGAAGCAATGGGCGGCGACGGCTCCGAGAGGGCGTTCGACGAGCAGGAGGTCGCCGACCTGACGACGCTGCTGCCCGAGGACTTCTCGTGGAGGCCGAGCGCGAAGCCTGCCGGACTCGTCGGCTTCGCGGCATAGGGCCGCGGGCCTGGGCGGGACGATGGGCCTGACCCCCCCCCATCGTCGTCGCGCCGATGCGCCGCTGGATGTGTTCTAATGTCATGTATGGATAACCTGTTCACATTGCGTGCCGCGAGGCCGGACGACAAGCCGTGGCTCGATTCCTACTGCGCCGCCGAAGGCATGGCGGACCTCGACGGCGTGGAAGGCGTCACCGTGGCCGCCAACGCGTCCGACGAGCCCGTCGGGTTCGTCCAGATAGCATACGGCCGAAACGGCGTGGCGCACGTCTATCCCATCGTCGTGCATCCCTCGTGGCGCGGCTACGACGTGGGGCGCGCGCTCGTCGAGGACGCGCATGCCAAGCACGGCGAGCTGCGCCTGGTGTCGCGCGGAAGCTCGGTGGGGTTCTACGAGAGGCTGGGGTTCGTCGCCTGCGCATGGGAGGCGGTCGACGACGAGCAGACCGAAGGCTGCGCCGAGTGCGCCATGAAGGCGGAATGCGCCCCGCTGCCCATGAGGCTTTTGTAGCGGAGGGCTAGTCTTCCTTGACGTGGCCCGAGCATTCGGGCGTGGGCGGCACGTCGATGCCCAAGGCCGTGCAGGCCTGGCCGCGCAGCTCCTCGATCGTGAGCTCGTAGCAGGCAAGCGCGTCAACCCAGCGGCGCAGGCAGTGCAGCCCCTTGTCGGTCAGCGAGAACATGCGCTTGGCCGCGCCTTCCGCAGGGGTCGCCCATTCGGAGGTGACGAGCCCTGCCTCCTCCATGCGCTTCATGGCGCGGTAGACGCCCGTCGCATCGGGCTTCTTGCCGCCGAACATGGGGGAGCTTGCCGCCTTCTGGACGATGCTGTACCCGTGCATGGGCTCGCCGCTTTGGGCGAGCAGCGTGAGGATGGTGGGCTGGGAGAGCCTGCTGAGAGACTTTCCGAGCTCGGAGCATTCCTTGAGGTCTTCGTCCGATTTGGGATGGCAGCCGCTCCACATATTGGTTCCCTCTCGCGGTTGGTTTCCTTGCGCGGTCGTGCGGCCTTCTCCGGCCACCGACCATTCCTGTTCGAAGATTATTTCATAACCGACACTAATCGGCGGCTGTAATTAGGCTCAATGTGCAAACATTCGCGGGAACGCTCGCCCCGCCGCATCGCCACCGCACGCCCTCGACGCGCCGATGCGGGCCGTCAACTGATATCATCTTCACCCAAACGGAACGGTAGGGGGCCTTATGTGCGGAATCGTCGGATATGTCGGCACTCGCGAGGCGGAAGCCATCCTGGTGGACGGCCTCAAACGTCTCGAGTACCGCGGGTATGACTCGGCCGGCGTCGCCATAGAGGGGCCGCACGGCATCGAGGTCGTGTGCCGCATGGGCAAGGTTGCGAGCCTCGAGGAGACGCTGTCCGCGCTCGACGTGGAGGGAACGTGCGGAATCGGCCACACGAGGTGGGCCACGCACGGCAAGCCCTCCGAAGCCAACGCCCATCCCCCCCCCTCGTGCGGCAACGAGATCGCGCTGGTGCACAACGGCATCGTGGAGAACTTCGCGGAGCTGCGCGACGAGCTCGAGGCCTGCGGGCACGTGTTCCGCAGCCAGACCGATTCCGAGGTCATCGCGCACCTGGTGGAGGACGCATACCTGCAGCTCGCCGAACGCGCGGCCGAACGCGATGCGCTCTCTGACGCGCAAGGGCACAGGCGCCCCCACGACGAGGCGGCCCGTCGTGCCGAAGGGGAGCCCAGCATCCTGCTGCAGGCGGTGCATGCCGCCACGTCGCGCCTCGTTGGCTCGTTCGGCCTCGCCGTGGTCTGCGAGAGCGAGCCGGGTCTTATCGTCGCCACCCGCAAGGACTCCCCGCTGGTCGTCGGCATGGCCTCCGACGGCGCGCACATGGCCTCCGACGTCATCGCCATGATCGACCACACCCGCGACGTCTGCATCATGGAGGACGGCGTGTTCGCCGAGCTGTCGAAGGACGGCATCATGTTCTTCGAGCCTGCAGGCGACGGCCTGCGCACGGCGAGCCCCCGGCATACCCACATCGACTGGGACGCCGACCTGACGGAGAAGGGCGGCTACCCCGACTTCATGCTGAAGGAAATCCACGAGCAGCCGCGCGTCATCCGAGACACGCTGGCGGGTCGCCTGGTGGGCGACGAGCTCACCATCGACGAGCTGTCCCTCACGCGAGAGGAGCTGAACCTGATCGACAGGGTCTACATCATCGCGTGCGGCACGAGCTACCATGCCGGGCTCATCGCCAAGAACCTCATCGAGACCTGGGCGCAGATTCCCACCGAGGTGGAGGTGGCCAGCGAGTTCCGCTACCGCAACCCCATCATCACGCCCACGACCCTCGTCGTCGCGGTGTCGCAGTCCGGCGAGACCGCCGACACCATCGCCGCCATCCGCGACGCCCGCATCAAGGGCGCGCGCGTGTTCGGCATCACCAACGTCGTGGGCTCCACGGTCGCCCGCGAGTCGGTGGGCGTCATCTACACGAAGGCCAACAAGGAGATCGCGGTGGCCTCCACCAAGAGCTTCCTCGGCCAGGTGGTCTCCCTCACGCTGCTCTCCATGCTGCTCGCGCAGTCCAAGGGCAAGCTGACCACGGGCCAGATCCGCCTGCTGTTCAGCGAGCTTGCCGACACGGCCGAACAGGTGGAGGCGATCCTTGCGGACGCGTCGTCGGTGGAGGAGGCGGCACTTGCCTGCCGCGACGCGAAGAGCGCCCTGTTCGTGGGGCGCGGCATGGGCGCCGCGGTCGCCAACGAGGGCGCGCTCAAGCTGAAGGAGATCAGCTACCTGCACGCCGAGGCCTATCCGGCGGGCGAGATGAAGCACGGCCCCATCGCGCTGATAGAGGACGGCTTCCCGGTCATCGCCATCGCGACGAACAGCCCCACCTACGAGAAGGTCCTCTCGAACCTGCAGGAGTGCAAGGCGCGCGGGGCCTTGGTGGTCGCCGTGGCGTCGGAAGGCGACGCCGAGATACGGCGGCATGCCGACCACGTCATCTACGTGCCCGCGGTGCGAGATGCGTTCTCCGCCATCACCGCCAGCGTCCCGCTGCAGCTGCTGGCGCGGTCCATCGCGATTCTGCGCGGCTGTGACGTCGACCAGCCGCGCAACCTCGCCAAGTCGGTCACGGTGGAATAGGGAGGCATCATGGCACGCTCGAAGAAGGCCCAGGCCGCAATAGACGACGCCTTGTCGATCGACGCCCCGACGGGGCAGGTCGGGCTCGGCGTCGACATCGTCGAAATCGACCGCATGAGGCGCATACTCGCGCGCACGCCGAGCTTCGTCTCGCGCGTGTTCACGCAGGGCGAGGTCGAGTACTGCGATAGCCACGCCGACCCCGCCGTCCACCTCGCGGCGCGGTTCGCCGCGAAGGAGGCGGCCGTCAAGGCCCTCGGCACGGGCTTCGCCGAAGGCATCGGCTTCGCCGACGTCGAGGTTTCCAACAACGCCAAGGGACGCCCTTTGCTGCTGCTCCACCGCAAGGCGGCCGAGAAGGCCGAATCGATGGGCATCACCGACATGCCGTTGTCGATCTCGCACACCGAAAACGACGCGGTCGCGTGCGTGATCGCGATCACCCGCGACTCCACCGTGGCCGCAAAGAAGCGCCTCGACCCGGCCGCCGAGCTCGCCAAGCAGTTCAAGGAGACGCGCAGCATGCTCGACGACCTGTCCCCGGCCCCGAAGGACGTCGCCTGATGACCGTCAGGCTGAAGAAGTGCGCCAAGGCGAAGGAGCTCGCACGGCACGTCCCGTTCCCCGACAAGGACGCGAACAAGTACTCGCGCGGGAAGGCCGTCGTCGTGGGAGGCGCCGCGGCCTATCCCGGCGCCGCCTGCCTGTCGTCGCTCGCCGCGCTGCGCATGGGCGCGGGATACGTCGAGGTCGTGTGCGCGCCCGAGTCGCTTCAGGTGGTGCGCGCCAACCCGAACGTCGTCGCCCGCTCGTGGGACGGCTGGACGCCTGCCGCGTCCCGGCTTGACGACGCGGACCCGGCGCGTCCCGCCGCCTGCCTCGTGGGACCCGGGCTCGAGGGCGTGCCGGACGAGGCGCCCATGGTGCTCGACGTCCTGCGGCTGTGCGCGAATCCCGTCGTGGTCGACGGCGGCGCGGTCGCGGCGCTTGCCTCCGAGGCCGGCAGGACCATCGCGTCGCTGCGCGCCGAGGCGGGCCTCGCCACGGTGGTCACGCCGCATCTCGGCGAGGCGCGAAGGCTGGGCGACCCCTTCAGGATGAGGCCGCCGAAGGAAGACCTGCAACGCAAGGACGGCGCCCGGTTCGCGCAGCAGCTGGCAGACGCTTACGGCGCCACGGTGCTGCTCAAGGGCCCTGTCACCTTCATCGCGCGCAGCAAGATGCCCCACGACGGCGCCGACGACGTGGTGCGCGCCATGAGGAAGGGGACGCCCGCGCTCGCGAAGGCCGGGACGGGCGACGTGCTCGCCGGCATGGTGGTGGCGCTTCTGGCCCAAGGGCTCGCCCCTGGCAAGGCGGCCGAGCTCGCCGCGGTGCTCCATGCGCGCGCGGGCTCGATCGCGGCGGCCGCGCTGGGGGAGGTCTCCGTCTGCGCCTCCGACGTCGCCGAGGCCATTCCTGCGGCGATTGCCCATATCTGTTGATTTGGCGATGCAGCCGCCAGGGATGCATCGATTACCTTCACGTGTATAATTCATCAATGGTAAAACCAACGGCTCTCGGCCTGCGACGTGCCTGGGGAACACGTTCGCGCCGTGCATCGTTCCGACGCGACTGATTGAAGAATGGGCAAGAAGAAGAAAAAGAAGAACGGCAAGCTGCCGTACGTTCACATCAATGTGATTCCCGAGGAAGAGGCCGCGCCCGGCGCAGCCTTGCCCGCCAACGGCGCCATGCCGGGCGGAGGGCCCCAGCAAGGAGCCCGGCCCCGCGGCGCAGGCGCGCCCATGGGGCATCTGCGCAGGCAGCCTGACTACGACCAGTACCCCTCCGAGGTGATATCCGCCTCCGAGTCGGGGCTGGCCAAGCAGAGCCTTTCCGGCCAGGAGGCAGGCGACGAGGACGAGGAGATCGCCCCCTTCGTCATCCCCGTGTTCCGCAAGTCCGACATCCAGCAGGCGATGCAAGGACATCCGGCATCGCTGCATCCCGGATACCCGGCAGGCCAGTTTCTGTCCTTCGGGCAAAGCGCGAACCCTCGCAGCAACCTGGCCCAAATCCAGAACGACCTGCTCGCGCAGCACAACGCCGCCCAGAAGCAAGCAAGCCAGCAGCCCTTGCAGCATCGGCCGGCAGGCAGGCAGGCGCAGCAGCCCTACGCCGGGCAGCAGGCAGCCATGCAGCAAGGCGCCGCCCGCGCCATGGGAAGGGGTTCTGCCCAGAGGCAGGCGAATCCCCGCCAGACAGCCCAGGCAATGCAGGCGACGGGTCCCTTGCAGGCGGCTGCCGCCCACCAGGCGTCACAGCAGCATCCTGCCGCGCAGACGGGTTCGTTCCAGCCCCTTGACGGGTCGGCCGCCCAGGCTCAGATGCATCAGAGCGCCGCGCCGGCGCAACAAGGTTACGCGGTGCAGCAGAAGCAGCATGCGCAGCAGCCCCAGGGACAGAGGGGCGGCTTCGCTGCCTCGCAGCAAGGCATCGCCTCTCCCGCCCAAGGTGCGCAACACCTCGCCCAGCAAGGAGGCATGTCTTCTCCTGGGCCTTCGCAGCAGGTCCAAGGCGCCGGCCAGATGCGTCAGCCGACCGGGCAGTTCGCTCCCGTCGGGCCGTCTGGCGCCGGCAGCATCCCTCCGCAGTCGGCCGCGTCGGGCATGCAGCCCACGCAGCGCCCGGCGATGTCGCAGACGCCGTCGTCCACCGGCACCATGCAGGCGGTCGCGTCATCCGCGGCGGCGCGGGCCGAGCAGGTTCGCATGCATGCGGCCTTTGGGAGCATGCAGGTCAAGTCTGCGCAGCCCCAAGGGCCATACCCGCAGACATTGCAGGGTCCTCGGCAGGCGGTGCAGCAGGCCGCATCGATGCAGGCCGGGCAGCCCCAGGCGACCCATTCCGCAGCCCCTCAGCCCCAGGCCTCCACGCAGGAGGCTCAGTCGTCGTCCGCCGGCGCGGGCGCTGCCCCGCAGCCTGCCTCCCAGCAGCCCGCGTCCTCCACGTCGAAAGTGGGCGACCCGCTCCTCGATCCGAAGGCCATCGAGGAGAGCACGATGTTCGACAAGCCTCCCGTGTCCATCGAGGAGGGCATGCGCAAGTCGGAATCGGGCCGCAAGGCGCGCAGGCGCATCATCGTCGCGATCGTCGCCATCGTCGTGCTGCTCTGCGCCGGCGTGGGCGCCTACCTGGTGCTTTCCCAGCAGGGCGTCGTCCCCCAGATCAGCATCGAGACCAAGACCGTTCCCGTCACTCCGCAAGGCTCGAACGGCTCGTCCGGCGCAAGCTCCAGCTCGTCCGCGGCATCGTCGTCCGCTGCGGCCTCCTCGGCCAACGGCACCGGCACCGGCGACCTTTCGGGCACCGTGGTGTACCAGTACTCGGCGAACACGGCCAGCGGCGTGCGGTACCAGGTGGAAGAGACGGTGACGTTCCAGGCCAACGGCGACTGCCAGTCGTCCGAGATGCGCATGACGTTTCCCGACGAGGCATCCGCGAAGACGTTCACGGACAACCTCGCCAGGGACTACGGGTCGAGCTTCAGGCTCGATTCGCTGAACGGGGTGAACGCGGACGACACGATCGACAACAGCGGGCTGCATCTCAGCAGGGACGAATACGAGAACGCGCTTCGTTACAGCGTGTCCGATCTGGTCGTGCTTGGAAAGTAACAGGGAGGCGAAGTGAGCGAGACTTCAAAGAACCCAATGTCCGAAGACGAGCTGCTGTCCGCCCTCGGCTTCTCGGTCGCAGAGCCGAAGCCCAGGCGCGACAAGCCTGCCGTGATCGACGGCGACATCCTCATCGACATCCTCGCCCCGGAGAGCAAGCCGGCGCGGAAGGCCCGGGCCTCCTCCGAGCGCGAGCGCGCCCGCGAGGAGCAGGAGCGCGAGAAGAGCCTGCGCTCCAAGGAGTGGAAGCGCGAGCTCGAGCAGCAGAAGATGCGCGCGGCCGCCTTGGCTGCGTCGGAGGAGGACGCCCCCGAGGAAAAGCCGGCGCGTGCCCAGGCGCAGCCGGTCATTCCCAACGCGAACGACATGCGCGACATCGGCGACGCGGCCTCTGCCGCCGAGGAGAAGCGCCGCGCCGCGGACGAGATCGAACGCCGCCGCCTCGCCATGCAGGAGCAGGTCCGGCGCCGCCAGGAAGAGGTAGCCGCCGAGGCGCAGGCCGCAGCAGAGGCCGCCCGACGTCGGGCGCAGGAGCAGGAGGCCCAACGCCAGGCCGCCACCGCGCCGCTTTCGATGCAGCAGCGCATGCAGGGCTCCTCGAGGCCCCGCCCGCAGGTGTCCCAGAAGGAGCCCGAGCCGTCGCAGTCGCAGCGGTTCGCCAGGAAGGACCCAGGCCCCGAGCCTTCCCAGTCGCAGAGGCTCGCCCAGCAGCCCCGTCCGGCATCTGCGCAGCCGACCAGGGCGAGCTCGCAGCCCCTTCGGCCGGCCATGCAGCAACAGCCCCGCGGAGCCCAGGCGCCTGCCAGAGGGCCGCGCCAAGCAGGCGAGCGCATGCGGCCCCGCCCGCAGGCGTTTTCCCAGGACCTTGGAAACCCGCAACCCATGCAGAACCCGCCCAGGCCGGACGCGCCGCCCACGCCTCCCGCCCCTTCCTCCGCATACCCGGCTGCGCCTTCGCAACCGGTCGAGCATCCTCGCACTGCGAAGGAAGCGAAGCCCAAGCGCGACCCCAACCGGGTTCCTCCGCAGGCGAAGGAAAGCCCGCTCGGCATCGTGCTCATCGTGCTCGCCGTTCTGTGCGTGCTGGTCGCGGCATCGCTGCTGACCGGGCTTTGGGACATCAGCAACCTGTAGCCCGTCCCGTTTCGCGGAGGAAAGCCCGACGCCGGGCAGATGCTCGGCTGCTTTTCCTTGCTCGTCGAGCCTTGCCTTGCATCCGCCGCGCGAAGACGCGCAGGCAACAAAAAAACGGCCCGCAATCGCGGGCCGTTTCAACGAAGCTTTGTTGTTCGGAGACTAGTCGATGTCTGCGGACGCGCCACGGGAGGCGGCGTACTTCTCGACCGTGCTGACGAAGGTGTTGTACAGGTCGGGCGAGATGATCACGGTGGAGACGTCGCCGTCGGTGATCATGACCTTGACCTTCTGCTCCTTCACGACATCGATGAGCTCGGTTTCGGTCATGTTGTCGATGTCAGACTTGGTGACGATCCAGTCGTTCAGGCTTTGCAGGCGCGGGAGGTTCAGCCCTTCATTCATTTAAAAGCTCCTTTTCAACGTATTCAGCCACAAGCGTGCATGCTCGTATCTTCGATTATTATAGACAATATTCTCGAGATGAGAAGCAGCATGTTGGAAAAATAGAGAACGAAGGCAATCCATGACTGACGCTGCATCGCGCATCGAGGCCCTCCGCGACGAGGTCGAGCGCCACACCTATCTCTACTACGCCCTCGACGCTCCCGAGATCACGGACGCCGCGTTCGACTCGCTCATGCGCGAGCTGCGCGAGCTCGAGCGCGACCATCCCGAGCTGGTCACTTCCGACAGTCCCACCCAGCGCGTCGGCGGATACGTCGGCGAGCAGTTCAGCCCCGTCGCGCACCAGGAACGCATGTATTCGCTCGACAACGCCATGGACGTCGAGGAGCTGGGGCGCTGGATCGACGGCGTGGCGGAGGTCGTCGGCGAGATGCCGCCGCTGTGTTGCGAGCTGAAGATCGACGGCTCGTCGATAGCGTTGACCTACGAGGACGGCAGGCTCGTGCGCGCGGCGACTCGGGGAGACGGCACCACGGGCGAGGACATCACGGCGAACATGCGCGCGGTCAAGGACGTTCCCTTGAGGCTGCGCCCCCAGGCGGCCGAGGGGATGCTCGACGCCGCCGCGCCCGTCGAGCTCCGCGGCGAGGTGTACATGCCCCGGAAGAGCTTCGACGCGCTGAACCTCGCCGCCGAGGCGGAGGGAAAGTCGCCCTTCGCCAACCCACGCAACGCCGCCGCCGGATCCATCCGCCAGAAGGACCCGGCCATCACCTCCATGCGCGACCTGTCCACATTCATATACGCCGTCGGGGACGCCAGCGCGTTGCGCGTCGGCTCCCAGTGGGAGCTGCTGCAGTGGCTGAAGGGGGCCGGGTTCCACGTCAACCCCGACGTCCGGCTGTGCGAAAGCCGCCAGGAGGTGTTTGACTTCTGCGCGCAATCGCTCGAGCGCCGGGGCGAGCTGCCCTACGAGATCGACGGCGTGGTGGTGAAGGTCGACTCGTTCGAGGTGCAGCAGCGCATGGGGTTCACCTCGCGCGCCCCGCGGTGGGCCATCGCCTACAAGTTTCCTCCCGAGGAGAAGACGACGGTCATGCGCGACATCACGGTGCAGGTGGGCCGCACGGGGGTGCTGACCCCCGTGGCCGAGCTCGAGCCCGTCTACGTCGCCGGCTCCACCGTCGCGCGCGCCACCCTGCACAACGAGGACGAGGTGCATAGGAAGGACGTGCGCATCGGCGACACCGTCGTCGTGCGCAAGGCGGGCGACGTCATCCCCGAGGTCGTGGGTCCCATCCTGGCCCTGCGTCCGGAAGGCGCCTGCGCGTGGGAGGCTCCCAAGACGTGCCCGAGCTGCGGCATGCCGGTCGTGCGCGAGGAGGGCGAGTCGGCCCTTCGCTGCATATCCATCGACTGCCCGGCGCAGTCTCTGGAGCGGCTGCTGCATTGGGTCAGTCGCGAGGCCATGGACATCGACGGCATGGGGGAGGAGATCGTCGGCAGGCTCGTCGAGGTCGGGCGCCTCGGCGACGTCGCCTTCTACACGTTGACCGAGGACGAGCTCGCCAACCTGGACACGGGGCGCCTGAGCAAGGACGACAAGCCCATCAAGCTGGGCCGCACGGTGGCGGCGAAGCTGGTGTGCGCCATCGAGGACTCCAAGGGGCGCGACTTCCACCGCGTGCTGAACGGGCTCGGCATGCGCCACGTCGGCAAGAACACCGCCAGGCAGATCGCCGAGGCGTACCCCTCCATGGACGCGCTTGCGGCGGCCAGCGAGGAGGAGCTCGTCGGCGTCTACGGCATCGGCGAGAAGGTTGCGCGCGGCATCTGGAAGTTCCTGCGCACGCCGGACAACGTGGACGTCATCGAACGCCTGGCGCGCGCCGGGGTCGCCATGCAGGCCGCGCAGCCGGACGCAGGCCCGGGCGAGAAGCCGCTCTCCGGGCTCACCTTCGTGCTCACCGGCTCGCTGTCGGGCTTGGGCATGACGCGTCCCGAGGCGTCGGAGGCCCTGGAGGCGCTGGGCGCCAAGACCTCGGGCAGCGTGTCGGCGAAGACGAGCTACGTGATTGCCGGCGAGGCCGCAGGCTCGAAGTACGACAAGGCCGTCAAGCTGGGCGTTCCCGTCCTTGGCGAGGACGACCTGAAGCGCATGCTGGACACGGGCCAGCCGCCTGCGATACCATCGTAGGCTTCCGATGCGACTTATGGTGTTTTTCGCAAGAGGACCGAATCCCTTCCGCGGAAGGCGCCTGGAATGGCAAAATAAGGCTTATGGCTAAACGAAACGGACACGCGCGCTCGCCCCGCTACTCTCCGATGTCGTCCCAGATGGACATCCGGTCAACGCCGCGGGTTCGCACCGAACACTCCGCCGAGTACGACGACTTGAAGATCCCGCCTGCGGACACGAGCGCTTACGCGCGCATCACGTCCGACTCCTACCTCGAATCAGACGCCGTCAGGAGCCTGCACAAGCGCCGGAAGCGCAACAAGGTGCTGGGGATACTCGCGGTCTCGCTGCTCTCCATCGTGCTCGTGGCCGGCGGCCTCGCGTTCGCCTACATGAACAACATATCGCGCAGCCTCTCCAGCGGCCTCGACTCGTCGCTCTTCGACGCCCTGATGCCGGTGGACGCCCCGGAGGACCCCTTCTACGTGCTGCTTTTGGGCGTCGACGGTTCCGACGCGCGCGACGATGACGACTACTTCGCCGGCACCTACCGAAGCGACTCCATGATGCTCGCGCGCATCGACCCGAAGGGCAAGAAGGTCGCAATCGTGTCCATTCCGCGCGACACGAAGGTGGACCTTGGCGAGCACGGCGAGGACAAGATCAACTCCGCGCATGCGTTCGGCGGGCCCACGCTTGCCGTCAAGGCCGTCTCCGAGTTGGCAGGCGTGCCCATATCCCATTACGCCGAGATCAACCTCGATGGGTTCGCAAGCGTGGTCGACGCGCTCGGCGGCGTGGAGGTGAACGTGCCGATCGAGATCGACGACGACGAGGCCGGGGGCCACCTGCTTCCGGGCGTGCAGAACCTCTCCGGCGCCGACGCGCTCATCCTGGTGCGTTCGCGCCATGCCTACGACGACTACGGAAGCGGCGACCTTTACCGCGCGGCGAACCAGCGCCTCGTGCTGTCCGCCATCGCCCAGAAGCTGCTCGCCTCCGACGCCATTACCATCGCGGGCACCGTGCAGTCGCTCGCCGACTGCGTGGTCACCGACATGGGCATCGACTCCATCGTCGGCATCGCGCAGAGCATGCGCGGCATCGACTCCGGTACGGACATCTACACGGCCGTCGTGCCCACCACGTCCTCGTACGAGGACGACGTCTGGTACGAGGTCGTCGACGAGGACGCGTGGAAGGAGATGATGAAGCGCGTCGACGCCGGGCTTCCTCCCACGGCCGAGGACAAGATCGACGACCAGACGGGCACCGTCATCGCCTCGGCGGGGACGGGCGCCCTGTCGGGGGAGTACAGCGTCGACCGCGCGGCCACGCTGCGCATCCGCAACGGCAGCGGCACCGACGGCGTGTGCGCGGACGCCCAGACGGTGCTCGAGTCCATGGGGTACAAGAACTTCGACCTCGGCAACGCCGACAACTTCGACTACGAGAAGACCATCGTCGTCTACAAGGACCCCGCAATGGAGGACGCCGCCGACCAGATCGTCGAGGCGTTCGGGCTGGGCAAGGCCGTCGAAGACGACGGGGACTACCTGTTCGACTCCGACTTCCTGGTCATCATCGGGGCCGACTGGAAGATCTAGCGCCCCGTCGCACGTCGAAAAAACCGCGCTTCTTGCAAAATACGTTATTGACGCGAGGGCCTCGCATTGGTAGAGTTCATCGTTGCGTTTACTTACACCCAAGGAGTTCATTCATGTACGCAATAGTGAAAACAGGCGGCAAGCAGTACAAGGTCGCACCGGGCGACAAGCTCGACGCCATCTGCATCGTCGACGGCAAGAAGGTCGAGGCCGACCCGGCCAAGGCCGCAGGCACCAAGGTCGAGGCCGTCATCCTCGAGCAGTTCCGCGACAAGAAGATCCTCGTCTTCAAGTTCAAGAAGCGCAAGAACTACAAGAGGCTGCAGGGCCATCGTCAGAACATGACGCGCATCCAGATCGCCTCCGTCGGCTCCGAGAAGTTCGCCGACGCGCCCGCCAAGAAGACCAAGAAGGCTGCAACCAAGAAGAAGGCCGACGACGCCGAAGGCGCCGAGGCGAAGGATGCCGCCGCCGAGAAAGCATCGGAGGAATAGCACATGGCTCACAAGAAAGGCCTGGGTTCCACCCGCAACGGCCGTGACTCCCACGCTCAGCGACTTGGCGTCAAGATGTTCGGCGGCCAGGCCGTGAAGACCGGCAACGTCATCGTCCGCCAGCGCGGCACGCACTTCCATCCCGGCGAGAACGTCGGCCGTGGAAGCGACGACACGCTGTTCGCCCTCTGCGACGGCACGCTGAAGTTCACCAAGGGCCAGAAGCGGAAGATTCACGTCATTCCCAGCGAAGCCTAAACGCTTTACCCGCACGAATGGTCAAAGCCCTCTGTAGCATGTACAGGGGGCTTTTTTGGCAAGAAGGCATATTTTGTTCGTAGACAAGGTTCACATATTCGTCCGAGGCGGCGACGGAGGGGCGGGATGCATGTCGTTCCGCCGCGAGGCGCACGTGCCGAAGGGCGGCCCCGACGGGGGAGACGGAGGGCATGGCGGCGACGTCGTGCTCAAGGCGGACGCCTCGGTGTCCTCGCTTGTCGACTACCGCTTCAAGCACCACTTCAAGGCCCAGCGCGGAACGCACGGCAAGGGGTCGAAGATGCACGGCGCGCGCGGGGAGGACCTTGTGCTGCGGGTGCCCGTCGGCACCGTGGTGCGCGAGTTCGACGAGGCTGCCAAGCAGCCGGGCGAGCTGATCGCCGACCTCGCCCACGACGGGGAGGCGATCACCGTGGCCGACGGCGGCATGGGCGGCCGGGGCAACACGCATTTCGTGACGTCCACCAGACGCGCTCCCGCGTTCGCCGAGCTTGGCGAGCCTGCCCAGGAATGCTGGGTCGAGCTGGAGATGAAGCTCTTGGCGGACGCGGCGCTCGTCGGCATGCCATCCGCCGGCAAGTCGTCACTCATCTCGCGCATGAGCGCGGCCAAGCCCAAGATCGCCGACTATCCCTTCACCACCCTCGTTCCCAACCTGGGCGTGGCCGTCAGCGGCGACGACAGCTTCGTGATCGCCGACGTGCCCGGCCTCATCGAAGGCGCGCACGAAGGGCGCGGCCTGGGACACGAGTTCCTGCGCCACATCGAGCGTACGGCCGTCATCGTGCAGGTGGTCGACCTGACGGGCGACTACGAAGGGCGCGACCCGCTCGACGACTACGAGACGATCAAGCGCGAACTCGGGCTGTATGCGCACGAGCTGGTCGACCGGCCGCGCATCGTGGTGGCCAACAAGGCCGACGCGCCTGGAACCGACGAGGCATTCGAGCGGCTTGCGCGGCGCGTGCGCGAGGATTCGGTCGCGGCCGCCGGCGGCGACGAGTTCGCGGACAGCCCCATCGACCCCAAGCTGTGCAGGACCAGCGCACTCACGGGAAGCGGCGTCGAGGCGCTGAAGGGCGCGATCGCCACCAAGGTGCGACTGCTGCGCGAAGAAGCGCGCGAGAAGGCCGCCTCCGAGGCGCGCTACGACCAGGTGTGGCAGCACCGCCGCGACGAGCGCAACGCCGCCTTCGACGTCTTCGAGGAAGAGCCCGGCACGTTCCGGGTCGCCGGGCGCCAGGTCGAGCGCATGGTCGTGCAGACCGACTGGGAGAACGAGGAGGCGCTGCTGTTCCTGCAGCACCGCCTGAGGCGCCTTGGCGTCGACGACGCCCTGCGCGAGGCGGGGGCACGCAACGGGGACGAGATACGCATCTCCGGCCGCGCGTTCGACTACGAGGCGGCGGACGACGACGAAGACGTCTACCGGGAGCTCGACCTGTAGATGGGCGCCTCCGTGGAAAGAAAGAGGCTCGTGGTCAAGATAGGCTCGTCGACGCTCACCACGTCCGACAGCTCCATCGACCACGCCTACCTGCGCGACCTGTCGCAGCAGCTTGCGGCGTTGAAGGGCGACGGCTGGCAGGTCGTCGTGGTGTCGTCGGGCGCCATCGCCTGCGGGCTTGGCAGGCTCGGGATAGACGTGCGCCCCTCCGACATGCCCACGCTGCAGGCGGCGGCGTCGGTTGGGCAGAGCGAGCTGGCGGGAGCCTACGCCGAATCCTTCGACGAATACGGCATCGCCACGTCGCTGGTGCTGCTGACCAGGCGCGACACCGCAGACCGCGAGTCGTACCTGCATGCCCGCGACACCTTCGACAGGCTGCTCGAGCTGGGAGTGGTTCCCGTCGTGAACGAGAACGACACGGTGTCGGTCGAGCAGATACGCTTCGGCGACAACGACAGCCTCGCCGCGCTGGTCGCCTGTCTCGTGGACGCCACGCTGCTGGTGATCGCCTCCGACATCGACGGGCTCTACGACGCCAACCCCGCGAAGGACGCCGGCGCCCGGCTCATTCCCAAGGTGGCCGCCATCGGCCCCGACATCATTGCGGTCGCCGGAGGGGCCGGAAGCGTCGCGGGCTCGGGCGGCATGCTCACCAAGGTGCGTGCGGCGCGCGTCATGATGGCCGCCGGCATCCCCATGGCCATCGTCAACGGGAAGAGGCCGCATGCCATCGCCGACGCGGCCGAGGGCCGCTGCCCTGGCACCATGTTCTCATGCAGCGAGCGCCCGCACACGATAACGCCCAAGAAGCTGTGGCTGGCGCTCGGCGACAGCTCGCGCGGCAGCCTCGTCGTCGACGAGGGTGCCAAAGGCGCGCTCCTGCGCCGCGGCAGCTCCCTGCTCGCGGTGGGGGTCAGCGAGGTCAAGGGCGGCTTCGACGTGGACGACATCGTCGACATCGAGGACGTGCGCGGGTTCGTGATCGGCCGCGGCAAGGTCTCGGCGGGAAGCGACGAGATCGCGCTCGCGAAGGGGAGGACCAGCGAGGAGTTGGCGGCGAACCGGCTGCTCTCGTATCTGGCGGAGCGTCCGGTCGTGCACCGCGACGACTTGATCGTGTTCGAATGACGGCCGCGGCCGCGCGCCGCGCCATGATGTAAGGAGCATCGATGGACGACATCCTGCGGAATCGGATCGAAGGCATCGCGAAGGCGGCGAAGCAGGCCTCGGCGCAGCTTGCCCTGAAGGACGGTGCCGAGCGCAACGCGGCCCTGACCGCCATGGCGGGCGCGCTGCGCAGCGACAAGGACGCCATCCTTGCGGCGAACGCGCAGGACATGCACGCCGCCAAGGAGGCGGGCGTGAGCGAATCGCTGCTGGACCGCCTGATGCTCGACGAGGGACGCATCGAGGACATCGCGGCGGCCCTGGAGGACCTCGTCGGGCTGCCCGACCCGGTGGGCGTCGTGCAGATGGAGCGCATGCTTCCCAACGGCATCGAGCTGCGGCGCATGTCCGTCCCGCTCGGGGTCGTGGCCATGGTGTACGAGGCGCGCCCCAACGTCACGGCCGACGCCGCCGGCATCTGCATCAAGTCGGGCAATGCGTGCATCCTGCGGGGAGGAAGCCTCGCCGCGAAGTCGAACGAGGCCATCGCGTGCGTGCTCGCCGCAGCGGCGACTTCCGCCGGCATGCCCGAGAACTCCATCTGCGCCGTCACCACGACGGACCGTGCCGCAACCGACGTGCTCATGTCCCTGCGCGGCATCGTCGACGTGCTCATACCGCGCGGCGGGGCCGGGCTCATCAGCCACTGCGTCGAGCATTCCACCGTGCCGGTGATCGAGACGGGCACGGGCAACTGCCACGTGTACGTGCACGAAGCCTGCGACATGGAGAAGGCGCTCGCCATCGTCGAGAACGCGAAGTGCCGCCGCTATGGCGTGTGCAACGCCGCCGAGACGCTGCTGGTCGACGCGTCGGCGGCGGACGCCTTCCTTCCCGAGGCGCTGCGCTTGCTCGCTTCCCACGGCGTCGTCGTTCATGCCGACGGGCGCGCCCTGGCCATAGCCCGCGCCGCGGGGCTCGACGACGCCCTGCTTGCGGCCGCTTCCGAAGAAGACTGGGCGACCGAATACCTTGCGCCCGAGATCGCGGTAAAGTGCGTGGAGGGCGTCAAGGAGGCCGTCGAGCACGTGAACCGCTACGGCACCCGGCATTCGGAGGCGATCGTGACCGAGGACGCCCAGGCCGCGGACGCCTTCTGCAAGGGCGTGGACGCGGCGGCGGTGTACGTGAACGCGTCGACCGCCTTCACCGACGGCGGCCAGTTCGGGCTGGGGGCCGAGATCGGCATCTCCACCCAGAAGCTGCATGCGCGCGGCCCCTTCGCTCTGGACGCCCTGACCTCCTACAAATACGTGCTACGCGGCGACGGGCAGGTTCGGCCGTAGGATGGACGCCACGACCGTGCCGGGCGCCTGCCTGGCGGCAGGACAGGGCTCCTGTGCATCCGCCGACGAAGGGCTCGAGGCGATCGCGTCGCTTGCGCAAGGCGCGGGCGCGTTCAACCTCGGCGTGTTCGGCGGCACCTTCGACCCCATCCATCAGGGACACCTTGCCTGCGCCGAGATGGCGCGCGACGCATGCGGGCTCGACCGCGTGCTGTTCGTGGTGGCCCCTCGTCCCTGGATGAAGCAGCAGCAGCGCCTCGCCGATGCGGGCATGCGGCTCGAGATGTGCCGCCTGGCGGTCGCGGGCAACCCGGCCTTCGAGGCCAGCTCGCTCGAGCTGGAAAGGCCGGGGGTGACCTACACGTCCGACACGCTGCGCATCCTGCGCGGCGTGCTGCCTGGTTCGGTCCGGCTGTTCTTCGTCATCGGCGCCGACTCGCTCGAGACGCTGCCCGGCTGGCGCGACGCCGATGCCTTGGCGTCGCTGGCAACGTTCGTGTGCGTCGCGAGGCCGGGGCGCCCCGACGACGAGCGGCTGCTCGAGCGCGCCCGCGCCCGCGGGTTTCGCGTGGAATGGGTGGACGCCCCGCTTTTGGACATCTCGTCGAGCGAGGTGCGCAGGCGCGTGAGCGAAGGAAAGTCCGTCCGCTACCTCGTGCCCGACGCCGTTTTGGACCGCATCGAGGAGGACGGACTGTACGCAGGAGGCGAAGATGGCTGACGTGCTCGGCGACGAGTTCTACGGGCAGATGCTCGCCCGACTGGAGGAGCGCGTCTCTCCCAGGCGGCTGCAGCATATCCTGGGCGTCGCCGACACGGCGAAGAGCCTGGCGCAGACGTACGGGCTCGACGAAGGGAAGGCTCGCCTTGCAGGCCTTCTGCACGATTGGGACAAGGGGCTCGACGACGAGGCGGCACGCCAGCGCGTGCGCGACCTGGGAATAGAGCAGCAGGTGGGCCCGTGGGTGGTCGAGCACCTTCCGCAGGTCCTGCACGGGCCCACGGCGGCGGTCGCCCTCTCGCGCGAGCATCCGGAGATTCCCGGCGACGTGGTGCAGGCGATATACCGACACACCACCGCGGCATCCGACATGGCTCCGCTCGACATGGTCGTCTACGTGGCCGACGCGATAGAGCCCGGCCGCGACTTCGAAGGACTGGGCGATCTGCGCTCCGCCGTCGGGCGCGTCCCGCTCGACGGCTTGTTCTTCGAGGTCTACAAGTTCTGGACGATCTCGCTGATCGGGCGCGATCGCGTGGTGCACCCTGATACCATGTCCATATGGAACGCCTACGCCGCTTCGCGCGCGGAGGCGAAAAGGCACAAAACGAAGAAAGCGAAAAGGCGGGAACGATGACAGAAACGCTTGAGACGTCGCGCGCTGCGGCGATTTGTGCGGCCAGGGCGGCCGACGGCAAGAAGGCGACCGACATCATGGTCCAGGAGGTGCACGACCTGATCGGGGTGACCGACTACTTCGTCATCGCGACGGCCTCCAACCCCAGGCAGGTCGATGCGATCGTGGACGCGGTCGAGGACGACCTGCGCGAAAAGTGCCTGATGAAGCCCATCAACCGTGAGATGTCCACCGACGGCTCGTGGTCGCTCCTCGACTACGGCTGCGTCGTCGTCCACGTCTTCCAGCCCGATGCGCGCGACTACTACATGCTCGAGCAGCTGTGGAACGACGCCCCCGTCATCGATCTGGCGGCCGAGGAGGGCTTCGAGAATCTGGAGTACTCCGACCGCATCGCGAAGATCATAGAGGGCGCCGCCTCGCACGGCGCCGAGACTGAACCCAGCGAATAGGGTTTTATCCATACCAACCGAATAGGTTCGCCCGCTCGGAGGGCACGATGCGGCATGCGGGGCGCGGTGCGAGGTTTTGCATCGCGCCCTCGTTGTGCATAGCATGCTCCGAATCCGACGTTTTGGGAGACGGGAGTCGTGCGATGCCGACATTCATCGAGAAATGCTGCTGCAGGGGCAAGCGCCCGGCCGGGGTGGTGGGGCTGCGCCACAACCTCAGGCCCGACGTGACGGGCGCGCTTCTGCGCGACAGGCGCGTGCCGAGGTTCCTCGTCGCGCCCACGGGGTATGGGAAGAGCGCCTGCGCCTACGAGTATGCGCAGGTGGTCTTCGGGTTCGAGGGGGTGTTCTGGGTTCGGTGCGATTCGCCGTGCTTCATCCGCGACCTCGACAACGGCACGCTGGCCGACCAGGTCCTGCGGGTGGACGCCGCGCCGAAGCTGGTGGTGCTCGACGACGTGCCCCATCTCGACACCGCGCGGGCCGAGGCGCTCGACGGCTTCCTGCACAGGATGCTCGACGAGGACTGCGAGGTCGTCGTCGCCTGCGTGCCGTCGGTCGACGCGGTCTCGTCCAGGCACCTCGACAAGATTCTCATGGACGGCAACGCGCTCCTGCTTTCCGACGACGAGGTGGAGGTCGAGCGGATGCGCGGCAACATCTCCAGGAGCGAGGCGGACGGGATGAAGCCGTCGGGGCGCGCCGCGTGCCTGGTGTGGGACGAGAGGGGAGTCGAGGCCATCGTGCGAGGGCTTGCCTGCGAGGAGCTGCCGGGCGAGCTCGAGCTGGTTGTCTTCTGCATGCTGGCGCTCTCCTGCGGCCGCGTGGGCGACCTTTCGGCCATGGTGCCGGACGCGCGCCTGGCGGAGGACGTCGCCTATCTCGCCTCCATGTTCCCCTACCTTGGAATCGACCTCGACGCGGGGACGTTCGAGTGCGTCGACGTCGCGCCGGGCGCCCTGGTTTCGCTTTCGAGGATGTCGCCCGCCGTCCTCGCCCGGTCCTCGCTGCAGGGAGAGCGCGAAGGCTTCTGCTTCGCCGTGGCCGACCTCTTGTGCCGTGGAGGGAAGGAGCGCAGGGCGACGGAGTTCCTGGCGGTTTGCGCGGACAAGGCGTCCTCGTCGAGGTGGGCGGCGCGCCACGGATGGTCCCTGCTGTCGGAATGCCTCGCCCTTCCCGTCGTGCGCCTGACCGAGGGCGCGAAGGCACCCGATGGACCGACGGGCTGCGCCTTGGCGGCACAGAGGGCGTGGGCGTGCGCCATGCTCGGGGACCGGGAAGGGGCCGAGAGGGCCGCCCGGCGCGTGCTGCGCTCCTCCGCGTCCGGCTGGCGCGACGTGGCGGCAGCGGCCCTGTCCCGGCGCGTGCTGCCCGGCGCCTGCGAAGACGACATCCTGCGGGACGTCGAGTCCGCCCTGCGGCTTCGCGACGCGTCCGGCGACGGCGGCGCGCCGGACGCCGAGGGCGCGGACGCGCTGTTCGACTGGGAGTGCCTGCTGCGCCTCGAACGCGCGCGCCACGATGGGCAACGCGGCTGGGCGGACGCGTTCGCCGCCGCATGCGAGGAGGCGGTGGCGGGGCATGCCGCGGCCGCGCGGCGCCGATGCGCGCTGCTGGTGGCGGGGTCGTGGTTCGTCGAGGCATGCGCTCTTGCGAAGGGTTCGTCGACGCCGGAGCAGCCCGAGGCGGCCGGCTGCGAGGGGCTCTCCCCGGTGGTGTCGCGCCTCTCCGGGATGCTGGCCTCGCCGCATCTGCGGCAAGCGCCGTCGTGGCCCGAGTGCGTTGCCGTCAACGCGCTGCAGTCCGCCTCCGAGGCGTGGCCGTTCGCCTTCGACCAAGGCGTGGCGCCCAAGGCGGTCGCGGCGTCCCGGGCCCGCGCCACGGCGCTGCTCGTCCAAGCCGAGGAGCATCGCCGCAAAACGAGCGAGAGGGAGTCGGCCAAGGGCGAGTTCCAGCTGACGCACGAAGACCCCTTCCGTGCGGACGCGCAGCCTGCGGCGAAGGTGGCGGCCTTGCGGGTGGCGACGCCCTCGCTCGTGCTTTCGCTGTTCGGAGGCCTCGAGGCATGGGTCGGCGCCGACGGATCGGACATCCGCCAGGTGAGGCGGCGCAACGCGAAGATAGTCCTGGCGCTTCTGGCCATGAACCGAGGACGCGAGGTGACAAAGGAGAGGCTGGCCGCGACGATCTGGCCAGATGCGAGCCCATCGTGCAGCCGCCAGAACCTTTACGTGGTGTGGGCGTACCTCAAGAAGGTGCTCAAGGTGGGCTCCTCGTGCCCGTACCTCGTGAGCACGCAGACGGGCTACAAGCTCGACGCCCGCTACGTCGGCTCGGACGTCGAGGAGTTCGACGAGCTGTGCAAGGGGCTGCTGTTCGGCCGCGACGACAGGGACTCGTGGGAGGAGCTCTACGAGAAGGTGAGCGTCGACTTCGCCGAGGACCTGCTGCCGGAGGTCACGGGAAACGACTGCGTCGACGCGATGCGGTCCCGCTACCGCACCCAGCTGGTCGACGGCCTCGTCGAGGCGTCGTCGCGCCTCGGCCGCGAGGGCGAGACGCGGGGATCCGTCTGGTTCGCGCGCGAGGCGCTCAGGCGCGACTGCACGCGGGAGGACGCCTACATCGCCATGATGGAGGCGCAGATCGCCTCCAGCCAGCGCGGCGCGGCGATCGACACCTACTTCGAGTGCAGGAGGTTTCTCGGCGAACACCTCGGAATCGACCCGTCCCGGCGCGTGGTCGAGCTCTACCGGTCCGTGATAGAGGCGGAGGAGCCGTTCTAGCCCGCCGGCGCCGGCGGGTTTGCGCGCCGGCGGCGCGCTGTGGCTTCTTTGTATGCGCGCGCATGCGGGGTATGTCGTGTATTAGAATGTCATCTGACACCACGCACCGAGACGACTCGACGAAAGACGGAACAAGATGGGACTGCTATCCAAACTGCTCTCCGCCGGAGAAGGCAAGCAGCTGAAGAAATACCAGAGCAAGGTCGACCGGATCAACGCCCTCGAGCCGACGATGCAGGCGATGAGCGACGAGGAGCTCGCGGGGATGACCGAGCGCTTCCGCGAGCGCTACGCGAACGGCGAGACGCTCGACGACCTGCTGCCCGAGGCGTTCGCCGCCGTCCGCGAGGCCAGCGTGCGCACGATCGGGCTCCGGCACTTCGACGTCCAGCTCATCGGCGGCATGGCGCTCAACGCCGGCGAGATCGCCGAGATGAAGACCGGCGAGGGCAAGACGCTCGTCTCCACGCTGGCGGGCTACCTCAACGCCATCCCCGGGCACAACGTGCACATCGTCACCGTCAACGACTACCTTGCGAAGCGCGACTCCGAGTGGATGGGCCGCATCTACCGCTTCCTCGGCATGAAGGTGGGCCTCATCCAGAACGGCATGCCGCTCGACCTCAAACGCCCCGCGTACGAGGCCGACGTGACCTACGGAACCAACTCCGAGTTCGGCTTCGACTACCTGCGGGACAACATGGTGGGGCAGGCCAAGGCGCGCGTGCAGAGGGGGCATCATTTCGCCGTGGTCGACGAGGTCGACTCCATCCTCATCGACGAGGCGCGCACCCCGCTCATCATCTCGGGCGCCGGAAGCCAGGCCGCCGACACCTACAAGAAGTTCGCCGCCGTCATGCCGCGTTTGCGCGAGGGCGAGGACTTCGAGATGGACGAGGCGAAGAAGACCATCGCGACCACCGAGGTGGGCCTCGACCGCGTCGAGAACATGCTCGACATCGAGGACATATACGCCGACCCGTCCGGGCAGCTCGCCAACCACCTGCAGCAGGCCCTGAAGGCGCAGTTTTTGTTCCACCGCGACGTCGACTACGTCGTGATGGACGGCGAGGTGAAGATCGTCGACGAGTTCACCGGCCGCATCATGGAGG
>CAJUSL010000007.1:0-1596 GCA_910589135.1 uncultured Eggerthellaceae bacterium
TCTTCCACGATTGCTACAACGTCGTCGGCGGCGTCGACCAGGCTATTCCCGTCGACGTGTACGCGCCGGGATGCGCGGTCAGGCCCGAGGCTTTGATCGACGCCATCGTGCAGGGCGTCGCGGTGCTCGACGAGAAGGCCAAGGCGCTGAAGTCGGGCGCGAAGGCGAAGGAGGCATAGCATGAACTTCCGAGACGCATTCACCCCGCTGTCAGCGCAGGACGTCCACGCGGAGGCGCAGCGGCGCCTCGCCGACGGCTGGCGCTACGTGCAGCTGCTCGCGGTCAACAAGGAGGGGGCAGTCGACCTCGTGTACTCGTACATGAAGGACGGCCTCCTCGACAACCTCGTCGTCCCGAACGTGCCTCTGGGCGCGCGCATCGCCTCCATCAGCGACGTGTACCTGGAGGCGTTCGTGTGCGAGAACGAGATCAACGACCTGTTCGGCGTGGCGTTCGACGGCATCGTGATCGACTTCATGGGGAACTTCTACCGGCTCTCCACCGAGAAGCCGATGACGATCGTCTCGCCCGCGCAGCTGGCCGAGCGCGAGAAGCAGCGCAAGATCGCGGCCGCCAAGGCGGCGAAGGACGCACAGAAGGCCGCAGCAGCGGCCGGCGCGGCGGCGCCCGCCGGCCAGTCCTCGGACGCCGAGCTCGAGGCGAAGCTTGCGGGCATGGACCCCGAAAAGGCCGCCAAGGTGCGCGCCGCCATGGAGGCGAAGCGCGCCAAGCAGGCATCTTCCGACGGAAAGGGGAACTAGCATGGGCAAGGCATCAGTCATTCCGTTCGGCCCGCAGCATCCCGTCCTTCCCGAGCCTCTGCACCTCGACCTCGTCGTCGAGGACGAGACGGTGGTCGACTGCATCCCGCAGATCGGGTTCGTCCACCGCGGCCTCGAGCTGTGGCTGGGGCTCGCCGCGGACGCGTTCGGCTTCGAGTCGATGTTCATGCACTGCTGGCGCCTGCGCGAGCGTGTGCTCGACGTCTTCGAGAAGACCACCGGCGGCAGGGTCATCCTCTCCGTCGTGTCGGTCGGCGGCGTGGTGCGCGACATGGATGCGCAGACGCTGAGGTGGATCGTGGACACGCTCGACGGCATCAGGGCCGACTACGAGAAGATCGTGAAGACGCTGCTCACCGACACCTCGGTGAAGAACCGCACGGTGGACGTGGGCGCCATCTCGCGCGAGGAGGCCGTAGCCCTCAGCATGGTGGGACCGTTCGCCCGCGCGTCTGCCGTCGGCTACGACGTGCGCAGCTTCGGCAAGGGCGCATACGGCGACCTGTCCGACTTCCAGCCCGTGACCGACGCGCAGGGCGACTGCTACGCGCGCGTGAAGGTGCGCTGTCTCGAGGTGCTTCAGTCCTTCGACATCATCCGCGAGCTCGCCGCCAAGGTTCCCGAGGGCGACATCGCCGTCAAGGTGAAGGGCGCGCCCGCCGAGGGCGCCCAGGCGTCCAACGTGCTGGAGCAGCCGCGAGGGGAGTGCTACTACTACGCGCGCGGCAACGGGTCGAAGTACCTGGAGCGCATGCGCATGCGCACGCCCACCTCGCAGAACCTCGCCGGCATGACCGTCGCGCTCAAGGGCTG
>CAJUSL010000007.1:1606-37347 GCA_910589135.1 uncultured Eggerthellaceae bacterium
ACGTCAACATGATCATCCTCACCATCGACCCGTGCATCAGCTGCACTGAAAGGTAGAAAGATGGGTAGCTTCAAACTAGGCGGAATGACCTTCGGCTCGCTCTTCAAGAAGCCCGAGACCCTTCTGTACCCTTTCGAGAAGAAGGAGCCTTGCGCGGGGATGAAGGGCCACGTCGTCAACGACGTGAGCGACTGCATCCTGTGCGGCATGTGCCAGAAGGCCTGCCCTTGCCAGTGCGTCTCGGTCGACAAGGCCGCCCGCAGGTGGGCGATTGCGCCGTTCATGTGCATCCAGTGCGGAAGCTGCGTGCGCGCATGCCCGACCGACTGCCTGTCGATGAGCCCGGAATACACCCCGGTCGACACCGCCAAGTACCTCAACGAGTTCGAGGTGCCCGAGCGCGAGAAGGCCGCCTGCAGCAAGGCCCAGCCGACCAAATAAGGTCTTTTCTCCACATGCTTGCAAACGCATGTTCGAGGGCTACATTTCGCAGCCCTTACCTGGTAGAATCGTGTGTCAGGCAAACACTGACTCGTCACATCGATAGGCAGGTTGCGGCTTGGCGTTCGCTCCGGTCGAAAACGGCAACGAAGAGGAAATATCCGACAAGGTCCTGACGGTTCCGAACATCATCTCGGCCGTCAGGCTCCTGCTCGTGCCCGTGTACCTTTGGCTGCTGTTCGACGGCTTCGACGTCGCCGCGCTCGTCCTGTTCTCAATCGCGGCCCTCACCGACTTCGTCGACGGCCAGGTCGCCAGAAGGACGCACCAGGTCTCCCGCCTCGGAAAGCTGCTCGACCCCGCCGTCGACACCGTGCTCATGTTCACCGGCGTCCTCGGCGTCGTGCTCGTCGGGCGGCTTCCCGCGTGGTTCGCCGTCCTCGTCCTCGCGCGCGAGGCGTTTCTCCTCGTGGGAGGCGCCGTGCTCATCAAGGCGCACGGCATCCGCGTCGACGTCGTGTACCCCGGCAAGGTGGCCACCACGCTGCTGTTCGTCGGGTTCGCCGGCATGTTCCTGAACGCCCCGCTCGTGCCAGGTCTCGGCCTCGTCGGCGTTTCGTGGCTTCCCGGGTTCAACGCGGGCGACTGCGCCCTGTGGGTATGGTTCGTCTACGCAGGTCTGGCGCTGCAGATCGGCGTCACCGTGTACTACTGCGTGCAGGCCTGGGGCAAGCTTTCCGAGTGCAGGAAGCGCGGGTAGCGGCCGTGTCGGGCAGAGACGGCGGGACGCAGCGCAGGCGCATTCCCGACTCCCGGCAGAACGAGCCTGCTGCAAGGCCGCTCCGCAGCAGCGGGCCGGGCAGGGGAGCGCGGCCTTACGTGTCGTCCGGTGGCCCGCGCCGCAATCCCTACCGCACCGACGCGCCCCGTCGCGGAGCCGCTTCCGGAGCAGGGCGCTCTGCGCGGCCGTCGGACGGCCGCGGGTTCTCCGGGCGCGCTCCACAGCGCTCGAACCCCCGCGCCTCGAGCACACCCCGCCCCGCCCCGCCCTCCGATGCGCGCTCGCGCCAGCGAGGCGCCGTCGCCCGCCGCCCGCCAGGCGCAACGGCCGCACCGTCGGGCGCGCCAGGCACGGTTCATGCGTTCGGCAGCGCCGTCGGGCACGCCCTCGCAGCCGTCGGGCGAGCATTCGCCTCGCTTTGGGCCAGAAGCAAGCCCGTCGCCATCGGCATCGTGGTCGTCCTCGTGGTCGCCATCGCCGCGCTCTTCGGCGCGCTTTCCCCGCACGACCGCATCGAGGAAGGCGTCCATGTCGGCGAGGTGGACGTCTCCGGCATGAACGTCGCCGAGGCGGCGGCGGCCATCTCGGACAAGTACAGCAACCACCTCAACGCGACGACCGTCTACATCTTCGCCGACGAGGAGACCGCCAAGGACGCCGACATCGAGCTGCAGATCATTCAGAACGAGGCGCTTGCCGAGCAGCTGTCCTTCGAGGAGGCGCAGAGCAACAAGAAGCTCTGGATCACGTCCGCGGCGGCCCTCTCGGCCGCCCTTCCCGCGCAGGAGATGGCCGAGGAAGCCCTGAGGATCGGCGGCGAGCTTGGGTTCTTCGGACGCATGGCCGCAACCGAGGAGGACCTGACCGTCACGCCCCGAGCCACCTACGACGAGAACCTCCTGGCGGGCCTGATCTCCGACATCAACCTGGCGCTCGGATCGCCGGTCGAGGACTACTCCGTCGCCATCGACGGCGAGAGCGTCTCGGTCGTCCAGGGCAAGGAGGGCTACCTGCTCGACAACGAGGAGTTCACCGAGCGCCTGAGCGAGGTGCTGCTGGTGGACGCGTCGGCGCTGCAGAGCTTCGTGGCGGACGTCCGGCCCGCCACCTACCGGGTGGACGAGGGCATGGCGAACGCCGCGAAGGACGCCATCGAGGCGGCAATCCCCGCGTCCGTCGAGTTCGCCTCCGACGAGAAGACGGTCTCCTTCGACAGGGCGACCCTTCTGAGCTGGGTCGCAACGCGCGCAAGCGAGCGCGACGGCGGCTGGTACCTCGAGCCGTACATCGACGGCACGCAGGCGTCCAAGGACATACTCGAGGCCGTCAACGTGCATTCCTTCGGCGAAGACGTCACCGTGTCCATCGACGTCGCCGAGGACGGCGCAGTCCAGGTCCAGTCGAGCAAGGACGTGTCGGTCCCCAACATCGAAGGCGCGCTCGCGTCCCTCGACGGGGACCTGTTCGGCTCGTACCGCGAAACCCTGCAGCCTTCCCCGGCCGACATCCCGGGGGCCATCGGCATCACCATGAACGACGGCAGGTCGTCCTTCGGACTCGACGAGGCCCTCTCGTACGGCCTGGTGACCGAGTTCTCCTCGTTCACCACCCAGTTCACCAACACCTCGTCCACCGCGAACCGCCGCGACAACATCCACCTGGTGTCCGACACCATCGGGAACACCGTGGCGAAGGCCGACGGCGGCACGTGGTCGTTTTTGGACCACGCCGGGCCCATGGACGAGGAGGACGGCTACAAGGACGCGAACCAGATCGTCGGCGGACGGATGGAGCAAGGCGTCGGGGGCGGGGTGTGCCAGGTCGCCACCACCGTGTTCAACGCGGTCTACGAGGCCGGGCTCGACGTCGACGAGCGGCACAACCACAGCCTGTACTCCACCAGCTACCCCGCGGGCCTCGACGCGGCCGTGTCGTATCCGGGCCTCGACCTCGTCTGGTCGAACCAGACCTCCTCCGACGTGCTGCTGCGCACCAGCTACACCGACTCCAGCGTCACCGTCACCCTGGTGGGCATCGACCCCGAGCTCGAGGTCGTCACCGAGACGGGCGAGTGGGAGGAAGGCAAGAAGCACGTCACCGAGTACGAGGTCGACGAGACGCTCAAGGAGGGAGCCTCCTACGTGAAGACGGCGGGCACCGACGGGATGAAGATAAGCGTCACGCGCTACGTCAAGGACAAGGACGGCAAAAGGGTCGGATGGGACACGTTCCCGTCCGTGTACTCCCCGGTCAACAGGCTCATCGCCTACGGGAAGGGAAGCGATCTTGCCGCCATCAAGGAGAAGTATGCGGAAAACGAAGAGGAATAGGCTCGCCGCCTTGCCGAAGGCCGTGCTGTGCGTGGCCCTCTGCGCATCGCTCGCGCCTTCCGCCGCGTTCGGCGAGGTGCGCAAGGACGACCTGATCGGCGGCGAAACCGTCGAGCTGCGCGGCATGCCTGCGAGCTCCGCGCCGGCCATCGCCGCGAACCATTCCATCCTCGTCGACGACGAAGGCAACGTGTACTTCGAGCGCGCCGCCGACGAACG
Source organism: uncultured Eggerthellaceae bacterium (assembly GCA_910589135.1). GTDB lineage: Bacteria > Actinomycetota > Coriobacteriia > Coriobacteriales > Eggerthellaceae > MGBC163016. Next base: position 5,378 of record CAJUSL010000007.1, read on the forward strand.
CGTCCAGATTGCCTCCATCACGAAGATCATGACGGCGACCGTCGCGCTCGAATCCGGCGACCTCGACCAGCAGATCGAGGTGAGCGAGCGCGCGGGCGGCACCGGGGAGTCCACGGCGAACCTCGTCGCGGGCGACACCATGACGCTCAAGGAGGCCCTGGTCGGCCTCATGGTGCCTTCCGGCAACGACGCCGCCGTCGCCATCGCGGAGAACCTTGGCGAGGCTTTCGTCGAAGAGGCGAAGGCGGCCGGCGAGGACATCGCGGACGCGGACGGCAACCCCGTCGACCTCGACGCCGACGACGCCGCCTACGACGCCTTCGTCGCCAGGATGAACGAGCGCGCGCGAGCTGGGCTGCAACGACACCAGGTTCGCGAACCCGCACGGGCTCGACTTCGACGAATGGGGCGACGAGGACATGTACAGCACGGCGCGCGACGTGGCGACCATGGCCGCGCATGCCATGAAGGACGAGACCTTCCGCGGCATCGTCTCGATGGACGGCGCCACCATGCGCCTGCAGCGCAACGGCGCGCCGAAGGACAACGTCTTGAAGTCCACCGACGAGCTGCTGGGCGTCTACGACGGCGCCTGCGGCATCAAGACGGGCACCACCGACAAGGCCGGCCCGTGCTTCGCCGGCGCCTGCCTGGGCGAAGGCCGCTACCTCTTCGCCGTCGTTCTCGACTCCACCTCGAACGAGCAGCGCTTCGAGGACGCCCGCTCGTTGTACGAATGGGCGCGCGCCAGCGAGTCCGACTACGCGCTGGCGAACAGCGACCAGACCACGACGATGGAACTCGACGGCGTGACGTCGGAGGTCCCCGTCTTCGGCTACGCGGCGCTGTCCACCTGGGCCGACCGCACGGTCCCCGTCACGCTCGCCAACCCGCAGGCAAGCGTCAATGTGTCCTCCATCTTCGGCAACGTCAGCCAGAGCGCCACCTTCGAGGAGATCCCCGGCGGCGTGCGCGCAGGGGACGTCGTGGGCCACGTCGACTTCTACCAGAACAACGAGGTCGTCGCATCGCAGGACCTCGTCGCGTGCGAGAACGTGGACGACCCGAACATCCTCGACTTCCTGGCGTCGGGCTTCCGCGACGTCGTCGGGTTCTTCACGGGCGGCACCGAGGAGGCCGAAAGCGTCGTTTTGAACCAGACGCCGCTGCTTCTCGGCAAGAACTGACGAACAAGCCTTACAATTGAGGGAACGTTTTCTGACGCCTTGAGAGGATGCCTCGCATGAGCCGTACCTGCCCCGTGTGCCAATCCGCCATAGTCGACGACGCCGCCACGTGCCCCGTCTGCAACTTCCGCCTCACGGAGACCACGCAGGAGTTCTGCCCCGTGGTCCCGAAGGTCGCCGGTCGCGCCCTGCACGGCGAGGAGGGCCTGCGTCCGGTGCTGAGGATGGTCCGCGGCCCCCAGGTGGGGCTCGAGTACCCGCTCGACAGCGACACGATCACGGTCGGCCGCAACCCCGAATGCGACATCTTCCTGAACGACATGACCGTCTCGCGCGAGCACGCCGAGCTGACGCGCACCGCCGACGTGCTCGTCATCCGCGACCTCCAGTCGTTCAACGGCGTCTGGGTGAACAACCGAACCGTCGCCCAGCACGCGCTGCGCCCGGGCGACTACGTGCAGATAGGGAAGTACGACTTCATGTACGAGGAACTGCCCGTCGAGGCGGAGTAGGGGGCATTCGATGAAGCTGCTGTCCGGAAACGAAGCGGTGGCCCTCGGCGCGAGGGACGCCGGCGCCACGATCGGGGTGGGCTACCCTGGAACGCCTTCCACGGAAACGCTCGAGGCGTTCGCCGCCTTCGAGGGCGTGCGCGCGGAGTGGTGCACCAACGAGAAGGTGGCCATGGAGGTCGCCATCGGCGCGTCGGCCGCCGGCGCCCGCTCGCTGGTCACCATGAAGCACGTCGGCATGAACGTCGCCGCCGACCCGCTGTTCACCGCCGCGTACACGGGGGTGGGAGGGGGCCTCGTCGTGCTCGTCGCCGACGACCCCGGCATGCATTCCTCGCAGAACGAGCAGGACTCCCACCATTACGCCGCCGCGGCCCACGTCCTCATGATGGACCCGGCCGACTCGCAGGAGGCCTACGACTTCACGCGCCAAGCCTACGAGCTTTCCGAGCGCTTCGACGTGCCCGTGTGCATCCGGTCCGAGGTGCGCATCTCGCACACGCGCACGCCCGTCGCGGAAGGGGAGGAGCGCGCCGAGCGCGCCCGCGTCCCCTACGAGAAGTCCCCGCAGAAGTGGGTCATGATGCCCGCGTACGCCAAACCCCGCAGGATCGACCAGCTGAACCGCATCGACGCGATGCGCTCGTGGGCCGACGAGTGCCCCTTCAACAGGACCGAGATGCGCGACGCCTCCGTCGGCGTCGTCTGCGCCGGGGCCGCCTACCAGTACGTGCGCGACGCGCTTCCCGACGCTTCCGTCCTGAAGCTGGGCGTCACCTACCCTCTTCCCGCACGGACGGTGCGGGCCTTCGCCGACGGCGTGGACGCCCTCTACGTCGTCGAGGAGGCGTCCACCTACCTGTCCGACGCGGTGGCGGCGCTGGGCGTGGAGGTCGCCGAGCCCGAGAACCCGCTTCCGGCTGCCGGCGAGCTCGGCCCCAATGCGATCCGCCTCGCGTTCGGGATTGCGCTGCACGAACATCCCAGCACCGACGTGCCCGTCCCCGCACGGCCGCCGTCGCTGTGCGCGGGGTGCCCGCACCGCATCGTGTTCAAGGAGCTGAGCCGCATGCGTGCCATCGTCACGGGCGACATCGGCTGCTATACGCTGGGCGCCCTGCCGCCGCTGTCCGCCATGGACGCCTGCGTCGACATGGGGGCGTCCGTCTCGATGGCCCACGGCTTCGAGCTCGCGATGGCGGGCGAGGACCATCCGCCCATCGTCGCCGTCATCGGCGACTCCACCTTCGCGCATTCGGGCCTCAGCTCGCTCGTCACCACCGTCTACAACGGAGGAAGCGGCATCGTGTGCATCCTCGACAACCGCACCACGGCCATGACGGGGCGCCAAGGCAACCCCTTCAACGGCGTCGCGCTCCAAGGAGGCGACGCGCGCGAGCTCGACATGGAGCGCGTCGTCCGCGCCATCGGCGTCGAGGACGTGCAGGTGGTCGACCCCAACGACCGCGAAGCGGTCCGCGAATCCCTCAAGGCCGCCCGCGAGGCCGCCGACCGGCTTTCCGTCGTCATATTCAAGCGGCCCTGCGTCCTGCTCGAGCGCACGCGGCAGGAGCCCTACTTCGTCGCCTCGTGCACCGGCTGCGGCGTGTGCGTCACGCTGGGATGCCCCGCCATCGGCAAGGACGCCGAGACCGGGCTTTCCTACATCGACGCCATGTCCTGCATCGGATGCGGGCAGTGCGCCCAATACTGCCGCTTCAACGCGATTACCAGGTAAGGGGAGGAGCAACATGGCAACAACCGTCCTGCTCTGCGGCGTGGGAGGCCAGGGAACGATCCTTGCGGCCCACATCCTGGCCCAGGTCGCCCACGCGTCCGGCGCCGACGTGAAGGTGTCCGAGATCCATGGCATGTCCCAGCGCGGAGGCGCCGTCACGACCGTCGTCGTGTTCGGCGACGAGGTCGCCTCCATGGTCTCGGGAACGGGCTGCGCGGACGTCATCGTCGCGTTCGAGGCCATCGAAGCGCTGCGCAACCTCGACCAGCTCAGGCTTGGAGGCACGCTTGTCGTCAACGATGAAGTGATCAAGCCGGCCTCGGTGCTCACGGGCTCGTTCAGGCTCGAAGGCGACATCCCCGGCGAGCTGGCGGACGCCGGCGCCATCCTGGTGCCGGCGGAGGAGACCGCGCGCGCCGCCGGGAACCCGAAGGCGTCCAACGTCGTGCTGCTCGGCTGCCTTTCCGCCGAGCTTCCGTTTTCCGTCGACACCTGGCAGGACGTCATCGCCAAGAGCGTCCCGCCGAAGACCGTGGAAGTGAACGCGGCCGCCTTCCTGGCCGGCCGCGCGTTCGCGGCGGAGCACGCCGCCGGGCGCGTCTAGGCGCGCAGGTTCAGGAGGTCACCATGACCGTGTCGCAGATAAGCGTCTTCACCGAGAGCAAACCGGGGCACCTCGCCCGCATCCTCAGGTCGTTCGAGTCCGCCGACGTCAACGTGCGGGGCTACGCCGTGTCCGACACCGGCGAGTACGGCATCGCGCGCTTCGTCGTCGACGCGCCGGAGAAGGCGAAGGAGGTGCTGAAGGATGCGGGCGCCGCGTTCACCGTGACGCAGGTGCTCTGCGCGAAGCTTCCCGATAAGCCGGGCGAGCTCGCGCGCATCATGGGGGTGCTCGCCGCCTGCGGCGTGAACATCTCGTACAGCTACTCCCTGATATCGACCTACATCGTGCTCAGCGCCTCCGACGCCGACGGCGCGGAGCGCGTGCTTGCAGGCGAGCCGGTCGAGCTCGTCGACCAGGAGGAAATCGCCTCCTTCCGCTTCGTATGATCGGCATGAACGGACGACATGATGACTGACGAATCCCCCACGACCGCCTACGACCTCGCCGCGAAGGGACAGGCGGCCGCAGCAGCAGCCGCTGGCGCGTTCGACCAGCTTCCCATCTACCTCCCCGGCGTCGAATGCGCCGAGCGCGCCGCCATCCGCGCGCTGCAGCTCGAGAAGCTGCAGCGGCAGGTGCGCTACACCTACGACAAGGTGCCCTACTACCGCCGGCGCATGGACGAAATGGGCGTGCACCCGGACGACGTGCGCACGCTCGACGACGTGCGGCGGCTGCCCTTCACCGACAAGTCCGCCCTGCGCGAGACGTTCCCCTTCGGCATGTTCGCGGTCCCGATGGACGACGTGATCGAACTCCACGCGTCGTCGGGCACCACGGGAAAGCCGATCGTCGTCGGCTACACGCGCGACGACATGGACGTCTGGAGCGAGTGCATCGCACGCCTCGTGCAGATGGCGGGCGTACTTCCCGGCGACATCGCCCAGATGGCGTTCGGCTACGGCATGTTCACCGGCGGCTTCGGGCTGCATTACGGGCTGCAGCGGCTCGGCTGCGCCATGGTCCCCGCCGGAAGCGGCAACACGGAGCGCCACATCAACATGATCGAGGACTACGGCACCACCGTGCTCGTCGCCACGCCGTCCTACGCCATGCGCATATGCGAGGTGGGGGAGCAGATGGGCTACGACTGGGCCTCGTCGCCCCTGCGCGTCGGCCTCTTCGGCGGCGAGCCGTGCCCGCCTGCGCTCAAGGCCGAGATCGAGGCGCGCATGCACATCGTGTGCACCGACAACTACGGGCTCACCGAGGTGATGGGGCCGGGCGTGTCGGGCGAGTGCCTGGCGCAGCGCTTCCAGCAGCACATCGCCGAGGACCACTTCCTGTGGGAGGTCGTCGACCCGGAAACGGGCGAGACGCTTCCGGAAGGGGAGTATGGCGAGCTGGTGCTCACCCCGCTCGACAAGCAGGCGATCCCCGTCCTGCGCTACCGCACGCACGACCTCACGCGCGTGTTCACCGAGCCCTGCGCCTGCGGGCGCACCATGGCGCGGATGGACAAGGTGCGCTCGCGCAGCGACGACATGCTCATCATCCGCGGCACCAACGTCTTCCCCAGCCAGGTGGAGGACGTCCTTAAGGACGTGGAGGAAGTCACGCCCCATTACCACATCGTCGTGGAGACGGTGAACGGCATGGACTCGCTGACCGTCGAGACGGAGATCCGCCCCGAGGCGTTCAGCGACTCCTTCGAGCACATGAACGCCATCAAGGCGAAGGTCAAGGCCAAGCTCGACGGCACGCTGCTCGTCGGCACCAACGTCAAGCTGGTCGAGCCCGGCGGCATCGAGCGCACGGCCGGCAAGGCGAAGCACGTCGACGACCTGCGCAGGTAGCGATGGGCTCTCCCGCCATCGTAGGGAGGTTCGCGCCTTCCCCGACCGGCGTCATGCACGCGGGGAACATCTTCGCCGCGCTGAACGCGTGGCTTCTCGCGAAGTCGCAGGGCGGCCGCATCGTCCTGCGCATCGAGGATCTGGACGCGCAGCGCTCGCGCCGCGAGTACGCCGACAAGGTCATGCGCGATTTCGAGGCGCTCGGGCTTTTCTGGGACGCGGGCCCTTACCACCAGCACGACCGCCAGGAAGCGTACCAGGACGCCTTCGAGCGCCTGCGTGCGCTCGGGCTCGTCTACCCCTGCTATTGCTCGCGCGCCGAGCTGAACGCGCAGTCGGCGCCCCACGGCATGGGCGAGAAGGCGGTCTACGGCGGCCGCTGCAGACGGCTTTCGGCCAGCGGACGCGCCAAGCTCGAGGAGGCGCTCGCCCGGCAGGGAAGGGAGCCGTCGATGCGGCTCATCGTACCCGCGCAGACGATCGCCTTCGACGACGCGTACCAGGGCCTCTTCTCGCAAAGGCTCGACGAGGACTGCGGCGACTTTTTGGTGAAGCGCTCGGACGGCGGCTTCGCCTACCAGCTCGCGGTCGTCGTGGACGACGCCGCGCAGGGGGTGAACTGCGTGGCCCGCGGCTACGACCTTCTTGTGTCCACGCCGCAGCAAATCTATCTGCAAGGGCTCCTCGGCTTCGAGACGCCGCAATACGCCCACTTCCCGCTGCTGTGCGCCCAAGACGGCCGGCGGCTCGCGAAGAGGAACAAGGACGCCTCCTACGACGAGCTGCTTGCCGCCTTCGGCAGCCCCGAGGCGGTGCTGGGGCACGTTGCCTTCGTCGGGAGGCTGCAGGACGAGGACGCGCCCGCCACGCCCGAGGAGCTGCTGCGCACGTTCGATGCGCGCAGGATGCGCGAGCGGTACGAGGGGAGGGTTTCGATCGCCTTCGGCTGACGCGGCGGGGGAAGCCTGCGCCCTCCTACTGCCCTATCGCGGCCGCCGCAAGCACGCAGACGCAGTACATGCACCCGAGGCACGCGTTGAGGTTCGTGGCGAGCGCCATCGCCTGCACGCGCGATGCCTGCACGAACGGGCATTTCCACGCGTTCTTGAGGAACGGGATCGCCAGAAGCAGCAAAAACGGCAGCATGACGGCGCCGGGTGCGAACCACAGAAGCACGACGGCAGCGATTCCTGCAAGGTCGGCGACGACCAGCGCGCGATAGAGCCGCACAGTCGCAGGCCGTCCCAGCAGCACGGGAAGCGTCCTGCGCCCCGCCTCCGCATCCTTCTCGATGTCGCAGGCGTTGTTCGTCAGCATGACGAGCCCGATCTGCAGAAAGAGCGGCGCAGACCACGCCACGACCTCCCAGCCGAGCGAGCGCGCGAGCGCGTAGTAGCTCGCCAGGGTGACGAGGACGCCCATCACGAGCCCGCTCGCAAGCTCCCCGACGGGCAGATACGAGAGGGGGGCCTTGCCGCCGGAGTAGGCGAGCACCACCGCGGCCCCCACGATCGCGATGGCGAGTGGCACCCAGCCTGCGGCCCAGACGACGTAGGCGCCGAGCGCGAACGCCGCGGCGAGGAGCCCCAGCGCGAACCAGAGGGCTGCCTTCGGACGGATGCCCGAATGCAGTAGCGCCGCGTCGTCGACCTCGAGGTTGTCGTCTGCGGAGTCGACGCCCTTCACGAAGTCGAAGTAGTCGTTGAGCGCGTTGACCGACGACTGCATGAGAACGCTGATGGCCAGCAGCACGGCCACGAGGGGAGGGAAGGCGGCGTGGCCCGTGCCGATGGCGCACGAGGTGGCGAGGAGCACCGGGAGGATGGCTGCGGACCACGTGTGCGGCGCCGCTAGCTGCAACGCCGTCTTAAAGGTAAACTTGCTGTGTTCCAAACCTGTGCCTTGTCTCGAGGAAACGGCGCGGGCGAGCCGTTCGGGAAGTGACGGAAAAGCTTGAAGAGCCTCTCACATTGTATAGAGCAATTGATGGAATCGCTAGACGCCGATTCCGCGAAGCTCGTCCAGATTGCGCTCAACAACGCGAAGTACAAGGATGCCGTCAGGTCCATCTGGAAGGACGAGGACGCGTCGCGGCTGATCCTGGGCCACACGAACGCGTTCTACGTGCGCGTGGACGGGCTTCCCAAGAAAGGGTTCCCGAAGGATGCGGACTACGTCGTGTGCGAGGTGTGCGTCGACGACGCGCTCGTGCGCTCGGAGCTCGACGCGCACCGGGAGCTGCTGCAGTTCGCGCTGCGCAGCAACGGCCTGAGCTTCGAGGAGTTCCGCATAATCCCGTCGAGGCACGGCATGAAGTTGCGGCATCCCTTCGTCGACCCAGACGAGGGGATGCGGCCGTAATCCATGAATCTGTGGTCGAAAATCGTTCCTCTAGCTGGGAAAATAGCAACTTTACATAACATATATTATCAAGAAATATGCTATAGAAGAGACTAGTCCCAGATAGACTTGCCGGACGACGGCGCCTCCTGCGGAGCCGAGCCGAACGAGTCGAACAGCGCCGAGGCGTCTCCGGACTGCATGGCCTCGAGCAGCGCGTCGAACATGAACACGAACGCCACGGCGTTGAACCCCAGAGCGACGCAGCTGGCGACGAGCGCCACGACCGACTGCACGTACAGCGTGCGCCCCACGCTTCCGGGAACGTCGTCGGGGTCGACGAGGCGGCGCATCCTGACGAAGGCGACGATGGCGCACACGAGCGCGGCAGTGCTCAACGCGACGCCTCCGACAAGCAACGACACCGGCGCGCCTATCAAGGCGATGGTGGTGAGCGTCTGGCAGCTGCGCAGCTGCTGCATCCTTTGCTGCAGCTGCTCCTCGGTCATCCGTCCGTCCTCGGGCCTCATGCGACACCACTGCTCCCGAACCCGTCGGCGCCCCGGTCGGTCTCGTCGAGCTCGTCCTGCGCCACCAACCGGATGCGCGGCGTCTCGACGATGGCCAGCTGCGCGATGCGGTCGCCTGCCTCGATTTCGAACGCTTCGGTCGCGTCGGTGTTGTGCAAGACGACCTTCACCTCGCCGCGGTACCCGCTGTCGACGAGCCCGGGCGCGTTCAGCACGGTGACCCCGCGTCTGGCCGCAAGCCCGCTCCTGGGGATGACGAGGCCTGCGAAGCCCTCGGGGATGGCGACGGCGAACCCGCAGCGGACGGTGGCGCGCGAAAGCGGCTGCAGCACCAGGCGCTCGGCCGACCTCAAGTCGATGCCGGCGTCGCCCTCGTGGGCGTACGACAGGTCGCCCTGGAATCCGTCCAGGGGCTTGAAGGCGACTTCCATGGGATTCCTCACACGTCCGCAAGCGCCTGGGAGAACTCCTCGACGCTCTTGAAGTCCTTGTACACACTGGCGAAGCGGATGTAGGCGACGTCGTCGATGTGCGCGAGCCGCGCGAGCACCATCTCGCCGAGGTCCTTCGAGCCGACCTCTCCGGACGAGCTGAGGCGCAGCGTCGTCTCGATGTCCGTGATGAGCAGATCCATCTGCTCGTGGGTGACGGGACGCTTCGCGCATGCGATCAGAAGGCCCCTCATCAGCTTCTCGCGGTCGAAGGCCTCGGAGGAGCCGTCGGACTTGATGACGATGACGGGACGTTCCCCCAGGCGCTCGTAGGTGGTGAACCGGTGGCCGCACTCCAGGCATTCGCGCCTGCGACGTATGGCCATGCCGTCTTCGGCCGACCGGGAGTCTATGACCTTCGAGTCCTCGTGCTCGCAGGATGGGCATCTCATGGAAACCTCCAATTTCGGTTGATGACATCATACTATATGTTGTGTCTTCGCTTCGCCTCGACATCGTCATGCTTGCCGTTCTCGGAAATGCCCCCATATATTGCACCTTCGATTGCGAGCGATTCAAAATCGTCCTTGCATAGAACCTATGTTCGTGATTAAATATCGAACATAGGTACACGTATACCCAAGCATCGGAGGCAACATGGGCGCCGACGTCACCAAACGGCAGCAGGCCGTTCTCGACAACATCGAGAAGCACATCCGCGAGAAGGGCTACGGCCCCACCGTGCGCGAGGTCTGCCAGGATCTGGGGCTTTCCTCCCCTTCCACCGTGCACGTGCACTTGAAGGCGCTCGAGGAAAAGGGCCTCATCAAGAGGGACCCCTTGAAGTCGCGCTCCATCTCGCTCGCCTACCCGCTCGACGAGCAGGCGCCCGCCACCATCGTCCGCCCCGAGTTCGGCAACGTCGTGCACGTTCCGCTCGTCGGCAACGTCGCCGCGGGCGAGCCCATACTTGCCGAGGAGAACATCACGGACACGCTGGCCCTCCCCACGGAAATCGTGGGCGACGCGCCTTCGTTCATGCTGTCCGTGCGCGGCGACTCCATGGTCGAGGCGGGAATCAACGACGGCGACTACGTCGTCGTGAAGGAGCAGCCCGTGGCCGACAACGGCGACATCGTCGTGGCCATCGTCGACGACGGGGCGACCGTGAAGCGGTTCTACAAGGAGCGCGACGCCATCAGGCTCCAGCCCGAGAACTCCGCCATGGACCCGATCATCGTGGACGACTGCTCCATCTGCGGCATCGTCGTCGCCGTCTTCCGGCGCATCTAGCCGCGTCGGCGGTCGTGGGAAAACGCCCTACCGGGCGAAACGTTCGAACCTTCCGCGAAGCTCGCTGGGAACGCGGACCGACATCTCGATGCCTTCCTCGGTGTAGCTTTCCGTCACCACGTGGCACCGGCGGTGCGCGAGCGAGGCGACATCTCCCCTTTCGAAGGGTATCAGCACGCTCATGCGCGCATCCCTGCTTGCTGCCGCGACCGACACAGCGTTCACGAGCGCGTCCGTGCCGAAGCCGGTGAGCGAGGAGGCGAAGTGCGCCTCGGGGTATCGCCGCGTCATGGCGTCGAGCACGTCGGCTTCGAGCAGGTCCGCCTTGTTGAACACGAGGATGCGGGGCTTGTCGGTCGCCGCGATCTGGTGCAGCACGTCGTTCACCGAGTCGATCTGCTGCAGGTGGTCGGGAGACGAGGCGTCGACCACGTGGAGCAGCAGATCGGCGCCGCCTATCTCGTCGAGCGTCGACTTGAACGCCTCGACGAGGGTGGTCGGAAGCTTCTGGATGAAGCCGACGGTGTCCGTGAGCGTCGACTCGCGGCCCTCGGGCAGCGTCAGGCGCCGCGTCGTCGAGTCGAGCGTCGCGAACAGCAGGTCGTCGCTGTACACGTCGGATGCGCACAGCGCGTTCAGCAGGCTCGACTTGCCCGCATTGGTGTACCCGACGAGGGCGACCTTGAACACGCCGCTCTCGTAGCGGCTGCTCCGCTGCTGGCTCCTCACCCGTGCAAGCGTCTTCAGCTCGCGGCGGATGGACGTTATCCTGTTGCGCACGATGCGCCGGTCCACCTCCAGCTGGCTTTCGCCTTCGCCGAAGCGCGACCCCACGCCGCCGCCCATCCTGTTGGATGCGAGGTGCGCCCACATGCCGCGCAGACGCGGGTACAGGTACTGGTTCTGGGCAAGCCGTACCTGCAGGCGCCCCTCCTTCGACTTCGCGTGCAGCGCGAAGATGTCGAGGATGAGGGCCGTGCGGTCGATCACCTTCATGGACTCGGGCATGGCGCGCTCGAGGTTGGCCTGCTGCGACGGCGTCAGCTCGTCGTCGAAGATGACGACGTCGGCCTCGTTCGCGACGGCAAGCTCCCTCACCTCCTGCACCTTGCCGCTGCCGACGAAGGTGGCGGGGTTGGGGCTGCTCATCTTCTGGGTGGCGGTGCCCACCACGTCGGCTCCGGCCGTGAAGGCGAGCCGCTCGAGCTCGGCCAGAGACGACGCCAGCCCCCATTCTGCGCCGGGCCTCTCTATGCCCACGAGCACGGCCCGCTCCCTCGGCTTCGCCGTCGTGGTGGGATGGCCCTTTTGGACGACGTCGTCGGGATACGCCCCGTCTTGGAAGGCGGTCGGCAAGGCTACAGCTCCACCGTGCCGCGAAACGATTCCGCCGCAGGGCCCGTCATGAGCACGGTGCCGCCCTCGTCCCAGTCGATGCGCAGGTCTCCGCCCAGAAGCGACACCGTGCCGCGCCGAGGCGCCCTGCCCGTCAGGGCTGCGGCGACCTGCGTCGCGCACGTGCCCGTGCCGCATGCGAGCGTCTCGCCGCACCCGCGCTCGAACACGCGCATGGAGATGCCGCCGTCGCGCACCTCGGCGAACTCTATGTTGGCCTTCTCGGGGAAGGCGGGATGGCTTTCGAAGAACGCGCCCACCCTGTCGACGTCGAACGTTCGAAGCGACTTCGCCGCCGGGTCGCAGAACAGCTCGTCGGGAAGCGCCGCGAAGTCGTCGACGAAGCAGACCGCATGGGGGTTGCCCATCGACACGGCCGTGAACGAGAACGTTCCCCAGGGGGACTCGAGCGGCAGGTCGCGCACGCAAGGTGTGCCGTCGTCGGTCGCGGCGTTGGGCTGCGCGTCGATGGGGACCAGCGCAGGGTCCAGTATGGGCGCGCCCATGTCCACCGTCGCCTCCGTCAGGGCGCCCTGCGCGTCCACCTCGAACGAGATGGACTTCGGTCCGGCCAGCGTGTCGGCCACGAACGACCCGCTTCGCGGGTCGACGATGCCTCGGTCGACGAGGTACTTCGCAAAGCATCGGACGCCGTTGCCGCACATTTCGGCCAAGGTGCCGTCGGCGTTGATGTAGTGCATGTATGCAGCGCACTCCTCGCGCGGCGACGCGTCCACCAGGATGACGCCGTCGGCGCCGATCCCGAAGTGTCGGTCGCACAGCGCCCTGACCTGGTCGTCGGACAAGGCCGTGGCGCCGTCGAGGTTGTCGATGAAGACGAAGTCGTTCCCGAGGCCGTTCAGCTTGGCGAATTCAGTTGCCATGGTGCCCTTTCTCCGCGTTTTCCTCCATTGTCTCGCATGCTTGCTCGAGCATCAAGCCGAGGTCGTGCGCGTTGCCGTCGATCCATGCGATGCGCCCGTCGGCGCGGAACCACGTCCTCTGCCGCTTGGCGTAGCGCCTGGTCGAGACCTTGATCCGCTCGAACGCCTCATCCATGCCGATGGCGCCCTCCAGCGCGAGCGCCACCTCCTTGTAACCGATGGCGTGCTTGGCCGTGACGCCGTCCTTGAAGCCCTTCCCGATGAGCCCTTCCACTTCGGCGACAAGGCCCTCCTCGCGCATCCGGTCGACGCGCTGGTCGATCCGCGCGCGCAGGACGTCGCGGTCGACGTCGATTCCCACGAAGGCGGCCGGGACGCTCTCCCCTATCGCATGCAGCCGGTCAAGCCGCTCGGCGTAGCTCTCCCCCGCCGCGTGCATCTCGAGCGCGCGGACGACGCGCTTGGCGTCGTTGGGATGGATGCGGTGCGCGCTCTCGGGGTCGAGCCTGAGCAGCTCGCCCCACACGTGCTCGGACCCGGCCACCTCGAGCAGGGCAAGGTAGGAGTCGCGCACCTCGTTTCCGACCTGCTCGCCTTCGGCGAAACGGTAGTCGTCGAGGGCGGCGCGCACGTAGAAGCCCGTTCCCCCGCACAGGACGGGCGTCCTGCCCTTGGCTGCGATCTCGTCGAAGGCGGCGCGGGCATGGCCCTGGTAGAGCGCGGCGGAGTACGGCTCGCCCGGGTCGACGAGGTCGATGCCGTAGTGCTTGACGACGCGCCGGCTTGCGGGAACCTTGGCCGTGCCGATGTCCATGCCCCGGTACACCTGCATGGAGTCCGCGCTCACCACCTCGCCGTCGAAGTGCCTGGCGAGCTCGATCGCGAGGTCGGACTTCCCCGACGCCGTCGGGCCCACGACGGCGATGACGGCGCCGCGCGGGAAGCCCACGTCAGACCACCTCGCCGGAAAGGTACCAGGTCTTCGCCTCGTCGATGCGCACGTTCACGAACGTGCCGGCCAGCTCGTCCGCGCCGACGCCGGCAGGAAGGGGCGCATGCACGTTCTGGTTGCGCGGGCTCCTGCCTGCAAGCACGCGCGCGTCGCCCTTCGATGCGCCCTCGACGAGCACAGAAACGACGGATCCCAGGTCGAGCTGGTTGGCCTCGAAGGCGCGCTTCTCCACCACCTCGAACAGGCGGTCGAACCTGCGCTGCGAGACGGCCCGGGGCACCGCGTCGGGATACGAGGCGGCCGGCGTGCCCGTGCGCGGCGAGTAGATGAACGTGAACACCTGGTTGTAGCCGACCTCGTCCACGAGCCGCAGCGTGTCCTCGAAGTCGTCGTCCGTCTCGCCGGGGAACCCCACGATGACGTCGGTCGAAAGCGCGATGTCGGGGCGGGCCGCGCGCACCTTGCGCACCAGGTCGAGGTAATGCTCGCGGGTGTAGCGGCGGTTCATGCGCTCGAGCACCCCGTTCGACCCCGACTGCACGGGCAAATGCAGCGCCGGCATCAGCGCGTCGAGGCGCGCGAAGGCGTCAATGACCTCGTCGGAGAGGTCCTTGGGGTGGCTGGTGGCGAACCTGACGCGGTCGATGCCGGTCGCGCAGACGGCGTCGAGCACGCGCGCGAACGCGGGGCTGCCGTACAGGTCGCGCCCGTACGAGTTCACGTTCTGCCCGAGCAGCGTGATCTCCTTCACGCCGTCGGCGACGTAGCGTTCGGCCTCCGCGACGATGTCTTCGACGGGCCGGGACTTTTCGCGCCCTCGGACGTACGGGACGATGCAGTACGTGCAGAAGTTGTCGCACCCGACGGTGATGGGCAGCCACGCCGACCACGGATGCTCGCGCTTGCTGGGAAGGTCGGTCGGGAAGTCGTCCGCCTGGTCGAGCGTGCGATGCTTGAGGCCTGTGCCGTGGACGGCCTCCTCGACCAGGCCCGGGAGCTCGGCGATGTTGTGCGTGCCGAACACGACGTCGATGCGCGGCGCGCGCTCGGAGAGCCCCGCGCCGTAGTTCTGCCCCATGCAGCCGCCGATGGCGATGATGCGCCTTCCCAAGGGCGACCCTTCGCGCGCGGGCATGTTCTTGATGGAATTGACGTGCCCGAGCAGCCGCGTCTCGGCGGACTCCCTCACGCAGCACGTCATGAACACGACTACGTCGGCCCGATCGACTGAGCCGACCTCGTGGGCGCCTTGCGCCTGCAGAAGCCCGGAGATGCGCTCGGAGTCGTGCTTGTTCATCTGGCAGCCGAACGTCTGGACGTTGTAGGCGAGCCCTTCTAGAACGTTGTTCATATGGGAAGGGGCGCTAGGCCGTCTGGGTTGCCTGGGAGGCGGCGGACCCTTCGACGACGGGGATATGGGAACCCTTCGGCTCGACGGCGAAGCGGATGGCGGTGCGGTACTCGCCGTCGATGACGATGTCCGCGAAGGAGGGGATGCACGATATCTCGATGCCCACGGGAGACAGGAACCCGCGCGATATGGCGATGGCCTTGACGGCCTGGTTCACAGCGCCTGCGCCGACGGCCTGTATCTCGACGGTGGAACCGTCTTTGATCATGCCTGCGATTGCGCCGGCAACCGATGCGGGCGATGACTTCGAGGATACCTTCAGGCAACCTATTTCAGACTTTGCGTCCATCTCAACCGTGGTCCTTGTTCCGTTGTTGCTGTTTCTAGAATGCGTTGATGGTGACCATGCTGCAATTCTGGGTTTGATAATCATAACTTTAGCGAGGTGAAATGGCAAACAATCACGAATTCTTCTCAACGACGTCGAACTCGACCACCAGTTTCGAACCCCGCTGGCGCGCCTTCGGCCGCACGGCGTCGAGGTAGTACTTCTCCGCGACGCCCTCGAATGCGGCGAGCATGTCGCGCTCGAGGGCGTCGATGTCCTCCCTGGAGATGCGGGGCGCACGGACGTGGGCTCGCGCAGGGAAGGAGTCCACGCCGGAGCCGCGGCCGCCCTTTCCCGCATAGGGCGACGCGGCGCGGTCGGGGAACGACTCGGCCTGAAGGCGGTCCATGAGGGACGCGACGGGCGCGATCTCGCCGTCCAGGACACGCCTGGCCGAACGCGCGGAGATGCCCAGGCCGAGCGCGTCCGCGGCCTGGACGAGTTCGAACTCGTCGCACGACGTCGCAAGCGCCTGCGTGAGAGGCACGTCCTCCCCGGCGCCGCCGAAGAGCCTCCTCGAGGCGGGAAGCGTGTCCGTGCCGTGCTCGAACAGCGTCGCGACGATCTCGGTCTCGGTGCCGCAGTACACCGAGAGGGTCTTGCGGTGCTCGAAGGCGAACTCGACGGCCGTGCGCAGGATGTTCCGCGGGCCGCGCATGGAGTAGCCGGTGTCGGTCTTCTCGAACGTCGGGAAGGTGGACTGGTCGGCGCGCTCGGGAAGCGATGCGGTGTCTGTGCGCACCTTGATGGAGGCGCCGAGCCCCGGGAGGGAGCGCTGCACCTGGGCGAAGCTCGCGTTTGCCGCGATGGAGTACAGAGCCATGCCGCGCCCGTGGATGCCCCACTTGTCGAGCTTGGCCGAATCGAGCTTGGACGTGACACGCGGCTGGAAGACGCGCTCGTGCATGTCTGGCGGGATGCCGGCACCGTCGTCGACGACGACGATGCTGCGCATGGCGCCCTCCCGTCCCACGGCGAGGAAGACGTTGGCAGCGCCCGCGTCGCGCGCGTTGCGCAGCATCTCGATGACGACGTCTTCGCTGCAACGGATGTCCTGGGCGGCCTGGCGCCGCTCGGCTTCGGAGCTTTTCAGCCGGACGAACCCGTGCCCGAGGTCTTCCTCGACGCGGAGCTTGTCCTCTCCGACGACCCCTTTGACGAATGCCTCGAGAGAGCCGTCGCCGGTTGCCGACGCCTTGCTACTTGGCATAGTCGACCGCGCGACTTTCGCGCACGACAACCACCTTGACCTGTCCGGGGTACTGCATCTCGTTCTCGATCTGCTTCGCGATGTCGTGCGCAAGCACGACGGATTCGGCGTCGTCCACGACGTCGGGCTTCACCATGACGCGCACTTCCCTGCCGGCCTGGATGGCGAAGGTGCGCTCGACGCCCTTGTGGCCGTTGGCGATCTCCTCCATCTTCTCGAGACGCTTGATGTAGGCGTCCAGCGTCTCCTTCCTGGCGCCGGGACGGGCCGCGGAGACGGCGTCGGCCGCCTGAATGAGCATGTCGAGCACCGAGTTGGGGTCGACATCCTCGTGGTGGGCCTCGATGGCGTGCACGATTTCCTCGGACTCGCCGAAGCGCTTGGCGAGGTCGGCCCCGATGACGGCGTGGCTTCCGTCGACCTCGTGGTCGACGGCCTTGCCGAGGTCGTGCAGCAGGCCGGCGCGTTTCGCGGGAACCGGATCGAGCCCGAGTTCGGAGGCCATGACGCCGGCGAGGTAGGCGACCTCGAGGGAATGGTTCAGGACGTTCTGCCCGTACGAGGTGCGGTACAGCAGGCGTCCCAGCGTCTTCACGACCTCGGGATGGAGGTCGTGGATGCCGGTGTCGAAGGCGGCCTGCTCGCCGGCCTTCTGCACGCGGTCCTCGACGTACTTGACGGCCTTCTCGTACATCTCCTCGATGCGGGCCGGATGGATGCGCCCGTCGGAGATGAGGTTCTCCATGGTGACGCGGCCGATCTCGCGGCGCACGGGGTCGAAGCAGGAGATGGTGACGCACTCGGGGGTGTCGTCGATGATAAGGTTGGTGCCAGTCAGCTGCTCGAAGGAGCGGATGTTGCGCCCTTCGCGGCCGATGATGCGGCCCTTGAGGTCGTCGTTGGGGATATGGATGGTGGACACCGTGTTCTCGGAGGAATGGTCGGCGGCGACGCGCTGGATGGCGAGGCTCAAGATCATGCGGGCGCGCTTGTCGGCCTCGGCCTTGGTGCGCTCCTCCGACTCGCGGATGATGGCGGCGGACTCGTGCGTCACCTCGTCGCGGATGCTGTCGAGCAGTTCGACCTTGGCCTCCTGGGCGCTCATGCCGGCGACGGCGACGAGCTTCTCGTCCACCTGGGCCTGCGTCGCGCTGACCTCCTCCATCCTGGCGTCGATCTGCCCCTGCAGGTTGGAGAGCTGCTTCTCCCTGGAGTCGAGCGACTCGGACCTGCGGTCGAGAGACTCCTCGCGCTGGGTGAGGCGGTTCTCGGCGGCGCGCACCTCGTGCAGGCGGTCCTTGCTCTCCTCCTCGATCTGCTGCTTGTACCTGAGGGCCTGGTCCTTGGCCTCGATCTCGGCCTCCTTGCGGTAGGTGTCGGCCTGCTTCTTCGCGTTCTCCACCAGGGCCTTCGCCTCGGTTTCGGCCTTCTGCCTCATGTTGGACGCCTCGTTTGCGCTGCTCTTCTCGCGCGTCTTTGTCACGAAGAACATGACCGCCAGGCCGACCACGACGCCGACGATGGCTGCGATGACGATGAATGCTTCCATGTAGAACCTTCCTTAATGCCTTCAACGGCCTTTCGTTGCATAAAAAATGTTGGCATACGCCAACATGAGAATTCGCACTCGCGAGATAAGAGAATATTGGGTTTTGTATATTCAAATACCCTGAGGGTACAAATTGCTCAAGTCGAGACGATTATAGCGCAAAAGCTAGCGTTCGTTCTCGACGAACAGGCGGGACGCGGTGGATGCGACGTCGGAGGGAAAGCCCTTCGTCATGAGCTTGCGGTAGGCGGCGCCCCTCTGGTCCTTTGAGCGGGACGGGTGCCGCGACAGGAAGTCGAGGGCACGCTCCACCTCGGCGCCTTCCTCCTCGTCCAGATACTCGCAGTACGCGTCTATCTCGTAGGCGTCGATGCCGAGGGATTCGATCTCCTTCAGGACGAACCTGAGCCCCTTGCCCGACGCCAAGGTTCCCCGAACGAGGCATTCGCAGTAGCGCCTGTCGTCGATGGCGCCGATGCGCACCGCCTTCTCGATTGCACGGTCGATCGAGCGCTGCGGATATCCCGCCTGCTCGAGCTTGCGCCGCATCTTCTGCGTGGACTGCTCGCATGCCGAGACGCTTCGGATCACGCGCTCGAACGCGAGCTCGTCGCACTCCTCGTCGGTGCAGCCGGAGAAGTCATTCTTCTTCACGAGGCCCATATCGCTCCCTTGTCGGACGAGGGGCAGGGCCGCGTCGAGGCGGCCCTGCGAAACGTCGCCTATTCGGCCGCGTCCGCCGCAGCGGCGTCTTCGACTGCGGCGTCGTCGGCGCCGCCGGAGATGGACGCGTTGTAGAAGCTGCGGACCTTCGCCTCTATCTCCTGGCGGATGTCGGGGTTCTCGCGCAGCGTCTGCTTCGCCGCCTCGCGTCCCTGGCCGAGCCTTTCGTCCCCATAGGTGTACCAGGCGCCGCTCTTGCGGGCGATGCCGCAGTCGACGGCCATGTCGACGATGCACCCCTCCTTGGATATGCCCTCCCCGAACATGAGGTCGAACTCTGCCTGGCGGAAGGGTGGCGCGACCTTGTTCTTCACGATCTTCGCGCGCACGCGGTTGCCGACCGCTTCCCCGTTCTGCTTGATGGATTCGATGCGGCGGATGTCGATGCGGACGCTGGAGAAGAACTTGAGCGCGCGGCCGCCCGTGGTCGTTTCGGGGTTGCCGAACATCACGCCGATCTTCTCACGCAGCTGGTTGATGAAGATGCACGTGGTGTTGGACTTCGAAAGCGAGCCTGCGAGCTTGCGGAGCGCCTGCGACATGAGGCGCGCCTGCAGGCCGATGGACGCGTCGCCCATTTCGCCCTCGATCTCGGCTCGCGGAACGAGCGCGGCGACGGAGTCGACCACCACGCAGTCGACCGCCCCGGAACGCACGAGCATGTCGCAGATCTCGAGCGCCTGCTCGCCCGTGTCTGGCTGGGAGACAAGCACCTCGTCGATGTCGACGCCGATGCGCGCGGCGTAGACCGGGTCGAGGGCGTGCTCGGCGTCGATGAAGGCGACGATGCCCCCCTCGGCCTGCGCTTCGGCGAGGATCTGCAGCGCAAGGGTAGTCTTGCCGCTGGACTCGGGGCCGTATATCTCGATGATGCGGCCGCGCGGCACGCCGCCGATGCCGAGCGCGATGTCGAGAGGAAGGGCGCCTGTGGGGATGGCTGCGACGGCGAGGTCGGCCCCGCCCTCGCCCAGCTTCATGATGGAGCCCTTGCCGAACTTCTTGTGAATCTGGTCGGTGGTGCTCTTGAGGAGTTCTTCCTTGGTCTGGCTCATGTGTTCTCCTTGTTTGCTGCATTCATGCCATGACTCAATTATACGAACATATGTTTGCAAGTCAATAGACGAATGCGATCGGATGGGCGTTCGGGTCCGGACCCATGTCCATGCTAGCCCCTTCGGCCGTCGAATCCCTTACGGGAAGCTGTGCAGCACGCGCATGCGCTCCTTGAGGGAACCGCCACGAACGCCGAGCTCGCAGCGGAGGAAACCTGACGCGAACCTAACGCGCCGCGAAACGGAATCCGAGCGGAGCCTACGCGTCTTCCGGGCCGATGCCGAGCACGGCGTCTTCCATGGCGCGCAGCGCGCACTCGACGGTCTGGGCGCGCACGGCGTCCCGGTCGCCGTCGAAGCGGTGGCACGCCGCATGCGCGACCCCAAGGCGGCACACCCCCACCCATACGGTGCCCACAGGCTTGCCTGGTTCGGCACCGCCCGGGCCGGCGATGCCCGTCACCGACACGGCGACGTCGCATCCGAGCCGCTTCGCCGCTCCTTCGGCCATCTCGATCGCCACCTCTTCGCACACCGCGCCACGCTCCCGCAGCAGCAGCGCCCCGACGTCCAGAAGCCGGTGCTTGGCCTCGTTGGAGTACGTCACGAGCCCTCCTTCGAAGACGGCGGAGCTGCCAGGCGTGGCCGTGATGCAGGCGGCTATGCCGCCGCCGGTGAGGCTCTCCGCCGTGCCGACTTTCACGCCGGCGGCCGCGGCTTCGCGCACGACGCGTGCGGCGAGGTCGCGCAGGGCGGCGGTGGAAACGCTGCCGGCAAGACAGGTGCAGCCTTCGTGGAAAACTCCCTCGGGGGAAGCGGCTGCATCAACCGCACGGCCGTCCGCGCCCTGCGCACGCGACTTGGCGACTCGGGCGGCCGGGAAGAGCAGCTGGCGCGCCTTGACGATGTAGTCGAACATGGAGACGACCGTCATGACCAGCGCGGCGGCCATGACGAGCCACGACACCACGTAGAGCGGGTTCGCGACCGCCGCCTGCACGGTGGGGATGTAGAGGGAGTCCTTCACGAGGAACAGCACGATGGCGACGATCTGCAGGACGGTCTTCGCCTTGCCGTACCAGCTCGCGGCGATCACGACGCCCTTAGCGGCGGCCAGCATCCTGATGCCCGAGACGATGAACTCCCTGACCAGGATGACCAGCACGGGCCACGAGGGGATGACGCGCAGCTCGACGAGGGCGATGAGCGCGGCGGCGACCAGGATCTTGTCGGCGAGGGGGTCGAGGAACTTGCCCAGGTCGGTGACCTCTCCCCTGCTGCGCGCCAGGTAGCCGTCGACCCAGTCCGTGCACGAGATGGCCACGAACACGCCCGCGGCGACGAGCGCCTTCGTCTGGTCGCTCACGACGTCGTGGACGCCGAACCATTCCGGCCACGGGCTCAACAGGGCGACCACGAACAGCGGCACGAGGCATATGCGCAAAAACGTCACGACGTTCGCCGGCGTCCAGATGCGCGTGCTTTCCCTACCCTCGCCCATTGCGCACGGCCTCCATGTCGTACATCAGCGTGTCTTCCACGACGGCCTCGACGATGCTTCCCGGCCGGCCGGCGTCCAGGAAGGTGACGCCGTCGACCTCGGGCGCCTGGACGATGGAGCGGCCGAACAGCTGGCCGTCCTCCTCCACTCCCTCGACGAGCACGCGGCACGCATGCCCGACCCGCCGCGAGACGACCGAGGCGCTCACGGCGTCCGCCACGGTGCGGAGCCGCTCCGCGCGGTAGGCCTTCTCGTCCTCGTCGACCTGCCCGTCGAGCGAGAAGGCGGCGGTCCCTTCCTCGCGCGAGTACGGGAACACGCCCACGTAGTCGAACTCGGCGTCCTCGACGAAGGAGACGAGCTCTTCGAAGTCGTCCTCGGTCTCGCCCGGGAACCCCGCGATGAGCGTCGTGCGCACCGCGAGGCCCGGCACGGCGCACCTGGCCTCCTCCAGCATGCGCATGAAGCCGTCGCGCGAACCGGTGCGGTTCATGGCCGCGAGGATGCGGCCCACGCAGTGCTGCAGCGGGATGTCCAGGTAGGGGGCGACGTTGTCGTGGGCGGCCATCGCCTCGAGCAGCTCGTCCGTGACGTTCTCGGGCTGGGTGTACATCGCCCGGAACCACGTGTCGGGAAACAGGTCCGCAAGGCGGCCGAGGAGCGTGGCGAGGCTGTCCGTCTCCGACAGGTCGCTTCCCCACAGCCCCGTGTCCTGGCCGATGAGCACGACCTCGCGCACGCCCGCGTCGACGGCCAAACGCACGTCGCGCAGCACCTCCTCGAAGGAGAAGCTGTGGTAGCGTCCGCGTATGTAGGGAATCGTGCAGTACGAGCAGAACCGGTCGCAGCCGTCGGAGATTTTGACGTAGGCGAAGGCGGCGGCCTGCTGCCTTTTCGGCGCGGCGCCGCGCGAGTCGGTCCGGTCGTCGGCGCCTGCGCTGGGAGCCAAGCCCAGACATTCCCTCACCACGGAGGCGATGTCGCCCTCGTCGGCGCAGGGCACGAAGGCCGCCGCCTCGACGAGCTCGGACGCGAGGTCGTCTCCGAACCGGGCCGGAAGGCACCCCGCGACGACGACGGGGACGCCGCCCCCGTGCGCCCCTTCGATGCCCGCCAGCTCGAAGATGGCGTCGACGCTCTCCTCGATCGCCGGGCGTATGAACGAGCAGGTGTTGACGACGATGGCGTCGCAGCCCTCGGCGTCGTCGGAGATGGCGAAGCCGTCCTGCAGGAGGGCCTCCTGCATGTGCCGGGTGTCCACCTCGTTCTTGGCGCACCCGAGCGTGGCGAAGTAGACGGAAGGGCGCGCCATGGGCAGCCCTTCCCGGGTCGATGTCGCATCCATGCGGCGCAGCGGGGTCGCGTCGTCGCCTTTAGCGATAGTTGGTGTACTGCAGCGGGATGCCGTAGTCCTGCTGCTTCAGGTGCGCGATGACGTCCTGAAGGGTGTCGCGGGAGGCGGAGCTGACGCGCAGCTTGTCGCCTTCGATCTGCACCTTGATCTTCATCTTGAGCGCCTTGAGCTCCTTGTTGATCTTCTTCAGCGTGTCGTCGTCGATGCCGCTGACGATGTCGCCGCACTTCTTGACGCGGCCGCCGGACACGTCGATGGGATTCCCCCACCTGACGGCGGCGACGTCGATGCCGCGCTTGATGAGCTTGGCGTTGACGATGTCGATGACCTGGCCCGCGACGAAGTCGGAGGGCGCCACGACCGTCATCTCGTGCTTCTGCTTGTCGAGCTCGATCTCGGCGTCGGCATCCTTCAGGTCGTAGCGCTGGGAGAGCTCTTTGCGAGCCTGCTGGAACGCGTTGTCGACCTCCTGCATGTCCACCTGGGATACGACGTCGAAGCTGGATTCCTTGGATGCCATGTCATGCCTTTCGCGAGTGGTTTTCGTGCCTGATACCTCACACGGTATCACAATCCGCCGTCCTAGCGGGACTGGGAGCCCCTGCTGGACGAGGATGACGACGAACTGGAACCTGACGAGGAGTCCGATGACGATTTGGAACCGGACGACTTCGCCTTGGAGGACGAAGACGACGAAGAAGATGACGACGCCGGCGCCCTGCCGTGGTCGATGTTCCACTGCTCAAGAATCTTGTCGAAGTCGACCGTGTAGGAGTACACGTTGCTGCCCGAAGGCTTCTCGAACTCGACCTGCTCGCCGTCGAGCTCTAGTTTGACGACGGAGGGGTTGCCGGGCTTGATGGTGAGGCTCGTGCGTACCTCGAACGACTCCTCGGCCGGCCCCTCGACCACCTCGGCAAGCGTGGCTTCCTCCGAACCGTCCTCGTAGATTTCGAGCCACGCCTCGTCCCCGCTTCCGATGAAGTACTTGAACTCGGCGAACTCGGGCGCGGTGTCGACCTGGGTCATCTCGGGCGCGTCGTCGGGGCTGGAGGTGTCCGTCAGCCCCGAGATGGGGATGTTGGGGACGTCTTCGGAGGCCTGCTTGCTGCCGTTGCTGATGACCACGACGACGATGAGCAGCACGACGACCGCCGCGACGACGGCGAGGATCATGGGAAGGTTCATGGACGCGAACCCGCCCGCACCGGCCGGGCCGGCGTTGCCGCGGGCATAAGGCGGGGTGGACCCTATGGTGCTGAACGATCGGGGCACCTTGGCTTCCTGGCGCCCCCGCCCCTGCGCGAACGAGCCGACGACGGCGCCGAGGCCCATGGCGACCTTGCCGCCCAGGCCGCCCTCCTGCCTGCGTCCCTGAGAGCCGCGCATGCGTCCCGCCGAGGCGCGGCGGTCGTCCTCGTCGGCGCGGACGGGACGGTGCCGCCCGGTCGGGTTCGGGTCGACGAGGTCGCGTCCTGCGCGCGTCTGCATGCGGGACCTCGGGCGCTCACGCATGCGGCCGTCGCGGCCGTCGTAGGAATCCTCCATGCGTCCGCGCTGTCGGCTCGGCTGCCTGCGGGAGCCCGGCTGCGCTCCCCCTTGCGCGCCGCGCGATCCGCGCGCCGCCGACGAGCGGCGCGGCGCGCCGACCTCATGCATGTGCATCTCGTCGAGAAACATGTCGGTGATGGCCTGCTCGTCGAGCTTGAGCGCACGCGCGTAGGCGCGCACCATGTTCTTCGAATAGCCCCGCGCGGGCATTCTGTCGAAGTCGCAGTTCTCTATGGCTTGAAGTATGTCAGGCCGGATGTGCAGCCGCCGGGACATGGACGTAAGGTCGTACCCGCCGCGCTCGCGCTCGGTTCTGAGTATGCTTCCGTACGACCTGTCGCTCGGCATCTGCTCCCCTGTGATTTCAGCTGGTCAAAGCGGCCGGTATCCGTTATTCGGACGTCTCGAAGGACTTCACCGTCTCCAGCTCCATCTCGTCCACGAGCACGTCCCGGGGCCGCGAGCCGTTGGCAGGCCCGACGATCCCGATTTCTTCCAGTTGGTCCATTATACGCCCTGCGCGCGCATAGCCCACCTTGAGGCGCCGCTGAATGTTCGACGTGGAGCCCATGTTGCTCGACACGACGATCTCGGCCGCCTCCCAGACGAGCGGGTCGCGCGCATCCCCCGAGCCTCCCTGCGGGCTGGTGTCGCCATGCGAGTAGGTGTTGGCGTTCAGGATCTCGGAATGGTACTCGGGCGTCGCCTGCTCCTTGACGAAGTCGACCACGGCGCAGATCTCGTCCTCGGTGACGAAGCAGCCCTGGATGCGCTGCGGCTTCGCCAGCTCGGGCTTGGACAGCAGCAAATCGCCCAGCCCGATGAGGCTTTCGGCGCCGGGCGAGTCGAGCACGACGCGCGAGTCGATGCTGGACGCCACGTTGAAGGCGATCCTGTTGGTGATGTTGGCCTTGATGAGGCCCGTGACGACGTTGGCCGACGGGCGCTGCGTGGCGACGATGAGGTGGATGCCGGCGGCGCGGGCAAGCTGCGCGATGCGGCTGATGGAGATCTCGACCTCCTTGCCGACGTTCATCATGAGGTCGGCAAGCTCGTCGATGATGATGACGATGTAGGGCAGCTCCTCCAGGGGCTCGTCTTGCTCCCCTTCCCCGCCGCCGTCGGCCGCCTGGGCGGCCTTGGCCTTGGCGTTGTACTGCCCGATGTTGCGGGCGCCCAGCTTGCTGAACACCTTCAGGCGGCGCTCCATCTCGGCAACGCCCCAGGCGAGCGCGCTCGCGGCCTCCTTCGGCTCGGTGACCACGGGCACGTACAGGTGAGGTATGCCGTTATAGGGCGTGAACTCGACGCGCTTGGGGTCGATCATGATGAAGCGCACCTCGGCGGGCGTCGCGCGCATCAGGATGGACATGATCATGCCGTTGATGGCGACGGACTTGCCCGAGCCGGTGGTGCCGCCGATGAGCAGGTGCGGCATCTTTGCGAGGTCGGAGACGATGGAATGCCCTTCGACGTCCTTGCCGATGGCGATCTGCAGGGGCCCTTCCGGGGCGTCCTTCAAGACGTCGGAGAGCAGCACCGTCTCGCGCTTGGCGTTGGGCACCTCGATGCCGACGTAATTCGTGCCGGGCACCGGGGCGAAGATGCGCACGCCCGGGGACGCGAGCGCCAGGGCGATGTCGTCGGTGAGCGCCGTGACGCGGCTCACGCGCACGCCGGCGGGCAGGTCGACCTCGAACAGCGTCACCGTGGGTCCGGCAATCCAGTCGACCACCTCGGCCTCGATGTTGAAGTCGGAAAGCACGGTCTGGAGCGCGTCGGCGGTCTGTTCGAGCTCGGCGGAGGAACCCTTCTTGCGGGTGCCCTTCGAGGCGTTCAGCAGCTTCATGTTGGGAAGCACGAAGCCGTCGAGCGGCGTGGGGGTAGACGCCGGCACCAGCGTCGGCTGCGAGGCGTTCTTCTTGCGGGGGTTCGAGGACGGCTTCTTTTCGGGCTCGGGGTCTGCGTCGAAAGGCGGCTCGTCGTCGAAGGGGGCCTCTTGCTCGGCAGGCTCGTCGGCAAGGCTCCTGCGCGCGTTGCGCGGGTTGTTGCTCCCCTTCGGCTCCCTGCGCACGAGCGGGCGCGTCATCGACGGGGGCTCCAGGTCGGCGTCCTCGCCGTCGAAGTCGCCGTAGCCGTCGGGCTCGTCGCGGAAGGCGTCGAGATCCTGGTGCACGATCGGCACGAGGCGGCGCGTGACGTTCGGGGCGGGTTCGGCCTCCTCCGGCATCGCGAGCCTTCTGCTGCGCAGGTACGGCGACGGGGCGGGGTCGGGCTGCGGCGCGCCGAACACGGCCGTGTTGCTGGGATCGAACCCGGCTCGGGCGGCCTCGGCGTCCAGGTATGCCTGGACGTCCTCGTAGCGCATCTGCTCCTGCGGAGCGCGCCTCACCCGGGCAAGCCCGGCCGAGGACGAGCCGTGGCGCTCAGGCGAATGCAGGCGCTCGAAGCCCTCCTTCTTGGCGCGTGCGAGCTCGATGACCTTCGAGATGGAGAAGCCCACGATGAGCAGACCGATGACCATGAACCCGACGAGGATGACGCCGCTGATGACGCGCCCGAGCAGCATGATGCCGCACCAGGCCAGAGACGACCCGATGTAGCCGCCGTAGCCGACGAGCGCGAACTCGGAGAAGAGCAGCGACGGCTCGTCGCGCCCGACGTTGGAGATGGGCGCGAACAGGGCGATGAACCCGAGCAGCGCGATGAAGATGATGGTGAGGCCAATGGCCGCCCGCGCCGGCACGCGCTGCGTCTGGAACTTGTACAGGAACGTCATGCCGATGGCCAGCAGCACGAAGGGCAGGATGTAGCAGCCGATGCCGAACACGAGGTGGATGCACTTCGACGCGAAGCCGCTGAGCACGGCGTCGCTTCCAGGCATGGCGGCCAGCAGCATCATGACGACGGCGAGCACGATGAACACGACTCCGACGATGTCGCGCCGGGTGGTCGAGTCGAGGATGCCCTCGCCGTCGCGACGCGGCGCGTCCTCGGGCGAGCGTCGGCGCTGAAGCGACGCGCTGGCAGGCTTCTCCTGCGGGGTCTTCTTCGCCTTCTTTGCCGGAGATTGCTTCCCTTGTGCCACCGGTGCGCTACACCTCGAGCAGGTTGACGACGATCATCGGCTTCTGCTTCGTCCTGTCCCAGAGGATGGACGACAGCTTGTTGCGCGCGTCGCGTCGTATTTCGCGGATGGCCGCCTTGTCGCGGCGCAGCGCGTTCTGGATGGCGTTCGTGACCGCAGCGTTCGCCTCGCGCGCCAGGTGCGCGTCGTCTCCGCCGGTGATGCCGTGCATCTCGATGGCGACCTTGCCGACGAGCTTCTTGGCAGGCAGGTCGATCGCGGCAGCGACGCTGGCGAAGCCCTGGGACCCGAGGTCGGTGCGCTCGTCGAGCACGTCCTGCGAGGTGTCGCCGACGGACAGGCCGTCCACGTAGATGATGCCGCTCTGGACGCCTTCGCCGCGTTTGATGCCCTTCGCGGTCAGCTCGAGCGAGTCGCCGTTCTCCAGGATGTAGATGTTCTCCTCGGGAACGCCCGTCGCCTCGGCGAGCGCGGCGTGGGCGCGCAGATGCTGCACCTCGCCGTGCACGGGCAAAAAGGCGCGAGGCTTGACGATGCTCAGCACCAGCTTGAGCTCCTCAGCGCCGGCGTGGCCGGACACGTGCACCTGGGCGCGGCGCTTGTCGTAGATGTCGGCGCCGATCTTGGCGAGCGAGTTCACGACGCGCGTGACCGCCTTCTCGTTGCCGGGGACCGGCGTGGCCGAGATGATGACGGTGTCCCCGCGCTCGATGTCGATCGTCTTGTGCTCGCCGTTGGCGATGCGCGCCAGGGCCGACAGCGGCTCGCCCTGCGAGCCGGTGCACATGATGACCACGTTCTCGGGCGGCGTGCCCGAGAGCTCGTAGGCGTCGATGAGGTCGGAGTCGGAGATGTCGAGGTAGCCCAGCTTCCGCGCGATGTCGGTGTTCTGAATCATGGAGCGCCCCGTCACGACGACCTTCCTGCCGGCCGCCACCGCCGCGTCGCAGATCTGCTGCATGCGGTCGATGGGGGTCTGGTCGAGCTTGAAGTCGCCCATGTGCAGCACGTTGCCGGCGGGGCTCTCGATGAACACGCCGAGGGCGCCCGGGATGGAGTGGTTCACCGAAAAGAAGGTGGCCTTCATGCACCCCAGCTTGACGGTGTCGCCGGACTTCACCTCGACGAGCTTGGCGTTTCTGACCTTGTGCTCGGCGAACTTGCCCTCGATGAGGCCCAGCGTGAGCTTGGTGGCGTAGATGGGCACCTGGCGGTCGAGGTCCTTCATCAGGTACGGCAGCGCGCCGGTGTGGTCCTCGTGGCCGTGCGTGACGACAATGCCGCGCAGCTTGTCGGCGTTCTCGAGGACGTAGGTGTAGTCGGGCAGGATGAGGTCGATGCCCGGATGGTCGTCGTCGGGGAACATCAGCCCCGCGTCGTCGAGGATCATGTCGCCCTTGCACTCGAACGCCGTCATGTTCTTGCCGATGGCGTCGAGGCCTCCCAGCGGGATGATCTCGAGCTTCGCGCTGGCGTCCTTGTTGCGGGCGTCGAACTCGCGCTTGTCGCCCTTGCGCCGGCGCCTGGCGCCCCCTTTGTCTGCCTCGCGCGTCAGGTGCGGGCGCTGGCGGTCGTAGTCGACGTGCTTGTACGAGCTCGTGCGCTTCTTGCGGCCTCCGCCGGTCTTTTGCCCCTGGCCCTGGGCCTTTTCGCCCTTGCCGGACGGGTTCTTCGCGGCCTGCCTGCCGCCGTTGTGCGTTGATTTACGCTGGGTGCCTCGACCCGAATCGCTTCGCGTGCCCTTTGCACGCGTTTCGTTGTTCTGCATATGCTTCTTCCTTGTCGGTCTAGAGGACCCCGACTTCTCGCATGATGGCCTCAAGCCTTTCGGATTGCTGCGGGGTCGCGTCGATAAGCGGAAGCCTGACTCCGCCCACGGGGAATCCCGCAAGCTTCAGCGCTTCCTTCACGAGAATGGGGTTCGATGTCTCGAACAGCCCGTTCATGAGAGGCAGCAGCCTCTCGTTCGCCTCCTGCGCCGCATCCCACGACTGCTGGGCGCAAAGGTCTGTGATTTCCTTCATTCTTCCGGGGGCGACGTTTCCGATGGTGGAGATGACGCCCGTGCCCCCGAGCCGCATGATGGCAAGCGTCGCCGCGTCGTCGCCCGAGAGCACCTCGAAGCCTGCGGGGGCTTCCGCGACGATCTGCTCGATTTGCTTCAAGTCGCCCGATGCCTCCTTGACGGCCACGATGTTGTCGCACTCCTTGGCAAGCGACAACGTGGTCGCAGCCTCCATGTTGATGACGCAGCGCCCGGGGATGTTGTAGAGGATGACGGGCAGGTCGACCGCTGCGGCGATGGTGGAGAAATGCCTGCGCAGGCCCTCCTGCGGCGGCTTGTTGTAGTACGGCACCACGCACATGAGCGCGTCGACGCCGAGCTTGGCGACGTCCTTCGCGAAGCCGACGGTGTCGGCGGTGCAGTTGTCTCCCACGTTGGCGATGACGGGCACCCTGCCGCCGGCCGCCGAGACCGCCGCCTTGAAGAGCTCGATCTTGTCGGGATAGAAGACCGTGGGAGACTCCCCCGTGGTGCCGTTCACCACGAGCGCGTCGTTGCCTCCGCGGATCAGCCTGTCGACGAATTGCGCGGTTCGGTCGAGGTCAAGGGCGCCCTCGGAGTCGAAAGGCGTGACCATGGCGGTTATCAAGCGCCCGAAGCGCGGGTTCTGGGAAGGCATCAAGGCTCCTTTTGTGCTGCGATTGGATGCTGCTATCGGTGATTATTATAGTATGAACGCCTGTGCCACGCCAACATGCGCAACGAATGCACAGAACATCGCCAGCTGCTAGCAGAGGCCCGGCATGAAGTTCTCGAGCCCGACGACCAGCCCGCTTCTCCCCCCGACGGACCGCACGGCGAGCAGCACGCCCGGCATGTAGGACTCGCGGTCCCAGGACTCGTGCGTGATGGTGAGCGTCTGGCCCATCGACCCGAACACCACCTGCTGGTTCGCGACGAACCCCATCGAGCGGACCGAGTGCACGGGGATGCCGTCCACGGACGCGCCGCGCGCGCCCTCGCAGCCGGCCAATTCGGTCTCGGGGCCGGGAGCCTCGCTTGCGCGGCCGTCACGGCCTTCCGCGATGAGGCGCGCGGTGGCGACGGCGGTCCCGGAGGGGGCGTCCTTCTTGTTGCAGTGGTGGTACTCGATGACCTCGGCCTGCGGGAAGTACTGCGCCGCCTTGCGGGCGAACTGCATCATGAGCACCGCGCCGGTGGTGAAGTTGGGCGCGTAGAACAGGCACGTGCCCTCGGGCGCGCCGTCGGCCAGGGACTGCAGCTCGCCGTGTCCCAGGCCGGTCGTGCCGACGACGCAATTCACGCCCCGGGCGAGGGCTGCGGCGATGTTGCCGGCTGCGGCGTCGGGCTGCGTGAAGTCCACCATCACGTCCGCCGCGACCGCGTCGAGCGCCTCGGCGACCGTCGGATAGGCCGGAAACGCGCCCTCGGGCGCCGCGGAGGCGTTCGGGTCGATGCCGCAGACGACGCGCATGTCGTCCGCTCCCTGCACGGCGGCCACGACGGCCGAGCCCATGCGGCCCAGACATCCCGATACCGCTACTCTGATCATATACACCCCTAATATCTATCTAGAATCTGGTGTTACAGGATTGGACAAAGTGAGCGAGCGGCGCATCCGGCGGTTCTCGTTCGAGCGAAAGCCCGACGACGCGTACTTTGGTACGCGAGGAGGGCTTGGAGGTTGAAGGAGAACCGCCGGGGCGTCCGCGCAGCGTCTAGCAATGCTTCGTCCGGCAGGACGAAGCATTGATTATGCCTGGTGCGAACGGCGCGGCGTGCGGTGTTGGCGGTTGCCGTCGCCCGGGCGCCTGCCGCCCTTCTCGCGGGCCGGCGCCTCCTTGCCCGAAGACGCGGGCGCATCGGGCTTGTCGAGGCGGTCGAGCGAGATCTTGCCCGTCTTGGGGTCGACCTCGAGGACCTTCACCTTGACGACGTCGCCCAAGGACAGGACGTCCTCCACCGAGGCGACGCGTCCGTTCGCGACGCGCGAGATGTGCAGCAGGCCGTCCTTGGCCGGCGTGAGCTTCACGAAGGCGCCGAAGTCCTTGATGCCGACGACCTCGCCCTCGTACTCCTCGCCCGCCTCGGGCTCCTTCACGATGCCCAAGATCATGGCCTTGGCGGCGTCTCCCGCGCTCGCCTCGACGGCGCCGATGTGGATGGTGCCGTCCTCCTGGATGTCGATGGTCGCGCCGGTCTCCTCCTGGATGCCGCGGACCACCTTGCCGCCCGAGCCGATGACGTCGCGGATCTTGTCCACGGGGATGTGCACCGTCTCGATGCGCGGAGCGGTGTCTTTCACGCGCTCGCGCGGCGCGTCGATGGTGTCGAGCATGGCGCCGAGGATGAATGCGCGGCCCTCCTTGGCCTGCTCGAGCGCCTTGGCGAGGATCTCGACGGAGAGGCCCTTCGCCTTGTTGTCCATCTGCAGGGCCGTGATGCCCTCGGA
>CAJUSL010000007.1:37357-42909 GCA_910589135.1 uncultured Eggerthellaceae bacterium
AAGTCCATGTCGCCGAGGAAGTCCTCGATGCCCTGGATGTCCGTCAGGATGACGACGTCGTCGCCCTCCTTGATGAGCCCCATGGCGACGCCCGAGACCGGGGCCGAGATGGGCACGCCGGCGTCCATCAGGGCCAGCGTTGACCCGCAGGTGGACGCCATCGACGACGAGCCGTTGGACTCGAGCACCTCGGAGACGACGCGGATGGCGTACGGGAAGTCGTCCTCGCTGGGAAGCACGGGGACGATGGCGCGCTCGGCGAGGGCGCCATGGCCCACCTCGCGGCGCTTCGGGGCGCCCATGCGGCCGGTCTCGCCGGTGCAGTAGGGCGGGAAGTTGTACTGGTGCATGTAGCGCTTGCCCTCTTCGGGCCAGATGGTGTCGAGGCGCTGCCACTCGTTGAGCATGCCGAGGGTGCACACGGACATGACCTGGGTCTGGCCGCGCTGGAACAGGCCCGAGCCGTGCACGCGGGGAAGGTATCCCGGCACGATGTGGAGCGGCCTGACCTCGGCGGGAGTGCGCCCGTCGACGCGCTCGCCCGTCTCGACGATCATCTTGCGCATGGCGCGCTTCTCGAGGGCCTTGAGCTCGGCCGAGATGTCGGAGCCCCAGGCCGCGCGCTCCTCGTCGGTGAAGTCGTTCTGCTTCACGGCGTCCTTGAGCTGTTCGACCTTGGCGATGCGGGAGAGCTTGTCGGCGTCGCGCAGGGCGGCCTCCATCTCGCCGAAGTGTGCGGAGACGCGGTCGATGACGGCCTGCTCGGGAACGTGGATCGCGTACTCCATGGGAGTGGGGTCGGCCTTGGCGACGAAGGCGGCCTGCCTGTCGCAGAACGCACCGATGGCTTCCTGGGCGAACGTCATGGCGGCGAGCATGTCGTCCTCGGAGATGCAGTCGGCGCCGGCCTCGACCATGGAGATGTAGTCCTTCGTGCCCGCGACCGTCAGCTCGAGGTCGGAGTTGGCCTGCTCGGTGACGGTGGGGTTGACGATGAACTCCTTCGTGTCGCGGTCGCGGCCGATGCGCACGCACGCGGCCGGCCCGTCGAAGGGCGCGCCGCCCACCATGAGGGCCGCGCTCGCGCCGGCGACGCAGATGGTATCGGGCTCGTTCTCGCCGTCGATGACGAGCGGGGTGCAGACGATGTGCACCTCGTTCTTGTAGCCGTCGGGGAAGCCCGGACGGATGGGTCGGTCGACCATGCGCGCCGTCAGCGTGCCGTGGTCGGAGGGCTTCGTCTCGCGCTTCAGGTAGCCCCCGGGGATCCTGCCGACGGAGTACATCTTCTCGATGAAGTCGACCGTCAGCGGGAAGAAGTCGTAGTCCTTCTCCTGCTTCGAGACGACCGTCGTGACCAGCACGCTGGTCTCGCCGCAGGTGGCCAGCACCGCGCCGGTGGCCTGCTTGGCCAGCTCGCCCGTCTCGAGGCGATAGGTCTTACCGTACAGTTCGAACTCTTCTACAATCTTTGCCATGAATCTCTTTCTTTCCCTCAGGCGCGGCCCCATTGCCGCCCCGCTTCCAGGCGCCTTCGCGCCACTGAACCCGTCAAATTAGCGAAAAGGCCCGCAGGTGCGGGCCTTCCATTCACGCTAGATGTTGTCGCGGATGCCGAGCTTCTTGATAAGTTCGCGATATTCGTTGATGTCGCGGTCCTTGATGTGCTTGAGCAGGCCGCGCCTCTTGCCGATCAGCTTCATGAGGCCGCGCCTGGTGTGGTTGTCCTTCTTGTGCACCTTCAGGTGCTCGGTCAGGTTGCGGATGCGCTCGGAGAGGATGGCGACCTGGACCTCGGCGCTGCCCGAGTCGGTCGCGCTCTTGCCGAATTCCTTGACGAGCTCGGCCGTCTTCTCCCTGGTGATGCTCAGCTTGCTTGCCATGTTGTTCCTTTCGCCTTTCGACTATGGTCGGGTCCGTGCCGGGCGGGCAAGCCGGCAAGCATGCAAGCCAGGCCACGGATCGGCTGCCGGAGGGCAGCCTGTCCAGTATAGAGCAAGAGATGCGCGCTTACAACAGGGAAAGGTAGGCCGCCAAAGGGCCGGCCGGCTTCAGCCGCACGTCGGCCTGCGCGAGCGACCACTGCGCGGCGAGGTGCAGCAAGTCCGCGCCCGGCGCCTCCCCGTGCCGCTCGTCAAGAAGGTCGTCGAAGGTGGCCATGAGCAGCGCGTCGGCCCAAAGCAGCAGGTTCGCGTCGGACAGGGTCGACTCGACCGCACCCGCGCAGCCCTCGCACACGAAGCCGCCGTCGGCGAGCGCCACGCGCGATCGGCCCTGCGGCGTGCATGCCTCGCCGCACAGGACGCACCGCGCGAAGCTGGGGCGCATGCCGATCATGGCGGACGCCTTGAAGACGTAGGCGGCCACGATGGCCGGAAGCCTGCCGGCGTCGGCCGCGTCGAGCGCCGCGAAGGCGGCGTCGGCCAGGTGGAAGTAGCGGGGAACCTCCAAGTCGGGCTGGATGGTGCGCCCGGCGAACTCGGCCACGCAGGCAGCCGCCGAGGTGTAGGCAGGGTCGGCGTGCAGGCGTTCGCCCGCGCGCAGCAGCGCGGCCTCCTTCACGACGTCGAGGTTGCGCCCGCTCGCGCAGTGCACCCTGATGCGGTTGAAGAGCTCTATGCGGCCCGAAAGCGAGCCCTGCGGGCGCCGCGCGCCTTTGGCGACCCCTTCCAGCAGCCGGCCCCCTTCGTCCATCATGCGCACGATGAGGTCGGACTCCCCCAGGTTGACCTTGCGCAGGACGAGCGCCTCGGTCGAGTAGGTCTTGCCCGGCATGGAGCGCTAGATCCGCTCGATCTTGGGGTCGCTGCCCGCCATCTCGTTGGAGTCGTTCCAGGATATGGTGCCCTTCACCGTCTCGTAGTTCCCATAGCGCGTCTCGGCCTCGAAGCCGAACCAGGAATGGGTCTCGAACTTGCGGGCGGTGACGGTGTAGCTGCACGAGTTACCGCCGGAGTAGCCGACGTCGTTGACCTCGCTGATCTCGTAGTCCTGCCCGTTGATGCGCACCTTGGAGGAATCCTTCAGCCATGCGCGGGTGAGGGCCACCAGCTCGGCGGAGCGGTGCTTGGCGAGGTTCAGCGTCACCTGCGAGCCCGAGTTCAGCGCCTCGCCGGCCGCAGGGTCGGTGCCGACGGCGCTGCCTTCGGGGACGTTCTCGTCGTAGACGTAGCCGACCTTGACCGTGTAGCCCTCGTTCTCGAGCGCGGCGGTGGCCTCGTCCTGCGAGAGGCCGCGCACCTCGGGCACCCGGTAGGGCACCGCGGCCTCCACCGTAATCTTGGCGTCGGCCTTCGAGCGCGTGCCGGCCACAGGCGCGACGAACGTGACGGTGCCGGCGGCCTCGTTCGACTTGACCTCGATGGTCTCGATGTTGCCGAACCCTTCGGCGGCCAGCATCTTCATGGCCTCCTCGAGGGGCTTCCCCACGATGTCGGGGACCATGCGGGCGACCGACACCTCGATGGTGACGGTCGCGCCGGCGTCGATGCGCGTGCCGGCGGCGGGGTCGGTGGACAGCACGATGTCCTCGGGCTCGTCCGACTTCACCTGCACCCGATCTACCGCGAACCCTTCGGACTCGAGCTGGGAGGCCGCCTCGTCGGCGTACATCGACACGACGTCGGGCACGACCTTGCCGCCCCACAGCTGCAGCGAGTAGGTGATGCCGGCGATCGCGGCGGCGGCCACGGCCAGGCACAGAAGCGCGACGACGACGGCTTTCACGCGCCGGGAGGCGGCCGACGGCGGCTTCGGCGCGCCGGGCTGGACGGGCATGCGTCGGAGTAGTATGCGCGCTTCTGCAAGGACGAGGGCGCGACGAATGCCTGCGTGATGGCAGGATCGTCGTCATAGGCCGCCGACAGCGGCGAGTGGCTGGAGTCGGTGTACTGGTCTATCCCCTGGAGGTCGCGCGTGCGGACGTCGTCGAGCCGCGAGGTGTCGCCCTCGCCGAACATCTCGTGCGCAAGCGGCGCGACGGTGGGAAGCTCGCATCCGCATTCGTCGCAGAATTTGGCGTTCGACCTGTTGTCGGTGTGGCAGTTGGGGCAAAGCATTCGCCTCGGGTCCTCCGTTCGGAAGCGGCACGCGTGGTTGCGGGACGATTATAGTACCTAATCCATGTAGCCGAAGGCGCGAAGCTGGGCCTCGTCGCTTCTCCAGTTCCTCTTCACCTTCACGGAAAGCTCCAGGTACACCTTCGCCCCCAGAAGCGTCTCGAGCTCCGCGCGGGCCTGGCTGCCGATGCGCTTGACGGCCTGGCCGCCCCTGCCGATCAGCATGGCCTTCTGGCTGTCGCGCTCGGTGAGCACGGTGGCCTCGATGCGGTAGAGCTGCTTCTTGCGGACGTACTCCATGCGCTCGACCTTGACCCCGACGGAATGGGGCACCTCGTCGCGGAACGAGCGCAGCACCTTCTCGCGGACGAACTCCGCCACCATCGACTCGTCGGTCTGGTCGGACACCATGTCGGCGGGGAACCACCGCGGGCCTTCGGGAAGGAGGAACACGCATTCCTCCACGAACGCCCTGACGTTTCTGCCCGTCTTCGCGGAGAGCAGCACCATGGCGTCCCACTCCCCCATCGCCTCGGCGGCCCGGCGCTGCGCATCCACCTGCGCCTCGGTGGCGACGTCGGCCTTGGTCAGCACGCAGATGCGCCGCGCGTCGCAGCGCGCCACCTGGGCGGCCACCCACTCGTCGCCGCGCCCGATGGGCTGCGTGCAGTCGACGAGCATGGCGACCACGTCGACGTCGCCGAGCGCCTTGACGGCCGCCGCGTTGAGCTCCTCGCCCAGCACATCCTTGGGCTTGTGCAGCCCCGGCGTGTCGACGAGCACGAGCTGATAGCCCTCCCCGTTGAGCACGGCGCGGATGCGCTGGCGGGTGGTTTGGGAGGTCTTCGAGGTGATGGCGACCTTCGAGCCGACCACCTTGTTCATGAGGGTGGACTTGCCCGCGTTGGGGCGCCCGACGAGGGCGACGAAGCCGGACCGGAAGCCCTCCTCGGGTGCGTCGTGGACGCCCCCCATCGGGTTCTCGGCGAAGTATGCGTTGAGGTCCATGCGGCCTCCTTAGGCGCCCGCGAGCGACGACGCGAGCTCGATTGCGGGGGGAAGGTACACCACCGCGGCCACGACGAGCGAGCCGACGGCGGCGAGGAACACCGAGCCGGCGGCGCAGTCCTTCGCGACCATGGCCAGACGGTTCCACTCCGGCGAGACCAGATCGACGATGGACTCGACGGCGGTGTTGAGCGTCTCGAGCGCGAAGACGGCCACGATGCAGAGGATGACGGCGAGCCACGACGGCTGCGGGATCCGCAGGGCGAAGCCCAGCACGACGGCCAGCGCGGCGAAGACGGCGTGCACCTTGAAGTTGCGCTGCGTCGAGAAGGCGTGGCGGATGCCGCACGTGGCGCACGCGACGGCCTGGGACATCGGGAAGGACGACCCGTCGCCCGCATGGCGCACGAACCTGTCGGGCCCGCAGCAGGGCTTGCCCTCCTCTTCCATCACGCCCCCCTCGCCGCGCGCAGGTCGCCGACGATC
>CAJUSL010000007.1:42919-47256 GCA_910589135.1 uncultured Eggerthellaceae bacterium
CGATCCGCTCCTGCAGAGGCTCCATGACGGCGGCGTCCTCGTCGGTGACGTGGTCGTAGCCGTTGAGGTGCAGCACGCCGTGGACGACGAGCAGGTCGACCTCGTCGAGGAAGTCGACGCCGAGCTCGGCCGCCTGGCGGCGCGCCACGTCAGGGGCTATGACGACGTCGCCCAGCTCGTAGGGCCCGCCGTCGGCAGGCGCGGGAAAGCCGTCGTCGAGGTTGTCGCACTCGAAGGAGAGCACGTCGGTGGGGCCGCTCTTGCGCCGATACTCCTCGTTGAGCGCCGCAATCTCGCCGTCGCTCACGAAGGTGACGGAGACCTCGCTTTCCGGCGGGGCCGCAAGCGCCTCGAGGGCGAAGAGAGCCGTGTGGCGGACGCGTTCGAGGTCGAGCGTCGCCCCGCCGTGGGTCGCCTGGACTATCGCGTTCACGGCCGGCCGCCTTGCGCGGCGTCCTCGTAGGCGCGGATGATGCTGGCCACGAGGGGGTTCCTGACGACGTCGGCGCCCTTGAACTCGCAGAATGCGACGTCGTCGAGGCCCTGCAGCACGCCGAGCGCCTGGGCCAGGCCGGACACCTTGCAGGGAAGGTCGGACTGCGAGAGGTCGCCCGTCACCACCATCTTCGACCCGAAGCCGAGCCTGGTGAGGAACATCTTCATCTGCTCGGGCGCGGTGTTCTGCGCCTCGTCGAGGATGACGAAGCTGTCGTTGAGGGTGCGCCCGCGCATGAACGCCAGCGGGGCTATCTCGATGGTGCCCGCCTCGAGGAGCGCGTTCGCCTTCTCGCCGTCCACCATGTCGAACAGCGCGTCGTAGAGCGGGCGGATGTAGGGGTCCACCTTCTCGGTGAGGGTGCCCGGCAGAAAGCCGAGGTTCTCCCCCGCCTCGAGGATCGGCCGGCTCAAGACGATGCGGCCGACCTCCTTGCGCTGCAGCGCGGATATGGCCATGGCCATGGCGAGGTAGGTCTTGCCGGTGCCGGCGGGCCCCACGCCGAAGGTTATCGTGTTCTCGCGGATGGCGTCGACGTAGCGCTTCTGCCCGGGGGTCTTGGGGTGTATGGACCTGCCCCGGTACGACAGCACGACGTCGTCGCGCAGCGTGCCGGGCGCGAACTCGTGGCGCTTGCGCATGTCGATGGCGCGGCGCACGAAGTCGGCGTCGACCGCCTCGCCGGAGGCGGCGCAGGCGACCATGTCGTCGACGACGAGGGAGAGCGACTCGACGTCGGGCCCGGGGCCCTGGAGGACGACCTGGTCGCCCCTCACCGTCATGCGCACGTCGTAGGACGACTGGAGGATTCGGAAATTGGCGTCGGCCTCGCCCGAGATGGCGGCCATGACGGCCTCGGATGGTATCGGTATGGCCAGCGTGGATGCGGCCTTCTGTGCGTCGCGGTTCATGCCCGAGATTGTATCACGCATCGTCGGCGCCTGTCACAGCGCCACGTCCACCAGCTGCCCCGGACGTGCGCCGGCGGGGGTGCGCACCGCATGGTAGCTTTCCGTGGTGCACCACCGCGCGTCCTCAACCACGGCGGCCTCGACGGTGCCGCGGCGGGACGCGGCATCGGCGCAGCGCAGCTCGTCGCCCAAGGAGCGCAGGGCCTCGGCGCGGAGGATGCGCGCCTCGCGAGGCACCTGGTCGCCGCGGGCGGCCGCGGGGGTCCCCTCCCGCTCCGAGTAGGGGAACACGTGCATCTTCGAGAAGCCGCACTCCCGGCAGAGCGCCATCGTCTCCTCGAAGTCGGCGTCTGTCTCGCCCGGGAACCCCGCGATGACGTCGGTGCTGACGGACACGGACGGCATGCGCTCGCGCAGCGAGCGCACCAGGGCGAGGAAGTCCTCCGCGGCGTAGCGGCGCCCCATCTCGCGGAGCACTTTCGAAGAACCCGACTGCAGCGGCAGGTGCAGATGGCGGCAGATGCGCCCCTCGGCTGCGGCGATGCGCTCGACGGTGGCGGCGTCCAGGTTGTCGGGCTCGACCGACGACAGGCGGATGCGGCAGTCGAGGCCCGCGTCGAGCAGCCGCGCGAGCAGGCCGTCGAGCCCCAGCCCGTCGAAGTCGTACCGCCCGAGGTTGATGCCAGCGAGCACCACCTCGCC
This sequence comes from uncultured Eggerthellaceae bacterium, assembly GCA_910589135.1. GTDB lineage: Bacteria > Actinomycetota > Coriobacteriia > Coriobacteriales > Eggerthellaceae > MGBC163016. The sequence goes on from CAJUSL010000007.1 coordinate 45,029, forward strand.
CGCGCCGAGCGCTGCGGCCTCGCGGGCGCGCCGAACCACCTGGGCAGGGTCGGTGCTTGTCTCGGGGCCCCTCACCTGGTGGACGATGCAGTACGTGCACGCGTTCGCGCAGCCGTCCTGCACCTTGACGCCCACCCGCGCCCGCCCCGGGGCCAGAAACGATGCGGCCTCGCACGGAGCAGCCGCGGAAGGCCCGCCCGGGAGGCGCAGCTTCTCAAGGCGCGCCTCCATGTCCCATTTCGGGACCACCTCCACCCGGTCGGACATCTGCGTGTAGACGGAAGGGCTCTGCGCCGACGCGCAGCCGGTCACGATGACGAGCGCTCCGGGGTTCGCGGCGAGCGCCTGGCGCACCGCCTTGCGCGTCTTCTTCTCGGCGACGGCGGTGACGGTGCAGGTGTTGACCACCACGACGTCGGCGCCGCCGTGCGCACAGGGGGCGAACCCCATGCGCGCCAGCGTGCCCTCGAAGCCGTCGGACTCCACCCGGTTCACCTTGCAGCCCAGGTTGACGACGCTGCACCTCACGCGTTGCCCTCCGCAGGCCACAAAGGCCCGGCGCCCATGCCGCCCAGCTCGTAGGAAGCGAGCGCCAGCCCCACCACGGCGGCCGTCTCGGCGCGCAGGATGGTCGGGCCCAGCGACGCAACGCGCGCGGCGCCGTTCGCCGCCAGAAGGGACGCGACCTCGTCTTCGGAGAGGCCTCCTTCCGGGCCGACGACGACGGCGACGTTTGCTCCCACGACGCCTTCGACGTGGGTGAGCGCGTCGTGGAGCGTGCTCGCGAACGCGGCCTCTTCCCAGAAGACGACGACTGCGTCGAAGGCCCCAAGGCGCTCGAGCGCGCCCTGGAACGTCGCCACGGGCGCAACCTCGGGCACGGCGCAGCGCCCTGACTGCATGGCGGCGCTGCGGGCGATCGCCGCCCACCGGTCGCGCTTGCGGGCCGCCTTGGCGCCGTCGGGCCGCGACACGCAGCGCGACGACGAGAACGGCACGAACGCGCCCGCGCCCACCTCGGTGGCGTGGCGCACGACCGTCTCCATCTTGTCGCCCTTCACGAGCGCCTGGAACAGCGTCAGGCGGAAGGCGGGCTCGACGCCCCCCTCGCGCGACGCGATGGAGACGACCACGTCGTCGCCTGCGCGCGCCACCTCGCACTCGAAGCAGTCGCCCGCGGCGTCGACCACGGCGATGTGCTCGCCGGGTGCCAGGCGCAGCACGCGCGCATGGTGCGCGTCGGCGTCGGAGAGGCGCAGCGCGAAGCTTCTGCCCTCCTCGGCGGAAAGCACCTGGTCGTCCAGGAAGAAACGATGAAGGCTCATGGGCGCCCGCTAGTTGAACGCGTCGCGGATCTTCCGCAGGGGGCACGCCCGCTGCGAAGAGTCCTCGCCCGTCTCGACGGCGAAGTCCTCGAGGAGCTTCCTCGCGCGCTTAGAGAGCTTCTTGGGGATGTCGACGTCGACGTGGACGAACAGGTCGCCCCGCGCGTCGCTGCCGAGCTTCGGAAGGCCGCACCCCTTCGCGCGGAGGCGGTCGCCGCTCTGGGTGCCGGCGGGCACCTTCACCTTCACGACCTCGTCGGGCATGATCCCCGGCACCTCGATCTCGCCGCCGAGGACGGCTTTCACCATGGGGATGGACGCGGCGGCGTGCAGGTGGTTGCCGTCGCGCTCGAAGTTCTCGTGCGGGCGCACGCGCGCCGTGACGATGAGGTCGCCGGCACGGGCCCCCTGCATGCCCGCCTCGCCGAAGCCCGAAACCTTGAGCTGTTGGCCGTCGCGGATGCCGGCGGGCACCTCGACCGAGACGCGCTGGCGGTCGGGCACGCGGCCCTGCCCGCCGCATTCCTCGCAGGCGCCCTCGATGACGCTTCCCGTGCCGTGGCAGGCGTTGCACGTGGAGGAGGACTGCATGTCGCCGAGGAAGGTGCGCTGGACGGTGACGACCCTGCCGCTTCCGCCGCATTCCTTGCACCCGACCTCGTGGCCGTCCTCGCCAAAGCCCGTGCCGTCGCAGTCGGGGCAGGGCGCCAGGCGGTCGTAGACGATCTCGCGCTTGACGCCGGTGGCTACCTGCTCGAGCGTGAGGTCGACCCCGATGCCCATGTCGCGGCCTTCCTTGCCGACCGCCTGCCCTCCGCGCGCGGCGCCCCCGAAGAAGGAGGAGAAGATGTCGCCCATCCCCCCGAAGCCGCCGAAGATGTCCTCGAAGTCCACGTAGCCGGC
>CAJUSL010000008.1:0-2653 GCA_910589135.1 uncultured Eggerthellaceae bacterium
GTATTAGACTATGTCCAACAAACGCCGAGCACGACCGAGGGCGCGCAAAACCCGCGGCGGCCGGCTCGCAACCAGACGTATCGGAGGCGCAATGCTTTTCGCGGACATCGCAATCATGGACGAGGGCTTCGAATACCGGCCCGGCCGCTACATCGGGGTGAAGGACGGCGTCATCGACTACGTCGGCACGCAGCCTCCCGCCAACGCCGCGAACTACGGCACAACCTACGACGGCACGGGCAAGCTGCTGATGCCGGCCTTGTTCAACGCGCACGCACATGCGCCTATGACGCTGCTGCGCGGGTTCGCCGAGAACCTTCCGCTCGACCGCTGGCTCAACGAGAAGTGCTGGCCCTTCGAGGCGAAGATGACCGACGACGACAATTACTGGGCGACGCTTCTGGCCTGCGCCGAGATGGCACGCTACGGTGTGGCGGGCTTCTCCGACATGTACTATTCCACGACAGCGCGCGCGAAGGCCGTCACCGAGGCCGGCCTGAAGGCGAACCTCTGCGAAGGGCTCATCGCGTTCGAGCCGAAGCCCTACCGTGACTACCCGATAGCCGCCGCCAACGAGGAATACGTGCGCACCTTGCACGGCTCGGCGAACGGCCGCATCAAGATCGACTACAACATCCACGCCGAGTACACGTCGAACGAACAGACGTGCCGCGACATCGTCGCGCTGCTGAAGGACAACGGCCTGCGCCTGCACCTGCACCTCTCCGAGACCGAGAAGGAGGTCGCGGAATGCAAGGAGCGCCACGGCGGCCTTTCGCCCGTGGAATACTTCGAGCGGATCGGCGCCTTCGACGTGCCCTGCACGGCTGCGCACTGCGTGTGGCTCAGCGACGCCGACGTCGACATCCTGGACGCACACGGCGTGTTCGTGGCCAACAACCCCGTGTCGAACATGAAGCTGGGCAGCGGCTTCGCGCCCATCCCCCGCATGCTTGCGCGCAGCATGAACGTGTGCGTGGGGTCGGACGGCATGGCGTCCAACAACAACCACAACCTGTTCGGCGACCTGTACGTCATGGGGCTCATCTACAAGGGAAGCAACCTCGACCCCACAGCGGTGGAGCCGGCGCAGGCGCTGCGCGCAGCCACGCGCACGGGCGCGCTGTCGCAGGGTCGCGACGACTGCGGCCTGGTGAAGGAGGGCTTCCGCGCCGACGTGTGCGTGCTGGATGTAACCGGCCCGCAATGGTGCCCCATGACCGCGCCGGCCTACAACGTGGTGTTCGCCGGCGACGGCAGCGACGTGGTGCTGACGATGTGCGACGGCGAGGTGGTCTACAACGGGGCGGCGCCGGCCGACAGCCGCTGGCCCGGCATGGACATCGAGCGCGTGAAGGCCGAGGTGACGGCCCGCGCGCAGCGCATCATCTCGGAGCTGTAGGAGCTACAGCAGCACGAGCTCGCCGTCGGTGCCGACGAGGCACGCATGCCTGATTTCGGGGCGGTGCCGCACCAGGGCCGACCCGCGCTCCTTGCCAAGCGCCAGCACGGTGGTGGAATAGCCCTCGGCATCGAGCGAGCTTTCGCACACGAGCGTGGCGCTTGCCAGGTCGGTGTCGACCGGCCAGCCGGTCTGCGGGTCGAGCACGTGGTGGCACAGCACGCCGTCGCGCCGGAAACAGCGCTCGTAGGTACCGCTGGTGACGACGCTGCCGCACGCAAGGGGAACCACCGCCGCGTTGCGCGAGGGATCGCGCGGGTCCTTCACGCCGACGCGCCATGGCTCGCCGTCGGGCTTCGTGCCGCCCACCACCACGTTTCCGCCCAGGTTGGCGATCATGCCGGATAGGCCGAAGCGCCCGTCCATCAGCTGTTCGCGAAGGCGGTCGGCGATCCAGCCCTTCGCGATGCCGCCGAGATCAACCATGGCCTGCGGGTCGGCAAGGCGCAGGCGGCACGACGCCTCGTCCAGCTCGACGGCACGCCAACCGACGTGCGCCGCCGCCCGCACAAGCGCATCGGGGTCGGGAACCACGCCACGCTTGAAGTCCCAGAGCGCCACCGCCGGCGCCACTGTGATGTCGAAGGCCCCCTCGCTGCGCTCGCAGTACTCCAGCGCGGCCTTCACCAAGTCAAGCGTGCGCACATCGACCGCCACCCACGCGCCGCCGGCCGCGTTCAGCCTGCCCACGTCGGAATCGGGCAACGTGCGCGAGAACAGCCGCTCGTATGCGCTGCAGGCGCCTTCCGCCGCATGCGCCGCCTGCTGGCATTCCTGTCGGCCACCCCATAGGTCCAACACGACCGCGGTGTCGAACGCCTTGAACGCATGGCGGTGCGGCGTTTCGCAGCGGGGATCCCGGGAAGGGCGGCGGGGCTGTGTGCGGGTCGAATCCATGGCCTCATTATAGAGATGGGCAAAGACGCTGCTCGGCGCAACCCTTCAACGCCCGAATGCCCCCGCACGAACGGCAGCCTTGCTTCGAGACCGTGCCGGCCGTTCGGGAATACGCGCCTCATCGACACGCTCGTTGCCAAGAATCAGGCACATCATGGACAAAAATTGCGGAAATCGGTACTTCGGAAGGCGGCTTCGGCCGGTTCCCGCATAGTCCCTACACTCCGCAACGCCTCTAGCTGGGGTTTCTTGAAGTCGCGTTTCCGGCTCCGACATTTTTTTGCCTCGAGCAGC
>CAJUSL010000008.1:2663-21414 GCA_910589135.1 uncultured Eggerthellaceae bacterium
GATTTCCGCAATTTTTGTCCACCGCGACGCAGATTTCTGGCAATGAAGCGCAAAAAACAGGCGCGACGCCCCCGACACGCCGCCTATGGCCGGCCGTCATAGGGCCCTAAACCAATCAGCCTAGGCATGTAACCCCCTGCGTCATACCCTCATTCGCCGCGTCACCCTTCAAATCAATACCTTTCGGGGGATGCGCCATGCCCCTGCGCCGCATACATTATTCTTGCTGGAAAAAGCCATCAGGAGCCGAAACCTTTCCTTCGGGGCAACCGTGGCCGACAACCCTCTCGAAAGCAACGCTCCCAGCGCACAGCATCGCGGCACGACTTGGAAAACGGCCGCAAGCACAGGCGCCCGGGCCCCGTCCCCTAGCGAGGGCCCGGGCGCAGCGTTTTACGGACGCCCCCGTCACACCGCGGAAAATTCCCGCCTGCGACGAAAAATCGTGTGCTATACTTCCCGCAACCCATCGAAAGGCATTGGTTTGAACATCGCCACTTCCATAGCAGCAAGCATCCCAAGCACGGTCGTGCTTGGCGGAAAGTGGTGGCGTTAAAACCAAATACCGGACCGGGTTATCGAAACTCATACTCATGCGCATCTTGAGACCCTCGGTAACGGGGGTCTTTTTTTGTGCAGGTATGTTCGGCTGACGAAAGGAGAACATCATGGCCGAAGGACTGAAGGAAGAAACCAAGCAGGCGGCAACGAAGGACGGGGCGAGCGCTGCGGCGTCGCCGTACCGGCTCTATCTGCGCGAGGACCAGATTCCGAAGCAATGGTACAACCTCCGCGCCGACATGCCCGAGCCGCCCGAGCCCATGCGCCTTCCCAACGGCCAGGTTGCCACGTTCGACGACATCTCGCCCGTCTTCTGCGACGAGCTGGTGAAGCAGGAGCTCGACGACGAGACGGCCTATTTCGACATCCCCGAAGGCGTGCAGGAGATGTACAAGGTATACCGCCCGTCGCCCTTGTGCCGCGCCTACAACCTCGAGCGCTACCTCGACACGCCGGCGAAGATCTACTACAAGTTCGAGGGCAACAACACCTCGGGTTCGCACAAGCTGAACTCGGCGCTGGCGCAGGCTTACTACGCCAAGCAGCAGGGCCTCGACAAGATCACCACCGAGACGGGCGCCGGGCAGTGGGGCACCGCGCTCGCCGAGGCGGCCGACCACTACGACGTCAACCTGGACGTGTTCATGGTGAAATGCTCCTACCAGCAGAAGCCGTTCCGTCGCTCCATCATGCGCACGTTCAACGCCACCATCACGCCGTCGCCCTCCGACACCACCGAAATCGGCCGCAAGATGCTGTCCGAGCACCCCGACTCGACCGGGTCTTTGGGCACCGCCATCTCCGAGGCCGTCGAGCGTGCCATGAACGTGCCCGGCAACAAGGGCCGCTACCAGCTGGGCAGCGTGCTCAACCAGGTGGTGCTGCACCAGTCGGTCATCGGGCTCGAAAGCTACACCGCGTTCGAAGAGCTGGGCGAATACCCCGACATCGTCATCGGCTGCGCCGGCGGCGGATCGAACCTGGCAGGGCTCATCGCGCCGTTCATGCGCGAGAAGCTGAAGGGCAACAAGCCCGACACGCGCTTCATCGCCGTGGAGCCGGCCAGCTGCCCCAGCTTGACGCGGGGCCGCTATGCCTACGACTATGCCGACACCGGCCAAACGTGCCCGCTGGTGAAGATGTACACGCTGGGCAACGGCTTCCTGCCCTCGCCCGACCACGCCGGCGGCCTGCGCTATCACGGCATGAGTCCCGTCGTGTCGAAGCTGAAGCACGACGGATACCTGGAGGCCATCGCCGTCAAGCAGACCGACGTCTTCGAAGCAGCCGAGGAATTCGCCCGCCTGGAGACCATCCTGCCCGCCCCCGAGAGCGCGCACGCCATCCTGGCCGCCATGAACGAGGCGAAGAAGTGCGCCGAAACCGGCGAGGAGAAGACGATCCTGTTCGGCCTGACCGGCACCGGATACTTCGACATGTACGCCTACGACGCGCACCGCAACGGCGAAATGGTCGACCACGTGCCTTCCGACGAGGAGCTGGAAGTGGGCTTCGCCAGCATTCCCAGCATTCCCGGCATTCAGTAAAAACATGCAAGGCGTGCCATTGGAACGCATCCGATGGCACGCCTCAAACACCGGGTCGCAGTCGGGGCGCTCGCCTTTGGCGCGTGCCGAAAGCGAACGTCTCGACGCGCCCCCGTCGTTGCGCCTACATCACCGAATCCATCGCGGCATTTAGCGTCTCGATGTCAACGGGCTTGGGAACGTGCTCGTTCATGCCGCAGTTGAACGAACGCTTGCGGTCCTCGGGAAAGGCGTCCGACGTCACGGCGATGATGGGGATCGACGCCAAGCGCTCGTCCTCGAGCGCGCGAATGCGCATCGTGGCCTCGTAGCCGTTCAGCACGGGCATCTGGATGTCCATCAGCACCACGTCGAAGTCGCCCGGCTTGCTGGCCGCCACGGCATCGACCGCCTCCTGTCCGTTCGTCACCGACGTGACCGTATGGCCGCCGTCCTCCAGCAGGCACGTGATGATTTCGCGGTTGAGCGCGTTGTCTTCCACCACCAGCACCTTGTGCCGCCCCGGCCCGCTCTTTGGTCGCCGCTTCGCCGCGGGCGCATGACGCGCCAGCTTCACGGCGAACGTCACCTTGACGGTGGTGCCTTCGCCTTCCTTGCTGGCCACGTCGATGCTGCCCGACAGCATGTCGACGACGTACTTGACGATGGTGAGTTCCAGACCCGTCCCGATGATGCCCGTGTCGGTGCTGTTGCCGCTGCGCTCGAACGGCTCGTACATGCGCTTCAGGAAGGCGGACGACATGCCAACGCCCGAATCGGACAGCAGGATCTTGATGTTCGCGCGCTTGAACGACGCGTCGTCGGTCTCTTCCACCAACAGGCGCACGATGTCGCCCTGCGAGGTGTACTTGAAGGCGTTGTCCAGAAGCTGCGTCAGCATCTGGACGATGCAATGCACGTCGGTGAGGACCATCGACCCTTCCGGCACGCGCACGTCCACCGCAAGGTCCTTGCCTTCCACGCGCGCCCGCTGCAAGAAGGTCGCGCCGACAGGCGTCACGATGTCGCGAAGACTGCACTCCTCCTCGACCAGCTGCGAATTGCCGGACTCCAGCCGGCTCACCTCCAGCGTCTCCGACACGACTTCCAGAAGCTGGTCGCTCGCCTCCACGATGTGCTGGGAGTATTCCCTGACCTGGTCGGCCTCGCGCGCGTGACCCAGAAGCATGTGCGAATAGCCCGTAACCGCGTTCAGCAGCGTGCGGATGTTGTGGCTCATGCTGTTGAGGAACGTCGCCTTGGCGATGTTCGCGACGTTCGCCTGCTGCAGGGCGTTGCGAAGCATCTCCTTGTGCTCGATCTCGCGCTCGTAGGCCTCGGCGATCTGCTTGTTCGCGCGTTCGAGCTGCTGCATGCGCTCGCGCAGCCGCTCGGTCGCGTCGTTGATGAACACGTAGAAGTAGTCGCCCGACTCGGTTGACACGAAATGCCCGTAGTCCTGAATCCAGCGCACGGACCCGTCGCGCGTGTTGATGCGGTACTCCACGTAGTCCATCTTGTGCCGGTCGGCGTCGATCTGGCGCTTGATGGACGCCTCGATGCCGTCGAGGTCGTCAGGGTGCACCATTCCGGGGAACGTGAAGCCCGTCAGCTGCTTGAACTGGTCCAGGGTGTCACAGCCGAAAATACGCAAACATGCCTCGTTGGCGTACACGAGCCGCTCGTCGCCGTCGGCGCGGTACACGAAGAAGCCGCCCGGCATCTCCTGGAGGAGGCTGCGGGCATCGATGCGCATCTCGTCGAAGAGGCCGTCCTCGCCTGTTTCCATGCTGTTCATGCGGGCGCGCCTAGTACAGCTTCGCGCCCGCCGGGATGCGGTCGTCCACCATGAGCAGGTTCAGCGCCTCCTCGGGCTCGCCGCCCTCGCCTGCCTCTTCGTGCACCGCGCTGATGATCATGCCGCACGAGTCGATGCCCATCATCTTGCGTGGCGGCAGGTTGGTGATGGCGATGAGCGTCTTGCCGACGAGCTGCTCGGGCTCGTAGTAGGCGTGAATGCCCGACAGGATGGTGCGCTCGGCGCCCGTGCCGTCGTCCAGCGTGAACTTCAGCAGCTTCTTCGACTTGGGAACGGCCTCGCACGCCAGCACCTTCACGGCGCGGAAGTCGGACTTGCTGAACGTGTCGAAGTCCACCTCGTCTTCGAACAGCGGCTCGACGACCACCTTCGAGAAGTCGATGGGCGCAGCAGCCTCGCCGTTGGCGGAAGCCGTCGCCGGCGCAGCCGCTGCAGCCGCCTTGCCGCCCGCAGGCGCCTCCTCCCTCATGTGGGGGAACAGCAGCACGTCGCGGATGGACTCGCTGTCGGTAAGCAGCATGACCATGCGGTCTATGCCGATCCCTACACCGCCTGCCGGCGGCATGCCGTACTCAAGCGCGCGGATGTAGTCGGCGTCGTATCCCATGGCCTCATCGTCGCCCAGGTCCTTCGCAGCCACCTGGGCCATGAAGCGCTCGGCCTGGTCGACGGGGTCGTTCAGCTCGGTGAAGGCGTTGGCGTACTCATGTCCGCAAATGAACAGCTCGAAGCGCTCGGTGAGCTCGGGGTTGTCGGCCTTCTTCTTGGCCAGCGGGCTCACTTCCAGCGGATGGTCGATCACGAAGGTGGGCTGGATGAGCTTGGCCTCGGCCACCGCCTCGAAGATCTCGGCGATCAGCTTGCCCTTGCCCCAGGCCGAGTCGGCATGGCCGCCGTTGCGCTCGAGGATGCCCACCAGCTCGTCGCGCGTGCGCGAGAAGTCGACGGGCTCGCCCGCGCCCTCCGTGGCCAGCTCGATCATGGACGCCGTGCGCCACTCGCCCGACAGGTCGACCAGGTTGCCCTGGTATTCCACCTGCAGCGCGCCACACGCCGCCTGCGCCGCCGCCTGGAAGCAGCCGCGCGTGAGGCGCATCATGCCCTCCAGGTCGCTGAACGCCTCGTAGGCCTCCATGGTGGTGAACTCGGGGTTGTGCGTGCGGTCCATGCCTTCGTTGCGGAACTGGCGCCCCAGCTCGAACACCTTCTCGAAGCCGCCGACCAGCAGGCGCTTGAGCGGCAGCTCGGTGGCGATGCGCAGGAAGTAGTCGCGGTCGAGCGCGTTGAAGTGCGTGACGAAGGGACGCGCGTTCGCACCGCCCAGGATGCCGTTCAAAAACGGCGTCTCCACTTCCATGAAGCCCTGCTCTTCCATGTACGACCGGATGGCCGACACGATGGCCGAGCGCTTCATGAACGTGTCGCGCACCTCGGGGTTCACGACCATGTCGACGTAGCGCTGGCGGTAGCGCGTCTCCTTGTCGGTGAGGCCGTGGAACTTCTCGGGAAGCGGGCGCAGGGACTTCGACAGCAGCTCGAAGGAATCGACCGCGACGGACAGCTGCCCGCGGCGCGTGCGCATGACGGCGCCGTACACGCCCAGCCAGTCACCCACGTCGATGCCCTTGACCTCCTCGAAGGCCCCCTCGCCCAGCGCGTTGATGCGGCAGAACAGCTGGATGGTCCCCGTCGGGTCCATGAGCTCGAGGAACGCGATCTTGCCCTGCACGCGGCGCGCCATCACGCGGCCCGCGAGCATCACTTCGTCCTCGGTGGTCTCGCCGTCGGCAAGCGAGCCGTACTCTTCCTCGAGGTCGGCCACGAAGTCGCTGCGCTTGAACGCATGGCCGTACGGGTCGCGGCCGTCGTCGATCATCGCCTGGCGCTTCGCCTTGCGGACCTCGATCGGGTCGTCCTCGATCGCCTGCGTTTCTGTCATCTCTTCAGCCATTGCCTCTCCTCGCAAAACGGGCGGACATAAAGCCCGCCCCTTGGTGTCAATTCGCTATGCAGTCAAACCCTAGTGCTCGATCTTCAGGACCTCGAGCGGAATCTCACGGCCCGTGGGCCCGATCGCCGTGGTCTTGTCGCCCTTCTTGCAGCCAAGCAGCGCCGCACCCACCGGCGACTCGTTGGACACCTTGCCCGCCGCCACGTCGCTTTCGGCGCCGCCCACGATGGTCAGCACGCGCTCCTTGCCGCCCATGTTGACGGTGACGGTGGAGCCGACGTTGACCTTGGAGGAACGCTTCGGCGCCTTCACGACGGTGGCCTCGCTGAGGATGTGGTTGATCTCGGCGATGCGGCCCTCCATCATGGCCTGCTCGTTCTTGGCGTCGTCGTATTCCGAGTTCTCGGAGATGTCGCCGAACTCGCGCGCGACGCGGATGCGCTCGCCGATTTCGGCGCGCTTCTCGGTTTCGAGGAAATGCAGCTCCTCCTCGAGCTTCTGGCGGCCTTCGGGGGTCAGGATGTAGTTGCTGTCTGCCATGCTTTGCTTGATTCCCTTCTAACGCACAAGCACGCCTGGCTGGCAAGCGTGCTTAAGGTGTCGTCCGTTGCATGCGCCGCGAGCGAGGTTGGCCGCGACGTATGGCGCCCTTGCGAGGCTATTCCGCCTTCTTCTTGACCACGACCTTCTTGACGGCCTTCTTCGGCTGCTCCGCTGCGGGGGCGTCGTCAACCGGGATGGAGCCCTCTTCGATGATGGTCTCGACGGTCTCGATGGTCTCCTCGTTGTCGGAAGCGTCGCCGACTTCCTTCTTGCCGGCGTCCATGCCGTCGCGCAGGCCCTTGACGGTCTTGCCGAGAGCCGACCCGAGCTTGGGAAGGTTCTTGGGGCCGAAGATGAGCAGCACCACGACGAGGATGATAAGGAGCTCGGGGACGCCCAGTCCGAGAATTTTCATCTGACACACCAACTTTCGTAGAAATTTACGCGCACAAGGGTATCACAACATGCCTGCGAATGCCCTGTTCCGCACAAAAAAGCCAGCCGCAAGGGCCCACGTCGGGGACCGTTCGCCGCTATCTGCCCGCATGCAAAAAAGGCCAGAGGGAAAACCCTCTGGCCTTGCGTTTCAGATGGTCGGGATGACAGGATTTGAACCTGCGACTTCTTCGTCCCGAACGAAGCGCGCTACCAAACTGCGCCACATCCCGACATGAACAGCGCTGCCAATAATAACATAGACGCCCGTCGGCAGCCAGACATTTCGAAAAGCTACACGCCCACCCCGAAGCGGGACAGCGTCTGCGCGTGGGCCATCTTCTGGGCCTACAGCTTGCTGGGGTCGGCCGGCGGCTTCACGGCAACCAGCGTGCCGTTCGGCAGGTCGGCGACCATGCCGCGGTCCTGCCCCTTCAGCAGCTCTTCCGACACGACGGCGGCCACGGCCTTGTAGCGCGGATGGTCGGGGCCGATCAGCTGGATCTCGCCGTCGCCCACCTGGATGCTGACGGCCGCGACGAACATCTGCCCGTTCAGCGGGAACGCGTTCTGGCCGCTGGACATGCCGATGCCGAGCATCTGCGTGATCGTCTCGCGGTTCACGATGTAGTCGGGGTAGTCGTCCGCGTCCATGAGCGAGTTGGTGGCGGCGTCGGCCAGGCACACCTGCCATGCGTAGAACTCGGCGCCGTCCGGCGTCGGCGCTGGCGCAGCCTCCCGCGGCGCCTCGGCGGAAAGCGCGTCGTCACCAAGCAAATCGTTCACGTTGTCGAGCCCTTCGAACTCGCCGGAAAAGTCGAACTCGTTGTCTTCGGCCATGCTGTCTCCTTGCCCGTTTTCCCCGATTGTATACCACGCCGGGCGATACCCGGCGATGTGGAGGAATCTCCTTGAATGCGACGCGGCCCGCTAGTCGGCCGGCAGCTCCGCGGTGACCTCCTCGATCACCTTCTGGCCGATGGCGCGGCCCGCTTCGGCTCGCAGCTCCCATTCGGAGCGGTCGCCTCCGTCGGCCGGCGCGGCTTCTTCGTGCGCCCTCCCCTTGAACAAGGGCCGGTCGAACGCCTCGCGCTTCCAGAACAGCCAGCAGACGATCAGCAACGACGCCACGCCCACCTGCCAGGTGCCCTGGAACACGAACTCGCTGCCGCCGATCAGCACCAGCGCCGACACCGTGAGGGCCCATGCGGTGCGCAAGCGCATCACCAGCCCTGCGGCGCACCCCATCAGCAGCACGGAGGCCGCCATCAGCGGCGCACCCGCGACGAGCGTGCCCATGTCCACCCAGGACGTCAGCATCGTGTACGGCACGAGCGCGTCGGACACGAACACCAGCCCGATGTTGACGAGCCCCACCAAAAACACGAGCGTGCCCGATATCCAGGCCACGTCCTTGCTCTTCTGCAGCTGCGTGGCCGACTTCTTCGACTTGAAGAAGCCCGACTGCGACAGCATGACCGCCCCGATGCAGAACGGCATCCAGAACATGATGCCGCGGTACACCAGCGCTATGGCCGCCGCCGTGGCGACCGAGCAGCCGTAGGCCGTCAGGATCGCTGCGATCATGGCCTCTACCACGCCCACGCCCTGCGGCGTGGGGCTCAGAATGACCGAGATGGCGCCCACCGCGAACGCCGCCACCAGCGCCTCGGTGTTCTCGAACCCGAACGCGTAGCCGATGGCCACGAGGCACGCCATGTTGAGGATCGCCGAGAACGACGCGTACGCAACCGTGATTGCAGTGCCCTTGGGGTTGGCGGCCAGAAGGTTCGACGTCGCGATGAACGAATGCGCCGTCGTGCGCCCCCAGCCTGCCTTCATGGACTTGCGCAGCACGCCCAGCGCGCGGTTCAGCAGCTTCTCCAGCAGCAGGAACACCCGGTACAGCACGCGGGGGCGCAGATGCCCCACGAAGAACAGGCTGGACAGCACCGCAAGGACCGCCGCCAGCAGCAACCCTCCCACCAAAAACACCGTGTTCATGTGGCCCGAGAGCCACATGGTCAGAAAGCCGATGACCGATATCACGAACACCGCGGCGAAGTAGCCGATCTGCGAGAGGATGGCACCCCCGGTAGACTGTCCGGCGTCGCAGCCTTCGCGATGCGCGTCGTCGATGATGAACGCCACGCCCGTCGCGCCGCTGAACAGGCAGAACGTGTTGATGAACACCAGCGAGAAGATGAGCACCACGTTGTGCCAGAAGCCGGTGCCGTGGCCCACCGCCTGGAACGCCGCGTCGTAGGAGGCCGCCTGCACGAAATGGCGCCCCAGCATCAGCACGATGGCGACGACGATGGGCACGAGCGCACCCGTCATCATGGTGTTGAAGAAGTCGGCGAGGTAGTCGGCATTCGCGATGAGGAAGCACACGGCGACTATGCCGAGAATGAGCAGAAGCGCCTTCTTCAAGCCGTGCCCTTCGTTGCGATTGCAGGTGCAACTATTATAGCGCTGCGGCGATTCCCGACCTGCGTCGGGAGGGCGCTTGATTTCCGCGTCGGGAGGCGTTCGCTTTCGAGACGCCGCAAGAGCGGCAGCGGGGACGAAGCCAAAAATCCGGCCTCTGGTGGACAAAAATTGCGGAAGTCGGTGGTTTGTGGGCGTTTTCGACCTGCTTTCGCATGGCCTCCATACCCCGCAACGCCTCTACCTGGGGTTTCTCGAAGCCGCATCTTCGACGACAACGGTTTCTCGCCCTCGAACGCTCGCAAAACCACCGACTTCCGCAATTTTTGTCCACAGCGGCCCGGATTTTTGGCATCGCGCCCATGACGACGCCCTCCGCCTTCCGCCATCTCCTCCGCTGTCACCCATCCTCTATTTGCTGCGCACGAAGAGGACGGCACATGCCAGCACCGCGAGCGAGAACGCCGCCGAAAGGCCAAACGCCAGATGGAAGCCCAGCACCGCGTCGGCGCCGACGGTCGACGTGGCCCCGAAGATGGCGAGCAGGAACATCATGAGCGCCGTTCCCAGCGAGGCGGAGGCCTGGCGCGTGGTGGTGAAGAACGCGCTGGCGTCCACCATGTAGCGATGGTCGAGCCCGGAAAGCCCCCACGAGTTCAGCGGCCCAATCAGCGAGCTGACGCCAATGCCGCGAACGACCTGCCACACGGTGACCAGCCACAGCGGCGTGCCGTCGTCGATGAACGCCATCGCCGCCGCGCCCACGAACAGGCATGCAGCCGCGCCCACGATGACGGGCCGCGCGCCCACCTTGTCGCATAGGATGCCGGCGAGCGGATTGAACACCACGGCGAGCACGGTGACCGGCAAAAACACCATGCCGGCGTCCACGGGCGTGAGCTGCAATGGCCCCATGACGAACAGCGGCAGGGTCAGCGTGATGCCCATGAACGAGGCGAACAGGCAGTTCTGCGCGACGAAGCTCACGACATACACGCGTGAGCGGAAGATGTCCATGGAGATCAGCGGGAACTCGATGCGCCTCTGCCGCACGACGAACCACACGAGGCAGGCCGCGCCCACGAGCAGCGGCAGCCACACGGCCGGCTCGGCCAGCGCCATGTTGGCCGCGTTCGAGAAGCCGAGCAGCAGGCCGCCGAAACCCAGGGTGGAAAGCATGAACGAGGCGAAGTCGAGGTGCGCGTCGGACGCCTTGTGCTCGTTGCGCCTGACGAGCAGCAGGGTAGCCGCGCCCAGCACGACGACGCCGGCGAGAAACATCCAGAAGAAGCTGCGCCAACCCAGCGTGTCGACGAGCACGCCGCCGATCAGCGGCCCGATGTTGGGCGCGAAGCCCATGGCGATGCCGGCGATGCCCATGGCGGTGGCGTTCTGCCCCGGCGGGAAGCGCGTCATGGCGATGGTCTGCAAAATAGGCAGCGTGACGCCCGTGCCGATGGCCTGGAGCACGCGGCCCATGCACAACGCCACGAAGTTCGGCGCCAAGGCGGCCACCAGCGCGCCCGCCACGGAGAACGCGAGCGAGATGAGCACGAGCGCGCGCAGCGAGAACTTCCGCGACAGGTGCGCGACGAGCGGCACCGTGATGCCGATGGACAGCATGTAGATGGTGGTCAGCCACTGCCCCATGCTCTGGTCGGTGCCGAAGGACGCCTGGATGCCGCCCAGCATGGAGTTGGTGACGGTCTGGGACAGGCTTCCGAATGCGCAGGCCAGGGTGACGATGGCGAACATCGTGCATGTGCGGCGGCGGTCTTCCATGCATGCCAGTATAGCCGCAACGGGGCGGCAACGCGGCGACTCCATGCACCCATCCGCGATGCGTGCAATTTGGAACGTTCTGATTGCACGCTCCATGCAGCCACGCGCGGCGCGTGCAATTCGAAACGGCCTCGCTGCACGCTGGAAGGACAAAATGTCACGGGTGCCGAAATTGCGAATTTTTGTACAAACCGGTGGTTTTGAAATTGCGACTTTTTGTACAAACCAGGGGTTTCAAAATTGAGAATTTTTGGCAAAACCGGTGGTTTAAGCACGGCAATGCAGCTACAATCTCCAGCAAGGAACGCATTTCGAAGGAGCCTTCATGCTGAAAAGGAAAGCCTACACAAAGCTCCTGGAGTGGAAATCCCGCCAGCCCTCGGAAAGGAAGGCCCTTCTCGTCACCGGAGCGCGCCAAATCGGGAAAAGCTACCTCGTGAGGCATCTCGGCATGACGGAATACGACTCCTTCGTCGAGCTGAACCTGCTGGAAAACGAACGCGCCCGGAAGGCGCTTTCCCAGGCCGCCGACGCGCAGGACTTCGTCAATCGCCTCGTCATGCTTTCGGACAGCGAGTTCTTGGAGCGCAAGACCCTCGTCTTCATCGACGAAATCCAGGAGCTCCCCGACGTCATGACCTACGCGAAGTTCCTTGTGGAAGACGGACGGTACGACTATGCCTTCTCCGGCTCGATGCTTGGCACCGAGTTCAAGGGAGTGCGCTCCTTTCCCGTCGGCTTCGTGAGCGAAATAGAGATGCGCCCGCTCGATTTCGAGGAATTCTGCTGGGCGATCGGCGTTTCCGAAGAGGCCATCAATGCCGTCCGCTGCGGTTTTGCAGACCGCGCGCCCCTGACCGACTACCTCCACGAGATCATGCTGGGCAACTTCCGCTCCTACGCAATCGTGGGTGGCATGCCCGAAGTGGTCCAGCGTTTCGTCGGCGAAGAGAAAACCCTCGCGCAGATTAGACCGCTCCAAGAAGAGCTGAACCGGCAGTATTCCTACGACATCTCCAAGTATGCAGACCGCCGCGCCCTTCAGGTTCGGGCCATATTCGACGAGATGCCCGTCCAGCTGGAGGACGAAAAGGCGAAGTTCATCGTCTCCTCCCTCGGGAACCACGCCCGCTACGACCGCTACGAGCAGGACTTCCTCTGGCTCGTGCATGCCGGAGTCGCGCTGAAGACGAACCGTGTCACGGAACCGAAGCCGCCCCTCCGCAGAACCCAGAGACCGTCCAGCTTCAAGCTGTACCAGTCCGACACCGGGATGCTTCTTGCCCGCTTCCCCTCGCGCGTTGCCAGCGAAATCTATCTGGACGCGCGAACGTCGAACGTCGGAAGCATATTCGAAAACGTGGTTGCGCAGGAAATCGTGGCCGCAGGCTTCGAGCCTTACTACTACCAGACCAAAAAGGTCGGCGAGGTCGACTTCCTTATAGAGGGAAACGACGGGGTCGTCGCGATAGAGGTGAAATCGGGGTCAGACTATCTCGCCCACGCCTCGCTCACGAAAGTCATGGACGCCAAAGGCTACGACATTGGCCGAGGAATCGTGCTGTGCCGGTCCAATTTCGAGGAAAGGAACGGGGTGCTGTACGCGCCTTGGTACGCCACGCTCTGCCTGCCAAGCCTTGCGGAAGGCTCCGCGCCGGACTTCGTCGTGGAGACGCACGGCGCATAGAGCGGCAGACGCTAGGCCAAAAGAGCGCTTCCGGCGACAATCATGGCCAGCACGATGCCCATGACGGACTCGCCGCCCAGCAGGCCAGACGCCACCACGAGGCCCTTATCCTGCATCCGTCGCTCGGCGGCCTCGCGCTGCCCGGGGTCGAGGCCGGCGCGGCGGCGCTTCATCACCGCGTCGAAGGCCACCTTCGCCATGGCCCCCAGAAATGCCGTGAACGACATATAGAACGGCAGGTAGATGCCCAGGCCCAGCATCATGGACGGAAAGCGCACAAGGTACAGCACGAAGCCGAGCGCCAAGCCTCCGAGGAACGCCGGCAGATTGGGAATGCCGGACACCATCGTGGCCACCACGCTCGCCTGCGCGGAGACGAACTCCTTGCCGACGCCGAACGCGTCGGGGCCGTACGCCTGCAGCAGCACGCACATCACGGCCACCGCCACCACCGAGCCGACCACGGCGCCGATCGCCTGGCCGACCCACTGCGCTGTGGGACTGGTCTTCAGCACGCTGCCGGCCTTGAAGTCGTTCATGACGTCGCCTGCAAGACCGCAGGCGACGGCCACCAGCGCGGCGACGAAGAACAGCTTGACCTCGGCCATCTGCGCGATTCCCGCCACCGACAGCAGCACGATCAGCCCGAAGATCTCCATGGGGTCGATGCCGGTCTGGCCCACGCTCTGGGCGCTCATCGCACAGGCGACGAACGCGGCGGCGACCACGGCGAGCGCCACGAGGAACGGCAGCTCGAGAAGCAGGCATATCGCGACGGCGACGCATGCGAACACGAACGCGCCCATGCCGATCCCGCGCGCACGCCGACGCGCGGCGGCTTCGGCGCCGGCAGCTTCCTTCATACCGGGCACCGCCTGCGCCGTCAGGCAGAACGTCTTCGACTCGTCCATCTGCCTGCCGATGCGCGACGACAGGCCCTTCGCCGCCTTGGGAATGATGTCTCGCGCGATGACGGCGATTCCGCAGCCCATCATGCACCCCATGCCCAAGCACGAGACGACCTGCTGCCCGAACTCCACGCTCCAAAGCCCCGCGGCGCTTCCGCCGACGATGATGCCGAAGTTGCCCAGCACGGCGCCGGCGAACCACACGACCACGGCGCCCGTGCCCACCAGGAACCCGACCGCCAGCATCATGGGCGAGTTGTATATGCCGAACGCGACGCCCGGGATGCCCAGGTTGCAGAGCATGGAGGGAACCACCTTGAAGGCGTCGCGCAGCAAGGTGTAGACGGCCGCGAAGCCCATGGATCCGAAAAGCAGCCGCCCGGTGTCGCCGCCGGCGTCGCCCGCCTTGAGCGTCTGCGCCGCCGCCTGGCCGATGGGATATTCCAGCTTGGCTTCGTCGATGAAGTGGCGCCTGAGCGCGACGGAGCCTAGAAGGCCCAGCGCCGAGCCGCCCAACGCGATCACGGCCAGCTGCACCCAGGAGATGTCGTCCGCAAGCCCCAGCATCCATGCGCCGGGAATGGTGAAGGCGAGACCGCCCGCGACCATGGCGCCCGACGACATCACGGTATGCGTGACGTTCGCCTCGTTCAGGCTCGACGTTCCCCGGCTCGCCCCCTTCAGCAGGAAGAGCGACAGTATCGCCGCGAAGATGATGGGCCACGGCAGCGCGCCCATCTTCAACGCGACGTACACCGAGGAAGCCGTTATGACCGCGCACCCCACGCACCCGATGACCACGCCCCGAAGCGTCAGCTGCCCTTTGATTGCGTCCATGTCTCCCGCCACCTGACCTAGATTTCCGTCTGCGATATGCCCAGTCTAGTCAAACGGTGCGAAACGTCTGGCACGCCGCCGCGAGCGTTTCGGCAAGAGGCGCCTCGCCTCCGCGCAGGGCGCGCCGGAAGGACGAAGCGTTCGTCGCACGGGTCGGACGTCCGAGCGGCAAACCCCCGGAGCGAGGAGTTGCCCGAGGACGCCCGGGCTGCACGACGAAGCGGCATGGCCCTGCCGCCCCCGTCACGCCACGTCGATGCCCAGGCCGTATGCGTCCGACATGGTGCGGATGTTCTCGTCGGTGATGAAGCTGCGCGGCTCCGGCTGCATGGCGCGCACCTTCACCAGTATCTCGGACGCCTTCTCGACGGTGTGCAGCAGCCCGAACGCCTGGTCGAAGGTGCTCCCCGCGCAGATGATCCCGTGATGGGCCCACACCACGGCATCGTGGTCGCGCATGAGCTCGGCGGACGCCCGCCCCAGCTCGACCGAGCCCGGGTTCATCCATTCCAGCACGCCGACGCCGGCGGGAAACACGAGCGCGCATTCGCTGATCGCCTTCCAAAGCTCGCGCGTAAAGGCCTTGCCCTCGAGGGGCAGCACGAACGTGAGCGCCACCAGGTTGGCAGGATGCGCATGGTAGACGACGCGGCAAGCACCTTCGGTTGCCGCCTTCTTCGCCTCGTGGTTCAGCAGATGCGACGGAAGCTCGCTGGTCGGACGCCCCTCTCCCGCAAAGCCCCAGCACGGGCGAAACGCCGTGCCGTGCCGGTCGACCTCGATGATGCCCGCGCATGCCTGCGGCTCGCGCTCGACGTTGGAAAAGAACGACCCGGCCGCGGTCACGAGGAAATGCTCGCCGGCCACGCCGGGCGCCTGCACGCCCTCGGCCAGGGGACGCCACTCCCCCGGATCCAGGCATGCAGCCACCTGGGCCGCCTCGTCGGGGCGCAGCCGGTACGACAGGTTGCCTCCGTTACATTCGTGCCACCCCTGCCGCCATCCCTCGGCGGCCGCGCGCACGAACTGTTTCGCGAAGTCGGTGTCCAGGACGTTCATGAAGGCCCCCTTCCAGGCGCAGGCGCGATTCTTCCGTCTACTCGACGAACGCTTCCGCGAAGTGCCGGACCAGCGCCGCGCCCGTCGGCGTGCAAAGCTCGCCTTCCACGTCGCCCGCGAAATGCGGCATGCCCTCCAGGATGTTCGCCGTGGCGGGAGCCGGAATGGGCAGGCGCCCATGCGCGCAGTCGACGAAGCCGAAGCCCGTAGCGATGGGCGTCGACTCCACCCGGGCAGGCTCCAGCGCGTCAACCAGCATGCAGAAGGCCACGATGTAGCCGATGGCGAAATCGTTGCCGACCTCGTGGAAGTGCACGTGCGCCACGTCGGCATCGTGTGCCTTCGCCTCGGCGTCGGCCAGCACGCCGTACACGCCCATGACGTTGTCCGCCACCGACGCGGAGACGCCCGACGACGCAACGATGCCGCGCACGTCCTCGAGCGAGCGATGTTCGTGGACGTGCGCGTGGCGTGCCTCGGCCTCGGTGCGCCCGTCGCTCAACACGACGAAGCGGCCTTCTCCGTCCAGCTCGCCCGCAAGCCCGGGAATGGCCAGCGATCCGAACTCGCGCACGAACGCGGCGCGCTGCTCCTCGTCGAGCAGTTCGATCAGCATGTTGACCAGCTGGGCCTTGCGGGCACCCCCGCTGCAGTCGATGACAAGCTTTTCCATGGCCTATGCTCCCACCTTTCCCATATGGTTGATCCTGCTGGCAAGGAACCCGGCGCCGAAGCCGTTGTCGATGTTGACCACCGACACGCCGCTCGCACACGAGTTCAGCATGGACAGCAGCGCCGCCACGCCTCCGAACGCCGCACCGTAGCCCACGCTGGTGGGAACGGCGATGACGGGGCACTCGGCCATACCGCCGACGATGCTGGCGAGCGCGCCTTCCATGCCCGCCACGACAATGATCACGTTCGCCCCCATGATGTCGTCCATGTGGGCGAACGTGCGATGTATGCCGGCGACTCCCACGTCGTAGGCACGCACGACCTCGTTGCCCAGCATCTCCGCCGTGACGGCCGCCTCCTCCGCGACCGGCATGTCGCTCGTGCCGCCCGTGGCGACCAGCACCGTGCCGCATCCGTCGGGCTCGGGGATGCTCCCCACGACGCCTATGCGCGCGACCTCGAAGTACTGCAGGTCCGTCGTGGCCGAGACGAGCCGCGCCTTCTCGGGCGACAGGCGCGTGATGAGGACGTCGCCCTGCCCGGCATCGCGCATGGCCGCCACAATGCCCGCGATTTGCTCGGCTGTCTTGCCTTCGCCGTAGACGACCTCGGACGCGCCCTGCCGCGCATTCCTGTGCAGGTCGACCTTCGCGTACCCGATGTCTTCGAACGGCTTGGCCTTTATCGCGGCGGCCGCCGCATCGACCGACATCGCGCCGTCGCGCACCTGCTGCAGCATGCGCCTCAACTCACTCGGCATCGTCGTCGCCCCCTTCGATCGATTCGTTCATGCTTCCCGTCCTGAAGCCCTCCAGGTCGAGACATATATATGTGAAGCCGAGCCTCTTCAGCTCGGCGGCCACGTCCATGCGGGTGGCCGGGTCGGCCATGCGCGCCACCTGCGTACGCCCCACCTCCAAGCGGGCGACGTCGCCATGCACGCGCACGCGCACCTGCTCGAAGCCAAGATGGCGCAGGTAGTCCTCCGCGGCGTCGATGCGTCCCAGCATGTCGGGGTCGAGCGGCGTTCCATACGGCACCCGGGTGGCAAGGCACGCGCACGAAGGAGCGTCCCACGTGCGCAGCCCCATCTGCCGGGAAAGCCGCCTGATGTCGTCCTTGGTCATGGAAGCGTCGCGCAAGGGGCTCGCCACGCCCAGTTCCGCAACGGCCGCGGAGCCGGGACGGAAGTCGCCCGCGTCGTCGGCGTTTGTGCCGTCGGCCAGCACGCCGAAGCCCTCGCGCACCGCCGCTTCGAGCGCCAGGCCGAAGATGCCCTTCTTGCAGTGGTAGCAGCGTTCGACGCCGTTTTCGCGCACGCCTTCCGTGGCAAGAGGATCTGCCTCCACCACCACCTGGCGCACGCCGCAGTCCTCGCAGAACCATACGGCCTGCTCCAACTCGAAAGCCGGCGCCAGTGCCGACTTCACCGTGATGGCCACCACGTTGGCCGCCCCCAGCTCCTCGGCTGCGACAGCAAGCAGAAACGATGAATCGACCCCGCCGGAGAACGCGACGGCCAGCCTCCCTTGCCCGGCGAGCCGCCTCTTCAGGGCCGCGAGCTTTTCGGATGATTCCAACACAGGCACCCCTTTCCGCAATCGGCCGGAAACCGTCCACACATTCTATAGCGCCTGCCAACCTGCGGCAATTGTGGTTATCGAGGTCACGCACTAGCTAAACGCCAGGGCAACCCCTAAACTAGGTCGAGCAAAATCGCAGAGTCGCAGCGACGGCGTCGCTGCCCACGAAAGGACCAACATGCTGAAATCACCCGCAATCAAGAAGATCGCAACCGTCGGCATCGCCGGGGCCCTGGCCTGCGGAGTGATCGGAATGGCCGGCTGCTCCGGTTCGTCCGAGTCATCCAGCGCAAGCTCCGCGTCCAGCTCGTCGACCGCTTCGTCGTCCTCCAGCGCCGCAACCGCCCAGCTCGAAAAGGCCGACCCCATCGGCACGCATCATGCCACGATCGAGATCGAGGGGTACAGCCCCATCTCGGTCGAGCTTGACGGCGACTCCGCCCCCATCACCGTGCAGAACTTCATGGACCTGGCCAACGACGGCTTCTATGACGGGCTCACGTTCCACCGCATCATCGACGGGTTCATGATGCAGGGCGGCGACCCGAAGGGCAACGGCACGGGTGGCAGCGACGAGACCATCGTGGGCGAGTTCACCGACAACGGCTACGACAACCAGCTCCAGAACGTGCGCGGCGCCATTGCCATGGCGCGCTCGAGCATGCCCGACAGCGCCAGCTCGCAGTTTTACATCGTGCACGAAGACTCCAACTTCCTGGACGGGCAGTACGCGGTGTTCGGCCACGTCACCGAGGGCATGGACGTCGTCGACGAGATCTGCTCGTCTGCCCAACCGACCGATGGCAACGGCACCATCAGCGCCGACCAGCAGCCCAAGATCGTCAAGATCACCATCGTCGACTAGCCGCAGCGACATACGACCAACAGCGCAGGGGCGGCCCGGGATTTCCGGGCCGCCCCTGCGCTTGATGCCAACTTTCAGGCCCGCCGTGGG
>CAJUSL010000008.1:21424-25191 GCA_910589135.1 uncultured Eggerthellaceae bacterium
ACAAAAATTGCGATAATCGGTGGTTTCGAAAGCAGTTTCGACCGGCTTCTGCGCAGCTTCTGCGCCCCGCAACGCCTCTACCTGGGGTTTCTTGAAGCCACGTTTCCGACGCCGGCGGCTTTTCGGCCCAAGCGCCCGCGAAAAACGCAGATTTCCGCAATTTTTGTCCACGGCGGGCCTGAAAGTTGGCATCAAGCATGTCGACCGCACCCAGGACGGTACCCAGGACGGCACCCAAGGCAACGCCCAAGATAACGCCCAAACGCCAGCTACCGTACATCGTCCCCTCGCTGCAAAGTCCTAAAAGCGACGGCAGCCTCCTCGCCACCGGCAGCATGGACGCTGTCAATCGTGGTCTGATCGATCGGCACGTTGGCGAAGTCGTTGGTAAAGTCGCTGCCGAAGAGGATGTTGCCGTCGCTCCTCGCGCCGCTTGATGCGCTCCTGCGCCACGCCATTGCGGCAGGAGAAGCACCCCCCCCCTTCACGCGCCACTTGGCGCGCTCCTGCGCACCACGGACGACGTCGCGCATAAAAAAGCGGCCTCCGAAGAGGCCGCCTTGTTCCAGGCAAGCGTCTGCCAAATGCCCTGCTATGCCGCCTTCTTGTCCTTGGCGAGCTGAATGCCGCCGAAGACGAAGAAGAACGCGAACGGAAGGAGCATGCCGACGGCCATGAGAGGAAGCGCAATCGGAAGCTTGGTCCAGTTCGGCACGGCCAGCGGACACACGATGCAAAGCGCGAACAGGATGACCACAATCGCGATCATGATGCCGAAGCGCGCATTGCCGGAAGCCGCGTCGTCCTTCTCCTTCATGCCCGCCTGCAGATCCTCGAACGACTTGCCAGCGGTGTCGCGCACGAACAGCACGGTGCACACGATGCCCAGCGCGAACGGCACGATGAGCACGAGCACCACGCTCGACCAGTTGGTGACGCCGTCCAGCTGGAAGAACGCCATGCCGGCAATGCCGCCCAGCACGATCGACGAGGCGGAGCCTCCGAAGCGCGCAAACGCCTGGCACCACGCCGTACCGGTGTTCCTGATGGCCGTCGGATACTGCTCGGGCATCAGCGGCACGACTGCGGAAATGGCCCAGTTCAGCGCGAAGCCGAAGAGCAGCATCAGCACCAGGCACAGGATGAAGTTGCCCGCCGTCACGAAGAACGAGCACAGCAGGATCGCGGCGATGCAGAGAAGCCAGCCGAAGTTGAGCACGCGCTTGCGGCCGAATTTGTCGGAGAACGCGCCCACGATGGAATTCGACACGATCGCGGCGACGTTGTTCCACGTCTGCAGCGCAACGGCCTCGGAAGAGGAGTATCCGATGCCGACGAACCAGGCAGGCAGCCACGCGTTCATGCCGTAGACGCAGAACTGGCCGACGAAGTAGCATGCCCAGATGCCGCACGTCGCCACGATGAACTTGTTCGAGAACAGCACGGAAGGCGTGGTCTTCTGCGGCTTGGGCGGCACGATGAGCAGCGTGGCGTCGAACGTCTCGACCCTGCCGGTGGATGCCTTCACGATATAGGCCAGCTGATCGACCGCCTCCTGCATGCGTCCGCTGCTCGCATACCAATGCGGAGACTCGTGCATCGCGAAGAGAAGGATGATTCCGTAGATCACGGGAAGGGCGCCGATGAAGTAGCACAGGCGCCAGTTCGAGTACATCTCGGCGCTGCCGCCGTCGGCGGTGACGTAGGTCACCAGGTTGGTGAAGTCGCCCATGAGAGGGGTCGCCGCGTTGCAGATGGGATTGGCCACAAGACCGGCAACCACCCAGCCGCCGACCATGAACGCGCCGCCGAAGGTGATGAAGAAACCGCGCCAGCGGGACGGCATGACCTCAGAGAAGTACGTGTAGACGATCGGAATGCAGGAGCCGACGCCCAGGCCCGCCAGCAGGCGGAACGCGGCGAAGAACGCGAGGTCGTTCGCGAACGCCTGCGGGAACGTGAAGGCGCCGTAGAAAATGACGGCGATCACGAGCGTCTTCTTGCGGCCGATCTTGTCGGACATGATGCCCGAAATCGCGCCGCCGATGACCATGCCCAGCAGGCCCCACGTGGTAAGGGAGCCCATAAGCGCGCCCGGGTTCGGGTTGTCGGGCCAGAACGTGTGGGCCACGAACAGGTTCGTCGAGTTGACGATCATGAAGTCGTACCCGTCGAAAAGAAGCGCAAAGGACATCAGCACGAACACGAGCCACGTGTGCCTCGTGATGCCCAAAGAGTCGACCACGTCCGTGATCGTGAATTCTTTGCCGTTCATTGATCCTCCTTTTTCTGCAGCCTAAGCAAGCAAATTGCAGGCCATGGCCCTTTCGCCCTAGATGCGCCGCGTCCCGTCCCAAGCGAGGCACGCCGCCGATTCGACCCTGCGCCCTCTCATTACGCGAATCGAAACCGGACCATGGCCTATCTACCTAGCTCGGAAGTCTAGGCAAATCGGCACGCATAGGTGAAATGATGATTTCGCCGCAGGATATGCCGCGAGCGAATAGCGCCTATTCCAGCATGCGGCATTGGGGCCACGCCGCAGCCGGGCCCTTCCGCCGCACGCGGCAGCGCGCCGCAGCCGGGCCCTTCCGCCGCACGCGGCAGCGCGCCGTCGGCCCAACGTCGTCCAGCACGCCGTCGGCCCCGACGGCGTCCGACGCAGGCTGCAAGCGCAGCCTAGGAGGAATCCCTGCACCCGAAGCGCAGCGGCGGCGTCGGCAGCTCCTCGATTCTGCGGATCGCATCGACCAGCACCGGGTTCTCGTTGTCCTTGCGGTAGACGAAGAAGAAGGGAATCGCCGCGTCGGGGTCGCTGATGGGAAGCACCTTGCAGAAAGGCCTGATGCCAGCGGGCAGCCTGTCTCCGAAGTTGCTTCCGACCACCAGCACCGTCTTCCCGAGCGAGGCGCACAGCGTAAAGAGCTCGGCGACGCTCGCACAATGGATGGAGCGCGCCTTCGGGTTGAAGCCATGCCTCTCGCACAGCTGCTCGATGTAGCCCCACGACCGGCTGAGGTAGAGGCCCTCGTACTTCGCGAACGTCTCGTCGCTCAGGTCGGACAGCGACACCTCGTCCTGCGCGGCAAGCCGGTGGTCGTTCGAGACGATCGCCGCCAGGTGCAAATCCGACACATGGAGGCGGACCAGGCTGTCGTCCTGGGGCGTCTCGTCGTAGGGAACGGGGTCGTAGACGACGTCGACCTCTTTGGCCTCAAGCGTGTCGATGAGGTTGCGGTTGTACTGGCTCTTGACCTCGATGCAGCCCGTGCCGTACTTGTCGCTGAGCAGCGAGATGAGAAAGCCCAGCACCTCGGTCGACGGCCCCTCGTCGGTCAGGCCGCTGATGGTGAGCTTGGGCACGGGAGCGATGCGCAGCTCGCGCGCCTTCGCCTCGAAGTCGTCGACGGCGTCGAGGACCTGGTAGGCGAAGGGCAGAAGCGCGCCGCCTTCGTTCGTGAACCGCAACGAGTTGCCGTCGCGGCGCACCAGCGTGAGCTTCAGGCTTCGCTCGAGCTGCCCGATGTGTTTGGACAGCGTCGGCTGGCTCATCATGAGGGCGCGAGCCGTCTCGGTATAGTTGAGGCGCTTGGCCAGCTCCACGAATTCCTTGAGGTACTCCAGATTCATCGAAAACTCCCCACGGCCGACCGTATACGACATGCATGAGCACGTCCTTCAAAGATTATAGCCTCCATGCCGAACGGGAAAAGCGGTTCGCGCGGCCCCGCATCGCCTATGCCAAAACGCAAAAGGCGCCTGGCTCA
>CAJUSL010000008.1:25201-38305 GCA_910589135.1 uncultured Eggerthellaceae bacterium
TCAAATGGAATTTCTAGTATTCTTCGCGCGAGCTATAAAATTTCATGAAGCAAATTGCAAGCGAACGCCTCTCTTCCATGACTCGAAAAAACAGCATCGCAGCCGCCATGCGGTGCGCGACTAGGTTAGGAGCAAGCAGTGAGCGAGACGCTGAAGATAGACTTCCATTCCCATCTGGGCGACATATTCAAGGACGCCCACAACGTCATTTACAAGCAGAACATGGTTGCACGCGAGATGCCCGATGCGTTCACGGTGCGAGAGGAGCGCGGGTTCAAGGGGCCGTTCATGCCGGAGAACACCGACCAGGCCCTCCGCGAGTTCATCGACATCAACCACGAACGCTCCCGTGTGAACTCCATGGAGAACATGATTCGCGGCATGGACGAGGCAGGCGTGCAGTTCGCCGACATCCTTCCCATCATGCCGGCGCTTTCGTTCGAAGACTACGAGGTGGCGCACATGGTGGAGCCGCGCCTCCTGCCGTGGACGTTCCCGGACTTCCGCCTGGGCGAGGACGCGGCAAAGAAGCTGCTGGAAGACAGCGAGCGGGGGGCGTACGGCCTTAAGCTGCACCCGGTTCTGATGATGAAGTCGCTGGACGACCCGCTGGTGGAGGCGTGCCTTGAAGCATGGGCCCAGACGGGCAAGCCCATGACGTCGCACTGCGGGGCCGGCATGTACTACTACCCGGAGATCAACGACGACTACTGCACGCCCGAGTTCGGCGACCTGAAGTACTTCGCCGAGTGCGCGCGCCGTCATCCCGAGATGCCGATGGTGGCCGCGCACTGCGGAGGCACCGCCGCGGGCAACATCGAGCGGCTTGCCGGGCTCTGCGAGGGCCTGGACAACGTCTACGTCGACACGTCGTTCCGTTCGCACGAGGACATCGAGCTGATGATTTCGCTGTTTGGGCGCGAGCGCGTCATGTTCGGCACGGACTACCCGTTCGGCAGCTACAAGCGCCAGGTCGAGCAGGTGGAGATCGCCACCGAGGGCGACCCCGAGCTGCGCGAGCTCGTGTTCTGGAAGAACGCCGACCGACTGCTGCACGTGGTTTAGCGGACGGCGGCCGCCTTTGCGAGGAATCTTCGGAAGGCGGCCGCCCTCTGCCGGCGGGGCGGCCTATGCGACGACGCGCCACCTGACGAGCCTGCGCTCCGCGAAGTCGAACGCCTCGTAGAGCAGCACCCCCATGACAGCCATCGCAATGATGCCCGCGAACATGCGGGCATATTCGAGTATCGACCACGAGTGCATGATGAAGTAGCCCAGGCCGGTCGAGCCCGCCATCGACTCCGCGATGAACAGGATCGCCACCGCCGACGCCGTGGTCACGCGCAGGGCGCTGAACAGCGACGGCAGCGTTTCGGGCACCACGACGTCCGCGAACACGCGCACGCGCCCGGCGCCGAACGAGAGCATCGCATCCAGGGAATCCTTGGGAACCGCCTTCGCCGCGTCGCGCATGGTGATGACCATCTGGAAGAACACGGCGATGGCGATAAGCACCACCTTCGCCTCCCCGCCGATGCCCAACAACACGAACAGGATGGGCAGC
The DNA here is from genome assembly GCA_910589135.1 of uncultured Eggerthellaceae bacterium. Taxonomy (GTDB): domain Bacteria; phylum Actinomycetota; class Coriobacteriia; order Coriobacteriales; family Eggerthellaceae; genus MGBC163016. Next base: position 26,766 of record CAJUSL010000008.1, read on the forward strand.
AGCACAATCTTGGGCAGGGGGTACAGGATGTACATGACCGGGGTGAGGAACCGGTCGGCAAATCGGTTAAGCCCCAGAGCGAGGCCTATCGGGGCCCCGAGCAGCGTGCCCACCAACATGGCCAACAAGATGCGGCCCAGGCTGGTGCCGAACTCCGGCACGATCTTCGAGAAGTTGTCGGCAAGCGCCGGAACGGTCGCGGCCGGGGTGGGAAGCGCAGGCGAGGACACGGCCACGGCCAGGCCCCACCACAGCAAAACGACGAGGGCCGTCCCCCAGATGTAAGCCCAGCCGCGACGCATGAAGGCTAGTCGACCTCGATGGCGCCGGTGGCCTCGTCGTAGGTCACGTCATGCGTGCTGTACTCCTTGGCCCGCATCCACGCAAGCTGCGGATCGACGAGGTCGGCGGCGGGGTGCAGGAACGCGTCGCCCTCGATCGCCAGCGGGTACTCGGCAACCGGGTACGTGTCGGCGATGGCCTCGTTCAGGTTGGCCTTCTCGGCGAGCAGCACCGAATAGGCCTCGGGGTCGGCATCGATGGCCTCGGCTGCCGCGTTCCAGGCCTCGGCCACCTTCTTGACCGCCTCGGGGTTCTCCTCGGCAAACGACGCGGTGGCAATCATGACCGACTGCGAGATGTTGTCGCCGTCGGTGTCCTCGGCGAGCAGCTTCATGCCGTTGGCCTCGCCCAGCCTGAGCATCGACGCGGGAAGCGCGGCTGCGGCCAGCTTGCCGGTCGCAGCAAGGCTGAAGCGCTCGGGGAGGCTCGCAACCTCCTGCTGGGGCACGGTTGCAGGGTCGATGTCCGCCTGCTCGCACAGCATGTCGAACACGTACTCGGGCACGGTGTTGGAAGCCAGGCCCACGCCCTCCTTGCCGAAGTCGCCCTCGCCGGACGCCAGGTAGGCGGCCATTTCGGGCAGCGTGCTGTATGGCGCGTCGGCCGAGGCAAGCACGCCGAACGCGCCCTGCGACGCCTCGGCGCCCAGCGTGATCCACTCCATGACCACCGGGGTGCCCGACTCGCACAGCTTGACGGCGCGCGGGACGTCGACCATGGCCATGTCGACCTCCCCCGCCGCGATGGCGGCGGAAAGCGCCTGCGCGGAATCGAACGAGAGCAGCTCGGCATCGACGCCGGCGTCGGCGAAGAAGCCGTCCTTCTCGGCCGCCCACATGGGCAGGAAGTCCTCGGTCGGCATGGTGCCGATGCGCACCGGAGCCGCATTCGCCCCCTCGCCCGAGGACGCCGAGGCCGAGCCTTCCGAACCGGACGTGCCTGCGGAGGAGCACCCTCCCAGCATGGACGCGGAAACGACCAGCGCAAGCACCAGCGCGATGGCGGCAGCGCCGCGCATGAGCGCATTCGTGCGCCCGCCTGCAGCGCAAGACATCCCGAGGGCATTCTTCATGGATCCATCACCCCAAACAACGAACGATTTACAGAACGGTTGGTTAATCAACGGAAGCGATTGTACAAAAGCAAAAAGCGAGACCGCGCGATATCGTTGACCCATTCTGTAAGCGGCGACGGCCCCGTACGGCGGAAGGCATACGGTATCATTGCATCCACCGAAATTCGAAGGACACAAGGAGCAGGCAATGGTAAAGGACCTAGTGCGCGACGAGAAGATACTGTCGGTTCCCTGCGAGCCGGCAACTGCAGAAGACGCCCAGCTGGCGCAGGATTTGGCGGACACGCTCGAGTCGCTTGACGAGGTGGCGTGCCTCGCCGCCAACCAGATCGGCGTGACGAAGCAGGTCGTCGCGTTCCTGGACGACAGCGACACCGTGCGCGTCATGCTCAACCCCAAGCTCCTGCGCGCGCTGTACCCCATCAAGACCGAGGAAGAGTGCATGACGCTCGACTACCCCGTCAGGGTCACGCGCTACGGGAAGATCAACGTCGCCTACGACGAGCTGAAGGATGGCGAGCTCGTCAGCCGCAAGCGGGACTACCGAGGCAACACCGCCCAGGCCATCCAGCACGTCATCGACCACTGCAAGGGCAAGCTCGTATAGGACACGCGGGTTACGGAGCGACACATGAACGTCAGGAAAGCACTAGCGACCATCACTGCGGCAGGCCTGCTCGCATTCACCCTGTGCGTGGCAGCCGGCTGCCAGCCCAGCAGCGAGGACGTCATCCGCACCACGGTGGAGCAGAAGTTCAACGCCTACAAGAGCCTCGACGACGCCGTGCTTTCCGAAATCGCCGCGAAGGCCGAGCAGGACGGCCTGAACGATCTGGGCATATCCGGGCAGGACTATGCCAGCGCGGTGCTGGACGGCTTCGACTACAGCATCGACGACATCACCGTCAACGAGCAGGCAGCCACGGTGTCGATGACCGTCGTGTCCAAGAGCAAGACCGACTTCTACAACAAGCTCAACGACGCCGTGTCGGCATTCGTGGCGAATCCTGACACCGAGGCCCTGTCGGAGGGCGAGAAGGACACGCAGATGGGCAGCATCACCATGCAGGCCTTCGAGCAGACCGAGACCGTCGGCGAGAGCATCCAGCTGCAGTTCCAACTGCAGGGAACCACCTGGGTGTCCGTCAATTCCAGCGAAGTGCTGGGCAACCTGGACAGCTTCGCCTTCCAGGAATAGCCGGCGGCGAGGGCGTGCCGCCTGAACGCTTCCGACGGCACGTTCGCTAGGCGTGGCGCGCGCTTCTGCGATGCCGCCGCACGCGCAGAAACGACCCCGGCTCCACCGCGAACGGCGACGCGAAGGCGTAGCGGTCGGTCGCACGGTTCGCGACGGTGACCGGCTGCGGCACGTCGTCGTCCTCGGGAATCCAGCTCAGGTTCCTGACCGCCACCTCTCGCACCGCGCACCCTGGCGACAGCACCTCCAGCGCCTCGCCCTCCTCGAAGCGGTTACGGCACCTCGCGACCAGGCGGAACGCGCCGCCGCCAGGCGCCCCTTCCCCGCTGGCGCCCAAACCTTCGGCACCTTCGCAGGCCACCACGTCGGCGACGCACATCGTCTCCTGCTCGTAGCCGTCGTAGTCGCACGCCTGCTGCGGGTCGCCGAAGTAGAAACCGGTGCCGTAGGGCCGGTGCGAAACCGCGTCCAGCTCGCGCCGCGCCTCCGCGACCGGGCCGCCGTCGAGCGCGCGCCGGTACGCCCCCACCACGGTTGCCACGTAGAACGCCTTCTTGTTGCGCCCCTCGATCTTCACCGAATCGACCCCGGCTTCGCGCAGAGCGTCCAGGTGCTCAACCATGCACAGGTCCTTCGCGTTCATGATGAAGGTCGACCCGGCGTCCTCTTCAACGGGGAAGTGCTCGCCCGGGCGCTTCTCCTCTTCCAGGGCGTAGTTCCACCGGCACGGCTGCGTGCAGGCGCCCTTGTTTCCCGAGCGCCCGGTAAGGTACGAGCTGATCAGGCACCTTCCCGACACGGCCATGCACTGCGCGCCGTGCACGAACGCCTCGAGCTGCAGGCCGTCGGGGATGCGCTCGCGCATGCACGCAATGTCCTGCAGGGTCATCTCGCGGGCGCACACGATGCGCGAGGCGCCCAGGTCGTGCCATATCTTCGCCGCCTCGGAATTGGCGACGGACGCCTGCGTGCTGACGTGCAGCGCGCAGCGGGGCGCATGGGCGCGGGCAAGCGCGAACGCACCCAAGTCTCCCACGATAAGGGCGTCGATGCCGGCGGCGTCCACCGCTTCGAGGTAGCCCGGCAGCTCGTCGACGTCGCGCTGCCCCATCATCACGTTGCAGGTGACGTACACCTTCGCGCCACGCGCATGCGCCTGGCGCACGACAGCCGGAAGGACGTCCAGCGAAAAGTTGGCGGCGCGGGCCCGCATGCCGAACTTCTCGGCCGCAAGATACACCGCGTCGGCGCCGAACGCCAGCGCCGCGCGCAACTGCTCGAACCCGCCTGCCGGCGCCAGAAGCTCCACCTGCACCACCCTGTCGTTCCGTCGTATACTAGGAGCTACATGATAGTGCAATGCGAGCGAGCGAAGGTGCCCATGGCGAACACAATCGATCCGGTCTTCACCCCCGAAACGCTGAAGGTTCCCGAACTCATCTCGCAGATACTGCACGACGACCTCGCCTCGAAGCCGTCCCTGCAGCTGGTAGGCTGCGTGGACAAGGACCCGAAGACGGCGGCCATCATCCTCGCGGGCGGCACCGGCGAGCGCTTCGGCCGCGAAGGCGGCAAGCAGCTCGTCGAAATCGCCGGAAAACCCATCCTCACCTGGTCGGCCGAGGCGTTCGACGCCGTGGGCGACATCGGACTCATCGTCATCGTCTGCCCGGAGGACCGCAAGGAGGAGTACCTCAAGCGGGCCATCGACCCCTTCCCGTTCGCCACGCCCGTGGTCATAACCGCCTCGGGCGCCCTGCGCCAGGAATCCGCCTACCTCGGCCTCGAGGCCGTTCCCGACGACTTCGAGTTCGTCGTGATACACGACGGCGCGCGCCCGCTGGTCACGCCCGAGCTGATCCTGCACACGATCAACACCGTCAAGGGCAACATCGACGCCGACGGCGCCGTGGTCGCGCATCCGGCCATCGACACGCTGAAGGTGGTCGAGGACGGCGCCATCGCCGGCACGCCCGACCGCCGCGTGTTCTGGAACGCGCAGACGCCTCAGGTGTTCCGCTCGGGCATCTACCGCCGCGCCCAGGCGTCCGCCATGGCCGACGGCTTCGTGGGCACCGACGACTCGTCGCTCATCGAGCGCCTGGGCGGCCGCGTGCTGGTCGTCGAGGGCAAGCGCGACAACATCAAGCTCACCGTCCCCGAGGACTACACGTTGCTCGCGTCGGCCGTGCGCCAGATGTTCGAAGACGACCTGGCCTAGGGAGCCCTCGCTATGACGGTCGGCCAGGAGACACTGCGCATGCGCTGCGGCATCGGGATGGACGTGCACGCCTTCGCTGCCGCGGAGGACGGACGCAGGCTCGTCATCGGCGGCGTCGACGTTCCCTACGAGCGCGGCCTTGCCGGCCACTCAGACGCCGACGTGCTGGCCCATGCCATCGCCGACGCGCTTCTGGGGGCCGCCCGCATCGGCGACATCGGCAAGCTGTTCCCCGACACCGACCCCGCCTTCAAGGACGCCGACTCGCTGGTGCTGCTGGCGCAGGCGTCGCAGGCGGTCCGCGACGCCGGCTTCGCCATAGCGGACGTCGACTCGGTCGTTGCCGCGCAGGCGCCCAAGCTGTCCCCCTATCGCGACGAGATGCGCGCGAACCTGGCGGATGCCATGGGCGTTCCCATCGACAGCGTGGGGGTGAAGGCCACCACCACCGAACGCCTCGGCTTCGAAGGCCGTGGCGAAGGCATCACCGCCTACGCCACCTGCATTCTCCTGCGCACATAAGGGACGCGACAGGCCGTTCGCCTTCGACGCATGAAGGCGCTTCGCAGCGTAGAAGCCTAGCCGGCCCGTCGCGCTAGCGGTCTCTGCCGGTGCGGCGGCGCATGACCTCGGCACGGCGTTCGCGCTCGGCGCGGATCTCGCTGGGAAGCGGGCGCGCGGGCGGCTCTTCCACTTCCTCGAGCTCTTCCTGATCGTCGATGCCGGCATCGGCCGGGTCGATCAGCTCGAGGAACGTAGGCCGCTCGGACGCACCGTGCTCGGCATCTTCGCCCGCATGGCGCCCCGCATGCACGCCTGCGCCTTCGCGCACATCGGCGCCTTCGCCCGCAGCGGAGTAGCGCCCCGTGCCGCGCGCCAGGTCGCGCCTGATGCGGAAGTACTCCCACACGAGCAGCACGAACAGGATGCTCTCGATGATGACGTAGCTCAGCACCGCGCCTTCGAGTTCGGCGTAATGCACGAGCAGGTACGGAATGAACAGCGAGAAGCCGAAGGTGACCAGGTAGAGCACCGTCACGTCCCTCTGGCGGCGCATGATGGTGATGACCTGGTAGATGAAGTCGATGGCCGCCGTGATGCCACCGGTGAGCAGCATCAGGAACAAAAGACCCCTGAACTGGGCGAAGTCGATGCCGTACAGGAAGCTCATGACGGGGATGCCCACCCACGCCATGATGCCGCACGCAACGCCCGTGATGGCGGCGATCACCAGGAAGATGACCACGAGCAGCATGTTGAACTTGGTGCGCTTCGACGCGTCCTGCCAAACGCCGGCCATGCGCAGCAGCAGCGGCTTGTACACCAGCTGCGACACGATGAGGATCATCTGCGCCGGGAAGTAGATCGCGTTGTAGTACAGCTGGTTGTCGTAGGGAAGCGCGTCCTCCATCACGAACTTCGGCATGTTCTCGATGACGTTGAACAGGAACAGCGCGAGGAACAGCGGCGCGCACACCTTGAACAGCCCGACGAAGCTCGCAAACGAGAACGGGCTGGACGGCGGCGCCTCCATCAGCGTGAGCGGCCAGGTGAACACCACGAACGTGATGGCGGCCACGATGGCCATGGCGTAGCAGGCGACGGTGGCGTTGCGCGTGATCAGCAGCGCGACGGAGAAGACCACCAGCGCCAAGGCCGACCGCAGCGTCTGCGAGATGCCCGCCAGGTACAGCTTGTCGACCTGCTGCAGGCGCCCTTCGTACACGTCGGCCAGCGCGTCGATGAACTTGTACAGGATGACAGCCATGGAGATGTTGAACATCTCGTCGCTGTAGCCGCGGATCGAGCAGTACGCCCAGCCCACCAGCAGCATGAGAATGCACGTCGCCCACCGGTTGGCCTGGTAGTCCTTGAACGAATGCTCCATCGTCGTGTCCGACACCTGGTAGGTGCGCACGCCGAAGTTGCCGACGAACATGAGCAGCAGGCCCACCACGAACGCCATGGAAATCATGCCCGCCTGCTCGACGCCCACCAGCTGCGTGGACACCATGGTGACCACGGGGAACACCAGCGCCCACACGCCGCTTCCGATGGAGTTCCACACGAAGTCGCGCGTGGTGCGGTGCGGCGCGTAGATGGCCTCGGCCTCGGAGAGCCCCTCGCCTTTCATGGCGCCGACGACGCGGTCGAACCACTGGTTCACCACTCGGGCGATGAAGTTCTGCTTGTGGGGCCGCGGCTCGGGCCTGCCGCCGACGTCATCGGCCGCGGCTGTCGTCCGCCGCGCCGTCCCTCGGCGCGCAAGCCGCCCCTCCGGGCGAGCGCCTTCGTCCGCGCGCCCGACACGCGCAGGAGCGCGACGGCGACGTGGATTGTGGTCGGTGCCGTTGGTTGAATTGTCCGCGTCTTCGTCTATGTTGCGTATGCGACGGTTCAACTTTACGTCTGCGTCCTTCACAGTGTCTTTTTTGTGTGTTTCATACTATAATTCTGTGAACTGCATGTCTTGCTGCGAAATGCAAATGCAACAGAAAAGTAATAGTACCATGCAAGAGAATGGAGCGGTTGTGCTGGGACTGAGGGGGTAGCTCCGCCCCTCTCTGCTGACGTATACACACTTGAACCATGCCTTACGGTCCGCAAAACACACCGGGTCCAAGCCAGCAGCCGCCCCGTCCGGGGCAGCCTGTACCGCCATACCAGTCGGGGCGCATCCCGATGCCCCAGAATCCAAGCCAGTCAGGGCAAATTCCCCCCGTCGCGCAACCCTACCAGTCGGGCCAGATCCCGCCTGTCCAAGTGCCGCAGCAGCCGTACCCCGCCGCCCAGCAGACGGCACCCCTGCCGGTCATGCACGCACCGACCGTCGGGCAGGTAACCGGCGCGCACATTCCCTCCCAGCGCGCGGGCGGCACGAGCAACCTGCTGCGCATCGGCATCATCGCGGCCATCGCGGCGGCGCTCGTGCTGATCGTGTCGCTCGTCCTGGTCATCTTCAAGCCCTTCGGCCTGTTCGAAGAGCAGCTGCAGGTCGACCGCCCCTCCACCACGCTGGTCGAAAACGCCTTCGACGACGCCACCATCCCCGAGCCCAACCTGGCCGCGTTCGCCTACGTGGACGACGAGGGGCTGAAAAGGACGTCGCTTTCGGGCTACAAGGCCGGCGAAGTGCAGTACAACAAGTCGGACGGCTCGACCGAAGCCTACTGCGAAGCCTCCGCCGAGGCCGAGTACGAGAACAACTCGGTGCTGGTGCGCCAACCGCTCACCATGCGCATGAACTACGACAAGCAGGCCCAGGAATGGAAGCCCGGCAACGTGCGCGAGGGCAGCATTTCCGCAGAGCCGGAAGGGCCGGCCGACATCGACGCCATCACCGAGAACTTCCTGAACATCCTGAAGACCCACGACGCGCAGATCGCCGCCCTGTACGTGGGCGCCGAAGTGACCGCCACGTCGACGCTGACCGCCAAGGGGGGCACGGCGGTGTTCACGGCCACCAAGACCGAAGGCGACGCCACGAAAACCTGCACCGCCAACACCGACGTCGTCTGGAACGACACGAGCGGCTGGAGCGTGGACATCACGTCCGTTGCGGGCGACATCGAGCCTCCCGCAACCGAAGAGACGCAGCCGCCGGCCGAGGAGCCTCCCGCCGAGATCGTCACGCCCGAGCCGGTGCCCCCCTCCAACGATTCCTCGGGGTCCGGCAACGGGGGCTCGGGCTCAGGCTCGGGTTCGGGCTCAGGCTCGGGCAACACGGGCGACGGGGCCACCATGGGGCTCGTCTGCTTCACCGGCGAGCTGGTCGAGGTGCCGGGAACCATCCATTTCGACAACTCGGGCGCCATCCTGCTGAAGACCGACGCCCGCTACCGCGTCATCCTGGACGGGCGCACCTATGTGGTCGACTACTTCGAAATCAACGCGAGCGGCAGCTGGCACAACGGGCAGCGCGTCGTCATCATCGGCGAAATCTCCTACCGGGGGGCCGTGGCCAACGCGCCGCTGTTCATCAACGCCAACTACAAGTAGGCGCCAAGTGCGGCCGACGCGTGCCGCAAGGCCAACGTCCGGCCGCCGGCGCACCGCAAGCCATCAATCGGAAGGCAGGGTTGAAGCATGTACGACGGAGACATAGAGCTGGGACGCAACGACGCCTGCTGGTGCGGAAGCGGCAAGAAGTACAAGAAGTGCCACATGGAGTTCGACGAACGCCTGCAGCGCCTTGCCGAGCAGGGCGAGCAGGTGCCCGCCCGGGCCCTGCTGAAGACGCCGCAGGACATCGAGGGCATCAAGCGCAGCGCCGAGGTCAACGTGGGCGTGCTCGACCTGGTGGCCGAACGCATCGGCGCCGGCGTCGCCACCGAGCAGATCGACCAATGGGTGCACGACTACACGGTCGAGCACGGCGCCATCCCCGCCCCGCTCGACTTCGAAGGGTATCCGAAGAGCGTGTGCACCTCGGTGAACGAGGTCGTCTGCCACGGCATCCCCGACGAGGACGAGGTGCTGCGCGACGGCGACATCGTCAACATCGACTGCTCCACCGTCAAAGACGGCTACTTCTCGGATTCGTCGCGCATGTTCTGCATCGGGGACGTGTCGCCCGAGAAGGCCGACCTGGTGCGCGTGACGAAGGAGGCCGTGGAGGCGGGCCTTGCGGCCGTGAAGCCCTGGGGGCATCTGGGGGACATCGGCGCCGTGGTGAACGCGTACGCCAAGGACCACGGATACACCGTCGTGCGCGAGTTCGGAGGCCACGGCATCGGGAACGAGTTCCACGAGGAGCCCTTCGTCAGCTTCGTCACGAAGCCCGGCACCGGCATGGTGCTGGCCCCCGGGCTTTGCTTCACCATCGAGCCTATGATCAACATGGGCAAGGCGCGCATCGACATGTCCGACCCCAACGGCTGGACCGTGCGCACGAAGGACGGGCTTCCCACCGCGCAGTGGGAGGTCCAGCTCGTCGTCACCGACGACGGCTACGAGCTGCTCAGCTGGTAGGAAGCGGCAAGGAACGCTCGCCTTTGTCACGCCATGGGCGGAAAACGCCCTCGCTCCGACGCGTGCCAATTCAACCGTTTCCCATCAGTTCGCTGTCGGCAAGGTAACCCCAGACTGACGCAGCAGTGACGCATCGGGCCCGCACGCGCGGCCTTCTTCCCCCTTGGCTAGGATTGCTGGCAAGCATCCTTGCCTTCGAAGGAGGAGGGTTCCATGAACGACAAGAAGGCCGTCGCGGACGCGACGTCGACGCAACTCAACCATTCCGGCTCGCACGCGCCCCGCGTCAGCCGCCGGGCGTTCGTGGCGACCGGAGCCGCCGTCGCCGGCGCCGCCGCGGTCGGCGTCAACGTGGCCGCGCTGCCCGACGCCGCGAAAGCGATCGCAAACGAGCAGGCCCCCGGCGAGGAGACGTGGGTGCGCACGACCTGCTCGCCCAACTGCACGGGCGCCTGCGGCATGGAAGCCCGCGTGCAGGACGGCAAGGTGCGCATGATACGCCAGGCGGCCGACTACCCCTTCGAGCACTACAACCCGCGCGGCTGCCTGAAGGGGCTCTCCATCAACACGCTGCTTGCCGGCCCCGACCGGCTTACCAAGCCGCTCGTGCGCGACGAGGACGGAAACCAGGTGGAGGCCGACTGGGACACGGCGCTCGACGACGCCGCCGAGCGGCTGCGCGACATCGCCAAGAAGTACGGGCCTGACTCCATCGGCGTTATCTACCAGGTGCAGGGCACCGGCCACATCCAGAAGGGCGCGCTCGTGCGCATCGCCAACACCTTCGGCTGGTCGGTCATCGGCGGCTACGAGCTGAACGGCGATTTGCCCATGTTCTGGCCCGAGACGTTCGGCTGCCAAAGCGAGGAGCTGGAGTCGTACTGCTGGGAGGACTCGAAGCTCACGCTGGTGTTCGGGTCAAACATCATGGTCACCCGCATGCCCGACGCGCACTTCCTCACCTACTCGCAGGAGGCCGGCGGCAAGGTCATATACTTCGACCCCAACTACTCCGCCTCGGCCGAGAAGGCCGACGAGTGGGTGCGCATCGCTCCCGACTCCGACGGCGCCTTCGCGCTGGCCATGGCGAAGACCATCGTCGACGAGGACTTGTACGACAAGCACTTCATGCAGACCTACACCGACGCACCGCTGCTCGTCAACACTGCCACGGGCAAGCGCATCGCCGCCGACGAGGTGGCCGGCCTTGCCGCCGTGCCGGGCGTGCCCGACTTCCGCACCAGCTTCGTGGCGTTCGACGAAGCGACGGGCGCGCTTGCGGCCACCACGCCGCTCGAGCTGCCCGACAACTCCTACGCGCTTCTGGGCACGTACCAGGTGCCGCTTGCGGACGGCACCACCGTGGAGGCCAAGACAGGCTTCCAGTTGATGGTGGAGCGGCTGGCTGACTACGCCCCTGATGCCGTCTCGGAGATCTGCGGCATCGATGCGGACACGATCGTGCGCATCGCCCGCGAGGCTGCAACCACCAAGCCGATGCACATCATCTTCGGCGGCGGCACCCAGCAGTGGTACCACGGCGACCTGAAGGGCCGCGCCTGCGCGCTGGTGGCGTGCCTGACGGGCAACATCGGCCAGCTCGGCGGCGGCATATCCACCTACGTCGGCCAGTACAAGACGCGCTTCAACACCGCCAGCTGGATGGTGCCGCCCGACGCCGTCAAGGCATCGTGCCCCTTCCACTACGCGGTGAACGGCCCCACGCCGCTCAT
>CAJUSL010000009.1:0-1317 GCA_910589135.1 uncultured Eggerthellaceae bacterium
GAGGTCATCTGGCGCGGGGACACGTCCATGTAGTTGACCAGCATGGGGTCGACCTCGTCGGGCTCGCCGAACTCGCCGTTGGCGTTCTTGGTGCGGCAGAGGACGCGCGCGGAGGGAACCCAGTTGCCGTCCTTGTCGTAGCTGCCGAACTCGCGGGTGTCGGGGTCGAACATGTCGTTGGCCTGCGCGATGACGAAGTTCTCCTCCTCGTCGGCCGTCAGGTAGTCCACCTCGTCGGTGACCTTGCCGTCGACGACGCGGCGGTAGGGGCTCTCGATGAAGCCGAACTCGTTGACGCGGGCGTAGGAGGCCAGCGAGCCGATCAGGCCGATGTTGGGGCCTTCGGGCGTCTCGATGGGGCACATGCGGCCGTAGTGCGAGGTGTGGACGTCGCGCACCTCGAAGCCGGCGCGCTCGCGGGACAGGCCGCCCGGGCCGAGAGCCGACAGGCGGCGCTTGTGCGTGATGCCTGCGGCGGGGTTCGTCTGGTCCATGAACTGGGACAGCTGCGACGAGCCGTAGAACTCCTTCACCGCCGCCGTGATGGGACGGATGTTGATGAGCTCGTTGGGGTTGACGTCGTCGCTCTCCTGGATGGACATGCGCTCGCGCACCACGCGCTCCATGCGGGAGACGCCGATGCGGAACTGGTTCTGGATGAGCTCGCCGACGGTGCGGATGCGGCGGTTGCCGAAGTGGTCGATGTCGTCGGCATGGTAGCCCTCGACGCCGTCGTGCAACGCGATGATGTACTTCATCGTGCGCACGATGTCCTCGTCGGTGAGGGTGGAGGAATCGTTCTCGGCGAGGTCCTCGTCCAGCTTCTTGTCCATCTTGTAGCGGCCGACCTTCGCCAGGTCGTAGCGCTGCGGGTTGAAGAACAGGCCCTCGAGCAGGGTGCGCGCCGAGTCGACCGTGGGCGGCTCGCCTGGACGGAAGCGCTTGTACAGCTCGATGAGGCTCTCCTCGCGCGTGGTGGCGGGGTCGCGCTCGAGCGTGCGGCGGATCATCTCGGAATCGCCCAGAAGCTCGATGATTTCCTCGTTGCTCTCGGCCAGGTCGAGAGCGCGGATGAGCAGCGTGGCCGGCTGCTTGCGCTTGCGGTCGATGCGCACCGACAGGATGTCGCGCTTGTCGGTCTCGAACTCGAGCCACGCGCCGCGGCTCGGGATGATCTTCGCGCTATATATGGTCTTGTCGGAGGTCTTGTCGCGCTCCTGGCTGAAGTAGACGCCCGGCGAACGCACCAGCTGCGAGACGACGACGCGCTCGGTGCCGTTGATGATGAACGTGCCGCGCGGCGTCATGACGGGGTGG
>CAJUSL010000009.1:1327-1666 GCA_910589135.1 uncultured Eggerthellaceae bacterium
TCCTTCTCCTTGCACTCGTCCACGGTGTACACCGGGTCCTCGAAGAAGTGGCTCACGTACTCGAGCGTCATGTCTTTGGCGTTGGATTCGATGGGGCCGATGTCCTTGAACGCCTGGGCGATGCCGTCCGTGCGGAACCATTCGAAGTTGTCCGTCTGGATGCCGATCAGGTTCGGAAGGTCCATCACGTCGGGGATCTTCGCGAAACTGTGCCTCTCTCGGTAGAGAGGGCTGGCCGGCTTCTTGGATTTCTTAGCTTTAGCCACGAAGCTGTTCCTCCTTTTAGGTAGCCAATCCCGCACTTTCAGCGTAAAAAGCGCAAGGTTCTAACCTAGATAA
>CAJUSL010000009.1:1728-31695 GCA_910589135.1 uncultured Eggerthellaceae bacterium
TTCCGGCGCGCGCAAGGCATCTCTCGATCTGGCTCGGCTCTCGCGATTTGCATTTTGCGGAGGTTCTGCGGAACTCGGCGCCGTTTTGCGGCGCCTCGGACAGTCCTCGAACCCCTTCCTCCGCAAAATGCCGCATCGCAGCCTCGCAGGATTGGCTCGATGCCTTGCGCGCGCCGGAAGCGGGCTTAAAGCCCCAGGGCCTTCTTCAGCGAAGAGACGCGGCGGCGGCTGACGGGAATCTTCTCATCGACTCCGTTGAGCGTGAGGGAAAGCGTGCCGCCCTTGATGGACTCCACTTCCTCGATCATGGAAAGGTTGACCAGGTAAGCGCGGTGCACACGGAAGAAGCCGTGCCCGTCGAGGCGCTTCTCCAGCTGCGCGAGGCTGACCGTCGAGAAGTAGCGGTCGCCGTCGGTCTGCAGGTAGGCGTAGTCGTCGCGCGCCTTCACGAAGCGGATGGTGTCGATGCCGATGAGGATCTTCTTGCCGCCCTTCTCGACCGGGATGCGCTCGTTCTTCTGCGCCTGCGCATGCAGAGCCACCTGCTCGCGCACGCGGTTGATGGCCTGGGCAAGGCGCTCGGTTTCGACGGGCTTCATGAGGAAGTCGGTGGCGTTGACCTGGAACGCGTCGATGGCGTGCTCGCTGTAGGCCGTGACGAACACGACCGCAGGGGGGAACTTCAGGTGCTTCAGGGCCTCGGCGAACTGCAGGCCGGTGGCCTCGGGCATGTTGATGTCCAGAAATATGACGTCAACGGGGTATTCCTTCAGCTTCTCGATGGCTTCGCGGACGCCGGCGGCCTCCACGACAACCTCGACTCCCCCGACCTCGCCCAGCAGGTAGGCAAGCTCGGAACGAGCAGGCGCTTCGTCATCGACGATCATGGCTTTAAGCATCTGTACCCCTTCGATAATTCGACTTGCCGGACAATTATACTGCTTTTCAATGCCGCTCACCGAATAAACGGAAGCCTCCCGAGATTCCACTTGAACCGGGAAGGCTGGCGACGCAAGGCAATTGGAGTGGTGCCCGGGGTGGGATTCGAACCCACATGCCTTTCGGCATCGGTTTTTGAGACCGACATGTCTGCCATTCCATCACCCGGGCGGGCAGGTTATGAAAGTATACTACTTCTTCTGGGGTCTCTGGCGCATCTCGAAGGCGCGCATGGCAGCGCGGGCCTGCTTGCGCGAAGCGTCCTCGTCGTAGGCGGGAATCATGATGGTGAAGGTGGAGCCCACGCCCTTTTCGCCCTTCGCCGCTATCTGGCCCTTGTGCTGGCTGACGATCTCCTTCACCACCGAAAGGCCGATGCCCAGGCCGCCGCTTTTGCGGCCGCGGTCGGAATCGGCGCGCCAGAAGCGCGAGAACACCATCTTCTCCTCCTCGGGCGTCATGCCGATGCCGGTGTCCTTCACGTCGATGACGGCCCAGCCGTCCTCCTCGCGCACGTACACGTCGATGCGGCCCCCTTCGGGGGTGTAGCGCACGGCGTTAGAGATGAGGTTCGCGACCGCCTGCTTGATGAGGTCCTTGTCGCAGACGGCCTTGACGGGCTTGCCCGTGTGCGCCTCGATCTGCAGGCCCGAGTCCTGCACCAGCACCTCGTGCGAGGTGACGACCGCATCGACCAGCTCGCCGATGTCGTTGACCTCCTCGTTCATGGGCTGCGAGCGCCGCTCGAGCCGCGACAGCTTCAGCAGCGCGTCCACCAGGCGCGACAGGCGGCGCACTTCCCCGTCCACGAGCGCCAGGTGCTCGGGGTCGGTGTCGTACACGCCGTCGATCATCGCCTCGACCGTGGCCTGGATGGCCATGAGCGGCGTGCGCAGCTCGTGGGCGACGTCGGAGGTAAGCTGCATCTCCATGTCGCGGTCGCGTTCGATCGACTCGGCCATCACGTCGAACTGCTGCCCCAGGCGCGACAGCTCGTTGCCGCCCTGCAAGCCGGTGCGCGCCGCGAGGTTGCCTTGAGAGATTTCCTGCGCGGCGGCCGAGATCTTCCTGATGGGGCGCATCAGCGAGCGGGAGAACCACAGGCCGATGAGCATGGCGATGATCACCGCGAAGCCGCCGGCCATGAACAGCGACTGGTACATGTTGTCGCGGAAGGCGATGTCGGGGCGGCTCATCAGCACGTCCGACCCGTAGATCCAGATGCGGACCGAGCCCACGTCCTCGCCGCCGTGCGTGACGGCCGCGATGGCCACCTGCGACGCGGAGCCGGGGCCTTCGCCCTTGCCTTCGGCCGTGCCCGCCGAGGCGGACGAGTCGTAGAGCGTGTTGCCGTTCGTGTCGAGCACCATGAGACCGGCGTCCTCGCCCAGCTGCAGGTTCTCCATCACCAGGTTGTAGTTGACCGAGCCCATGGAGCGCACGTAGCTGTATTCCTCGGAGATGCGCTCGGCGGCGAAGCTGGCGACGGACTTCATGTTGTCGGAGGTGTAGGAGGCGAAATACGCGCCGAACACCAGCCACACCACGATGATGGTAATGGCGGCCGTCGTGGCCGCCACCATGGCGAACGCAACCATCATCGAAGCGCGATAGGAGTTGCGGAAGCGCTTATGGTCCCCCTCTAGCTTTGCCATCTGCCTTGCTTCTGTCGGTCGTGTTGACGGATGCCGCGCGGGCGGCTGGGAGGCTAGCCTCGCTCGCCCTTCGACGGGTCTTCGAAACGATAGCCGACTCCGTGGACCGTGTGCAGCCATTTCGGATCCCTCGGATTATCTCCAAGCTTGGCACGCAGGTTCTTCACATGCGAGTCGATGGTGCGCTCGTAGCCTTCGAAGTCGTACCCGAGCACCTTCTCAACCAGCTCCATGCGCGAATAGACGCGCCCCGGGTAGCGGGATAGCGTGGCGAGCAGCTTGAACTCGCTTGCGGTGAGGTCGACCTCCTCGCCGTTGACGAGCACCTTGTGGCCCGACATGTCTATGGTCAGCTCGCCGTATTCCATGGCCTCGCGCAGCGGCTCGCGGTCGGAATTGGCGCGGCGCAGCAGCGCACGGACGCGCGCGACGAGCTCGCGCGGGCTGAAAGGCTTCACCAGGTAGTCGTCGGCCCCCAGCTCGAGCCCGATGATGCGGTCCTCGATCTCGCCCTTGGCCGTCAGCATGATGATGGGAACGTCCGACGTGTCGCGGATGACCTTGCACACCTTCTCGCCGGACACCTTCGGAAGCATGAGGTCGAGGATGATGGTGTCGAAGTCGTGCTTGCCGAACTCGTCGATGGCGTCCTTGCCGTCCTCGACGGCGGTGACCCAGTAGCCTTCCTTCTCGAGGTAGGCCGTGACCGCCTCGCGGATGTTCTTCTCGTCCTCGACCAGGAGGATGCGCTTGGTCGTTGAATTCATGTTGCACCTTCTTTCGGCCGCACATACGCTGCAGCAACCCGTGTACGCAGGTACTTTGCGTTTATTGTATCCATTAATCGCAGGGCGGCGACAATACGTTTATTGAATGACATAATACGAATATGCAGAACCCGCGACATACGCGCAAGCGTCCTCTTCGGAAAGAGAGCAGCACCCCCCGGACATGCGGAGCCGCCATCACCCGGCGCAGCTTCGTGCGCGGCGCGGCCGGAGTCGCCGCCGTCGGCCTCGGCATGCTCGCCGCCGATGCGCTGCCCGCGGGCGGTCGCGATGGGCGCGCCTGGGCGGCATCCGACGAGCCCGAAACGCTCGCCGTCACGGAGGACCGCGTCTTCACCACCGACGACTGCGAGTACGTGGAGGACCTCGAATCGAAGGTGTCCCCAATCTCGCAGGCGTCGCTTCCCTACGGCACGGTGGTGTGGGCCGACGACGACAACGTGGCGTGCTGCCTGCTTCCGTGCGACACATCAGACCCGCTGCTGCAGATCGGCATGCTGTCGCTCACCGGCGGGAACCTGACCACCGTCGTCGAGAAGGCCGCGGGGGCCGACGAGGGCTTTCAGATCTTCGACGCACGGCTGAACTCGACGGGCGTGGCGTGGGTGGAAGCCGACATCCTGAACGGCAAGTGGCGCGTCTGCACCGCGAAGATGTCGGGAGGCCAGGCCGTTTCCACGCAGGTCGCCGCCGAAGGGACGTCCGACTGGGAGATGCCTTCCATCGCCGTGTCCGGCGCGTTCGCGTTCTGGCAGCAGCTGCCCGTGCTCGACGGGCCGGCCACCGCAGAGAACAGCGTGCTGATGAGAATTCCGTTCGGGGCACCGTCTTCGGAGGCGAAGGCGGTGCTGGAGTCGGAAGGCCGCATGGCGTGCCCGCTCGCCTCCACCCGCACGGGCGTCGCCTGCGTCCCGCGCGCGGCCGCCGACGGCATCTACTACCAGCTCACGCACGTCGAGGCCGACAGCGGCCAGGTCACCGACACGCTCACGCTTCCGGCGTCGATGAAGCCCACCTTCGTGGGCTACGGCGACACCGGCTTCAGCTTCGCCTTCGAAGACATCTACGCCTACGGCGACGGCATATCCAACCTGGGCACGTACACGCCCGCCGAGGGAGACGTCGGCGGGCAGTGGCTGCGCTTCGCGCGCACGCCGTTCACGTCGCCGGCATGGGGCGGCGGGCTCGTGTTCGTGAAGTCGACGGGCATCGTCGCCGCCATCGACGCGTCCGGCAGGCGCTACTTCACCGTCCATCCCGAATACGCCACCCAGGGCTATGGCGAGTTCCTGGCGTCAAGCGGCGCCCGGCAACGCATCGTCACCTACAGCAACATCGACTACACGCCGCTCAACAAGAGCCGCGTCTTCGAATGTAACGTCCGCGTCTGGAGCGTGAAATAGACTGCCGCGCAGCCCCGGCTCTCGAACGGAAACCCCCCGAAGCGAGGCGTTCCGCAACACGGGTGGCTACAGGACGCCCAGCTGGTTGACCACCAGCAATGCCGCAGCGACGAGCAGGAAGGCTCCGAACGTGAGGCGCAGCGCGAACTCCGGCACGCGCGTTATCAGCTTCGAACCCAGCGCGGCGCCGGGAATGGTGCCGATTGACACCAGGATGCCGGCAAGCCAGTCGATGTTCCCCAGCACGGCCTGCATCACCGCCGCCGGCACCGCAAGGATGGTCACGGCCACCAGCGACGTTCCCGAGGTCAGCCTCAGCGGCGTCCCCAGAACCTGCATGAACAGCGGCACCATGATGAAGCCGCCGCCCACGCCCACGTAGCCCGACACGGCGCCCGCGCCCAGTCCGATCGCCAGGCCGACGCCGACGAGCCGCCGGCGCGGGGGAAGCTCGGGCAGGGGCGTCTCGTCAAGCCGCCCTTCGGAGGCTGCGTCCGCGGCGCGCTTCTGCTTGCGACGCAAGGCGACCGCCTTCCGAAACATCGTGATGGACGAGTACGCGATGACCGCGGCAGCGGCGACCATGATGGCCCACTCCGGCGAAATACTGGCCAGCCACACACCCACCGGCGACATGGCGGCGCCTCCGATGCCGGCCGCAAGCCCCAGCGGCAGCACGCACGTCTTGTTGCGGACGTGGGTCGCCACGCCGGACAGGGACGTGGGAATGATGGTGAACAGAGAAGTCGCGGTGGCGGCGATGGCCGGCATGCCGTACAGCAGCCGGAACACGGGAACGAGCACGGTGCCGCCTCCGACGCCGAGCAGCCCCGACAGGATGCCGACGGCAACGCCCACCGCGACGGATCCGCATGCCAGGGGTAGCAAGTCCATGGTTGGTGCCGCGCGGACGATGCGCGGCTAGTCGGCCAGGTCGAGACGAATCTGGCTGGTCATGCCCGGGTCGATGGGGCGCGTCTCGATCTGGCGCGCCTGCTGGCTGACGGGCTCGATGAGCGCCGACTGGACGAGCGCGGTCGTCATGATCTTGTCGGAATCGACGCGCTCCATGATCTGCGGCCAGATCTGCTGGAACTCGAAGTAGTTGGTGCAGTTCTTCTCGGCGTAGTAGGTCGCCTCGGTGAGGGCGTCCTTCGCCGCACGCCGGTAAGCCTTCTTGTCGGGACGCACCAGGCTGCGCAGAAACGCCGTGATTGCGATGCGGCGGCGCAGGCCCTTCTCCAGGAACGGCCCCGGATACGGCTCGAGCGAGCCGGCCGTGACCTTCTGCAGGTCGATGAGCGAGTGGCTGTACTCGAGCTTGGCGTACTCGTACAGCCAGCGGAAGATGTCCTGGCGGAATCGCGCGCCCTCGTGCGGCGACGGCGGCGGCAGATGGCGAAGCTGCCACTGGTTGTCGAACCAGATGTCGCTGCCGAACATGCGCAGGTCGAGCATGTAGTCCAAATCCTCGCCACGCGGGATCCACGAGTCGAACGCAAGGCGGCGGAAGGCCTCCTTATGCACGGCCAGGCACCCGCCGCACACGTGGTTGCTGCGCGAAAGCCGCGGGCCCTTCATGGCCTTGCGGATCCACTTGTTGAACGCATGCCCCTGCTGCCAGAAGCGGTTGTACCACTTGTCCTTCCACTTGGACAGGTACGAGCCCTCGTCGTTGATGTAGAAGCCGGTCTTGGCCAGGATGGGGATGCCGTTCTTCGTCAGCTTGCCCAGGCCGTACATGGCCTTCGCGAGGAACGCAGGGTCGTCGATGATCTCGTCGTCGTCGATGAACACGGCAGCGTCGAACCCGAGCGCGCACGTGACCACCAGCCCCAGGTTGCGAATGGCCCCGTAGCCGACAAGCCCGATCTGCTGGCTGACGCGCTCGATGCCCAGCTGCTCCATGCGCTCGCGCACGATGGCCAATTCGGCGACGCCGATGACGATGACGTTGAGCGTGGGATGCTCGGCGACGGTGGCGCGCACCTTCTCGACCGCCTCGTATTCGATGCTGCGGTCGGCCGAAACCAGGATGACGATCAGGCCGATGTCCTGAACCCCTTCCAGGGATTTGAGACAGCGGCCCAGCTCGCCTTCGCTATGGATGTCGGTCGTGTGGTCGTAGCGGGACACGACCCCCTTCGATTCGCTCCTTCGACGCGCCCCGGAGACGAACGTGGGAATGATCAGAGCAGGATTCATGGCTCTTTTCTAAGGTCTGCGGATGCCTTCCCGGACAGCTTACTCGTCGACGACGATGGTGATCTTCGCAGCAGCCTGGCCCACTTCCTCGAGGGATTCGGGGTCGTATGCCGTGAAGGTGGCGGTTGCAGGGTAGGTGCCGGCTTCGAGGTCCTTCGACAGCTTGATGGTGTCGATGTGGCTGTCGGGCTTGATTCCGCCGGACTCGTAGACGACCTCGTTGTTGCTGTCGAGCGTGATGGTCACCTTCATGACGTACTTGTTGGAGGGGACGTTCTCGATGTAGGCCGTGCCCTCGGAGGTGCCGTTGGCGAACTCGATGACGCTTGCGATGGAGATGTTGAGCATGCCCTCCTCGACCACGCGGTCGAGCTCGGCCTGCTTCTCCTCGTCGGTCTTGTAGGGAGCCTGGCCGTTCTGGGCGGCGTTGTCGTAGAAGCCGCCGGACTGGCTGATGACGGCCCATGCGCCGACGCCGATTGCAGCGATGACGAGAACGACGATCAGGATGATGATCGGGGTCTTGCTCTTCTTCTCGAATTCCTTCTCGTTTTCGACGGCAGCCTGGGCGGTGAGGCCGGCCTCGGCGGCAGTTTCCGTGGGCACCGTGGAGGTTTTTACCTCTTCAGACGCCTGGGGCGTCTCGTTGTTGTTCGTCGCATCGCTCATTTTGGCTTCCTTTAAACCTCGATGTCTTACCTACGAAGATGAAACTTCAGGTACACATATTAACCGTCCGTGTGCTTTTTGTACAACTTTTTCGGGCCAATGTCGCCATGCCGAAACCTTGCGAGCGCCGCGGGCTCACCATTCCCCCGGCGCCATGCGCACGCGGTCGGGAACGTCGAGCAGCGCGAACACGACGCCCACAAGCGCCGGCACGATGCTGCCGCTGATGGCGAGCGGGGTCAGCAGGCCGAGGTTGCCCGTCGCGAGCGGGACCACCAGGACGCCGCCCACGATGCACGCGGCCGCGGCCACCGATGCGAGGATGTCGAACACGTGCGTGCCCTTGCGGCAGATGAGCGAGTAGAGCGCCGCGGCGGCAAGCCAGCTGGCCGCCACCACCCAGTTCTGCGCCGAGGAGAGCGATTCCACGAAGCCGCCGGATATGGAGGCGCCCGCGATGGACGGGTTCACTGCCACGATGAAGTTCGACACGACTTCCCAGTTCATGATGTCGCCCGAGCCCATGGAGGCCATGACGAACGCGCTCAGGATGGCCATGCCCGCGGCAAGCACCGCGTCCCGGATGTCGAGAAGCGCACCCGAAAGCACGGGCACGAGCGCCGCGAATCCGATCGAGCCGAACAGCGGCTGCAACATGACGAGGGTGGCCATCATGTCGCTTCTGCGCCCGAAGAACCACCACCATGCGCCGGTGCCTGCAAGCAGGAGGAACGCGGGAAGCCACGCCTGGTTGAAGAACAGCGCGACCACGAACAGCCCATAGCCCGCCGGCATGGCGAAGCGCGGCCACAGCGCGGCAAGCGCCACGAGTACGGCGAGGATGGCCCAGGCCGCGATAGGCACGGTGCTGAAGAGGCCGAAGACGGTGTTGGCGCCCGCCTCGATGGTCTGCGAGGACGAGGCGGCCTGCGACGCCTGCGTGAAGTCGAAGCGGAAGTTGAGCAGCGCGACGACGCCGAGCATGGCCGCCCCCAGCGCCGCGGACACGCGCATCACGATGTTGGAGCCGCGCATGCCCAGCCGGTCGATGAACGGCACGTAGGGCTTCGGCGGGCGCGGGGCGGGTTCTTCGCGCAGCGACTCGGAGTCCTTCACCGCCTTCGCCAGCTGCGTCTTGCCTTCGCGCGCGCTGCCCAGCAGCGGCATGAGGTCTTCGGCGAACGCCTCGATGTCGGGGTAGCGCCCGTCCATGTCGGGGCTCAGCGCGTCGAACATGATGTCGTCGACGCTCTCGTCGATGTCCTCCCAGCACAGGGAAGGTATGACCAACTCGGCCCCCTCGATGGCGCTTTCCGCATCGTCGAGGCTGCGGGCCTTGAAGGGGTTCTTGCCCGACAGCATCTCGTAGGTGAGGCTGGCGAGCGCCCATTCGTCGGTGCGCACGTCGAGCCGCTGCTGGCGCATCTGCTCGAGCGGCATGTAGCCGATGGTGCCGCCGCCGGTCTCGCCTTGGCCGCTGGCGTCCATCAGGGTGGACAGGCCGAAGTCGGTCACCTTGACGACGCCTTCCTTGTTGACGATGACGTTCTCGGGCTTGATGTCCAGGTGCAGAATGCCCGCCTTGTGCGCCACTTCGAGTGCATGGGACACCGAGCTGAACACGCTGGCGATCATGTCGAGCGTGATGTCGTTGTCCAGCTCGCGCATGATCTTCGCAAGCGTCTTGCCCTCGACGTACTCCATGATCACGTAGGCCATGTTGCCCTCGACCACGCAGTCGTAGACGGTGACGATGTTGGCGTCGTTCAGGTGCGCGGCGGTGCGGGCCTCTTCGAGTCCGGGAATGCGGTCGGCCCGCGCAAGGTGGTCGCCTTCGTAGGCGGGCGGCTCGTCGTCGAGCGGGCCCGAAGGGTCGTAGACGTCGTACGAGTCGGCAGGTACGTCGTAGCGGGCGCCGCGCCGGCCGCGTCGGTCGGCCCGGCCGAACCCTGCTTCCGCCGACGCTGTCGCCGTCGCCCGAGATGGCGTCGATGCTGATGGAATGCTCGCCGACGGCGCTGATGTCCACCTCGCCGGCTCCCGCGATCCTGCCGGGAATGTGTCCCGCGAACGCGCTGAGGCCGACGGTGTCGTTCTTGCCGATGGGAAAGCTGCTCATGTCGCGCCGGTGCTGGCGTCCCGCGCCGGCGCCCGCACGGCCCCCCTTGAAGCTGGAATAGCCCGCGAACTCGTCCAGGTCGAACGACTCGCCCGAGCCGCGCGCGTCGTCTTCGAAGTCCTCGGTGTCGGCCACGCGCGTGCGACCCCGCACGGCCGAGCCGGCAACGTTCGCCTTGGCCTCCTTGAAGTAGCTGCGGCGCTTCGCCAGGCGCTCGGCGTTCTTCTCGCGCGACGAGAAGAAGCTGGGCTCGCTGATCTTCTGCGTAAGGGGCACGAACGCCGCGGACTCGCCGTCGGCCGGCGCCTGAGCGCCCCGGCGGTAGTCGTCGCGACGTGCACGAGGAGCGCCGAACGCGCGGCTGGCGTTCTCGATCTGGGCGTCGTGGATGGAAACCCTCGAGCGGTCGATGTCAGCCTGGGTTATCTGGATGCACTTGATGGCGACGTCGCGCTTCAGGCGCGTGTCGTAAGCGTGCTGGACGGTGGCGTATCCGCCGGCGCCCGCCCGGCCCATGATGCGGTATCTGTCAAGAATCAGACTGATGGCAGCCCTTCCGTGTGCGTTTCCGTGGTGTGTTAGAAGGCTAACTTCGAATGATAGAGGGAAAACGCGCCGGAATCAAATCCTGCAGGCAAGAAGGGCTGGGCAATGCACGCCGTCCCTGCTGCCATCTGGCGTCGCTCGCACCGCTCCAGGTCGGAAATGCCAAAAAAACGGCGGAGCTGTGGACAAAAATTGCGGAAATCCCAACCTCGACGTGGTGCGGAAGGGCGCCTCACACGACTTCTCGCGGCATGGGCCAAAGGGCGCCTCGCGGCGCAAGCCGCCCGGCGACCGTTACGGCTGGCGCAGGTTGCGATACCCTGCGACGCGCGAGAAGTCGATGGAGTCGGGATCGAAGTCGCCGCTGACGGCGTCCTGGGTGTACACCTCGCGTCGAACGGCGTCGCTGCGGTCCTCCCCGAAAGGAATGGACGGCCGCTCGCGGCCGAACGCGCCGGTGTTCTGGTGCCCCTCGCTCTGGGCACGGTAGCTGTCGAAGAACGCCTGCCCGTCGTCGGGCTGCTCCATCGGCTGCACCGCGGCGGTATGCATGCGCGCAACGGCAGGCTGCACGGAGCGGACGGTCTGCGCCCCGGTGTTATAGGGCTGCACGACGGCGCCCCCCTGCGTCACGTCGGGGCACGCCTGCTGCAGGTACGAGCCCGTCACGGCCGGCGACTGCCGCGTGCCCTGCATTGCCGGACGCGGGGCGGGCTGCGCGGTGGCGTCGTACATCAATCGGTCGGAAAGCCTTCTGATGCGGCCGGAAAGCGACGCTACCCAGACGGCCATGGCGATGACCGCGAGGGCAAGCACGATTATGCCTATGAAGAGGAATGCTGTCGCCGGCGTGTTCATTGTCACCTTCGTTCCCGCTGGATGGAAAGCTGCTCGCCCACCTCCAGCGCATCGGATGAGATCTTGCTGGCCATCTCGGGAAAGCGCAACGTGACCACAGTGCCCTCGCCCAGGGCGCTCTCCACGACCATCTCGGCGCCTTCGCCGTAATACCCGTGCATGCGGTCGTGGACGTTCTTCACGGCGATGCCGAGCCCTGTCGACGACTGCGGGTTCATGATGCCTTGCCGCGCCTCCTCGTCCATGCCCACGCCGTCGTCGGACACGACGATGAGCACGTCGGAGCCCTCGACGCGCGAGCGTATGTCCACGAGCAGCTTCCCCTCCACGGGCATGGCGTGCTTGACGGCGTTCTCCACCAGGGGCTGCAGCAGAAACGGCGGCACCAGCATGGATGACACCTTGGCCCCTGCCGAGTCGACGTCGACCACCATCTCCAGGCGGTCCTCGCCGAACCGCGCCACCTCGAAGGAGAAGTAACGCTGCGTCTGCTCCAGTTCGCGGGCGAGCGGAATGCGGTCCTGCGAATTCTCAAGCGTGGAGCGGTAGAACACGGCGAAGTCGCGCAGCAGCACGCGCGCCTTCGCCGGGTCGGTGCGGATAAGCGACGCGATGGTGTTGATCGTGTTGAACAGGAAGTGCGGGTTGATCTGGTTCTGGAGCATCTTCAGCTCCATGGAAGTGGCGAGGTCGCGCTGGTTCTCCATCTCGAGGGCGGCCATCTGCGTGGACAGCAGCTCGCCGAAGCCCTGCGCGATGGACTTCTGCGTCTCGGTGATCTTGCGTGAGCTGCGGTAGTAGAACTTCAGCGTGCCGCGGATCTCGCGCCCGACGCGCAGCGGCACGATGATGGCCGCCTTGATCATGTTCGTCTTGCGCTCGCTTTTGGGAAGGCCGATTTCCTCGGCGGTGTAGATGACGCGCGTCTGTCCGTCGGCAAGGGCGTCGTGCGTGGCCTGCGTGCGAATGGCCGCCCCTTGCGGGCTCTCGGCCTCCAGGTATCCCACGTAGCCGAGGATGGTCTCGGTGTCGGTGATGGCGACGGCGATGGCCGCCGTGTTCGGAAGCAGCAGGTTGCACACGGCCTGCGCCACGCTGGGGGGAAGGCCCTGCGTCATCAGGCCGAGGATCTGGCTGGACAGCCTGAGCACCGAATCGGTCTGCCGGGCACGCACCGAGTCGGGGTTCAGCAGCAGGAAGAAGACGACCACCACGCAGACGGTGAACACGATGCCGGCGACGATCAGGACGGGTACCTTGTCGGACACGGCGACGATGGCCCACACCATGACGGCGGCCGCGACCAGGGCGAACACGCCCACGACCATCTCGACCGAGACGATGCGCGGGATGCGCCGGATGTGCCGCTTTTCGGAATCGAGTATTTCCATTCCTGCAAGATACCCCATAACGCCAGGGCGCTAGAACTCGAGGCCCTCAAGGCGGTCGAACACCACGTCCGCGCGCGTCAGGAACGCGCGCGGGTCGAAGATCTCGTCGAGCTGCTGCTTCGACAGGGCGCCCTGCCCCTCCAGCTCGCGCACCATGGGGTCGTCCTCGATGCGCTGCTTGAACGTGGGGCCGCTGACGGCGTTCTGGATGTCCTCCCACACCTGCATGGCGTTGCGCTGCACCACGACGTAGGCGTCCTCGCGGGTCATGCCGGCGTTGACCAGCGCGAGCAGCACCTTCGAGCTGAAGATGAGGCCGCGCGTGCGCCACAGGTTGTGCTCCATCTTCGCGGGGTAGACCTGCAGGCCGTCCAGCATCCAGTGCATCTTGCCGAACATGTAGTCCAGCGCGATGAAGCTGTCGGCCAGCGCCACGCGCTCGGCGCTGGAATGCGAGATGTCGCGCTCGTACCACAGCGCCACGTCGTCGTAGGCCACCTGCGCGTTGGCCTTCACCAGGCGCGCCATGCCGCACACGCGCTCAGCGGTGATGGGGTTGCGCTTGTGAGGCATGGCCGAAGAGCCCTTCTGCCCCTTCGTGAACGGCTCCTCGGCCTCGATCACGTCGGACTGCTGCAGCAGGCGCACCTGCATGGCGATGCTTTCCAGCGTGGACGCCGTGACGGCGAGCGCGGAGGCCACCTGGGCGTGGCGGTCGCGCGCCAGCACCTGGGTGGACAGCGGGTCGCAGGCAAGGCCCAGCTTCTCGCAGACGTAGTGCTCCACGAACGGGTCGATGCTGGAATAGGTGCCCACCGCGCCCGAGATGGCGCCCACGGCCGCCACCTCGCGCGCCTGCATCATGCGCGTCTCGCAGCGCTTCAGCGCCCAGGCCCAGCTTCCGAACTTCATGCCGAACGTCATCGGCTCGGCGTGGATGCCGTGCGTGCGCCCGACACACAGCGCGTCGCGCAGCTCGAAGGCGCGACGCTTGCAAATCGCCCCCAGCTCGCGGATGTCGTCGACGATGATGTCGATCGACTGCGCGATCTGGTAGCTCAGCGCCGTGTCCCCCAAGTCGGACGACGTCATGCCGTAGTGCACCCAGCGGCTGGGCTTCTGCTGCCCTTCCGGCACGTCGGCGTCGATGTTCTCGGCCATGTTGGTGGTGAAGGCGATGACGTCGGGGTTGGTCGTCTGCTCGATTTCGGCGATGCGCGCGGCGTCGGCGGCCGCGTGCTCGCGGATCCACTTCGCCTCCTCGACGGTGATGCCGCACTGGCCCAGCTCGGCCTGCGCCTCGCACGCGAGCACCTCGATCTCGCGCCAGATGTCGAACTTGTTCTGGAACTCCCAAATGCTTCCCATCTGGGGGCGCGTGTAGCGGTCGATCATGGCGAATCCTTTCTGTCGTTACAGGGACCGGAAGAGGGCGCGAACCTCGTCGAGCGCCTCTTTGTCGGCGACAACGATGACCTGGTCGCCGGGGTACAGCCGGATGTCGGGGCTGGCAACCTCGGCATCGTCCTCGTACGCGACGCCGACGATCAGCGACCCCTCGGGCATCTCGATGTCGCCGATGGCGACGCCGTCCTCGTCGGAATGGCGCCTCATGTGCCCGATGGTGAACTCGGACAGCGCGACGTTGCCATGCGTGAGCGACGACACGACCGACACCGACCCCATCAACGCCTCCTCCTCGATGAGGTTGGCGATCAGCGTGGTCGACGAGACGCACTCGATGCCCACCTCACGGAAGATGCGCAGGTTCTTGGGGCTGTTGACGCGCGCGATGGCGCGGGGAACGCGGAAGACGCGCTGCGCGATCTCGCAAGCGACCAGGTTGGTGTCGTCCTGGCCCGTGGCCGCGACGAAGACGTCCGCACGCTTGATGCCGGCGTCGTCCTGGTAGCGGGAGTCGCACCCGTCGCCGTTGATGATGAGGTACTGCCCCTCGAGCATCACCGAAAGAATCGAGGCCGACTCGGGGTTGTCCTCGATGATGGCCACCTCGTTGCGGCTGGAAAGCAGCACCTGCGCCAGGTACGAGCCAACCTTTCCGCCGCCCACAATGACGATGTACATGAGCGCCGCCTAGTCCTGGATGTATTTGTCGAGCTGGCCGACCGCGTCGAGCTTGACGCTGACCAGCACCTTGTCGCCGTTGTAGAGGACCGAGTCCTCGGAGGGTATGGACGAGGCCGAGCCGTCGGCGCGCTCGAAGGCGACGACGCGTATCTCGTGCTCGCTTTCCAGATTGGAGACGCGGATGCTGCGCGGCGCCTCCACGCCCTTGAGCGCCAGCGTGAACTCCACGATCTCGATGTCGCCGAAGCTGGCGACGTGCGAGCCGTGCCCCGACACCACCTTCGAGAAGATGTCGTCGGCCACGAGCGACGTGCCGCACACGTAGTCGATGCCGAGCTGCGAGTAGGCGTTCTCGTGGTCGGGGTTGTACAGGCGGGCTATGACGTGCTTCACGCCGAAGAGGCGGCCCGCCACCTCGGCGCACATGAGGTTGGCGTTGTCGTGCTGGGTGACGGCGGCCAGCACGTCGCATTCCTCGACGCCGGCGCGCAGCAGCACGTCCTCGTCGAAGCCGACGCCCTGCATGGTGTTGCCGTTGAAGTTGCGCCCCAGATTCGCGAACGCGTCCGCGGAGCGGTCGATGCAGCACACGTTGTCGCCGTTGTCGGACAGCTTGTTGGCGAGCTGCGACCCCACGCGGCCGCACCCGACTATGATCACATTGCTCATTGACACCACCCGATTCTATGCAGTGGCTTAATTGTAGCGGCTTTCGGCGATGCGGAGGGACCGAGGCGGAAACGCGCAGGCGCGCCCGCACCCGCCGGCCGCGGCGCCAGGCGTGCGGCGTCAGCCTTGCTGCGCGCCGGACTCGCCCTGCCGCTGCACGCGCACCTTGGATATGCGCGAGCGGCGCATCCTTTCGATGGTGAACAGGTAGCCGTCGACAGCGATGGTGTCGCCCGCGTCGGGCACGGAGTCGATGACGTCGAGCAGCCAGCCGGCGACGGTCTCGTAGTCGTCGGAAGCCGTGACGGGCCATCCCAGCTCGATGGCGTCTTCCACGGAAAGGCGGCCGTCGGCGCGCCAGTCGCCCTCGCCGATCGCCTCGATGAGCTCGCCGCCCACGTCCGACTCGTCGGCGATCTCGCCGACGATCTCCTCGATGATGTCCTCGATGGTGATCAGGCCCTCGGTACCGCCGTACTCGTCCACCACGATGGCCATCTGCTGGTGGCTTGCCTGCATCTCGCCCAGAAGCGGGATGACGGCCTTGGTCTCGGGCACGAACATGGCGTCGTACATGAACTTCACGACCAAGTCGTCGATGGACCCGTCCATGAGGGGGCCGATGAGGTCCTTGTAGTTGACGATGCCGATGATGTCGTCGATGTCGTCGCGGCAGACGGGCAGGCGCGAATAGCCCGTGCCCCGCATGCGCTCGAGCGCGGTGCGGCCCGTCTCGTCGTCGCGGACGAGCATGACGTCGACGCGCGGGGTGCAGATCTCGTTCACCGCCGCGTCGCCGAGGTTGATGATGTCCTGGATCATGCGCTTCTCGTCGTCGGCGAGTTCCTCGGTGTCGTCGACCAGTTCGCGGATCTCGTCCTCGGAAGCGGACTCCCTCTTGCCGCCCGTCAGGCGTTCGAGGAAGTTGGGCTTGGCCTTTTCTTTGTCTTTGGGTTGCTCTTTTTCCATGTTCTCCAGCTAACGATTGCGACGAAACGCACGCCGACGCCGGCCCCGAGGCGGGTCGGGACTACGACGTCGGGATCTTGAAAATAGCCCCGAGCGGGCTGTTGTTGAAGAAGGAAATGGGGTTCATGTACGCCTTGGAGCCGATGAGCGCCCCGTTCACGTAGCCGATGAACCAGACGAGCAGCGCGAACGTCAGCACAGAGAACACGATTCCCACCAGGGCGAAGATGGCGGCGGCGTCGCCGGAGCCGGCACGGCCGCCGTTGCGCTTGTAGCTTTTGGCGATCTTGCGCGCGACGACGGAAAGGGCCAGCCCCACGGGCGGGACGAGCGCCAGGATGATGGAAAGGATGCTGAGCACGAGCGCCATGGTGGCGCGGCCTTTGCTCGCCTTCGCCGGGTCGACCGGGACACTGGGCATGGGCTGCGCCTGGGGACGCTTCTGCTGCTTGGCCGGCTGCTGGGATTGCTGGGCAGCCTGCTGTGCCTGTTGCGCCTGCTGGGCCGCTTGCTGGGCGGCCGCCTGCTGCTTGATCTGCTGCTGCGCCGCCTGAACCTGCTGGAGGTGCTGCGCCGCCTGCTGCTTCGCCTGGGCCTCGGCCGCGGCAGCCGCCTGGGCCGCCGGGTCGGGCTGCATGGGCATGGCCCCGGGAATCTGCGGCTCGGCGACGCCCTGCTGGGCGGCCTGCATGGGGTTCTCGAAGCCGCCCGTCTGGCCCGGGCCGGGCATCTGCCCCATGGGGTAGCCCTGCTGGGCGTACGGGTCGGGGAACGGCTGCGCGCCCATGCCGTACGAGGGGTCGGCATAGGCGGCGTTGGGGTCGGGATAAGGCGCGCCGTACTGGCCGGGCATGCCGCCCATCTGGGCCGCCTGGTTCGCATAGATGTCCTGAGGGGAAGCCATGTTGCCGGGATTGAGGTAATCCTCGACCATCATGCCTTGCTGCGCCGCACCCGGATACCCCGGCTGCGGCATGCCGAACTGGCCCTGGTCCCAGGCGCCAGGCTGCGCATAGGGATTGCCTTCGTCAACATAACCCGGCTGTCCGTAGCCAGGCATGTATCCGTTGGGGTTCATCCCCGAATCCATGTAAGGATTCATGTTGTCAGGCATGTTTGTTCCCATCTTGCTTGCGCTGTGTATAGGCTGCGTGTCGATAGTTGGAAGTTATTGTAACCCTAATGAGCCTCAAGCGCCACGCGCCCCCTGAAAGTACGGTAGATGAGCACATGGTAGACCAGCACGAGCGGCAACCCGATGCACAGGATGACCGTCATGCAGAACAGCGACAGCTCGCTGGCGCCGGCCGACATCAGCGTGATGGCGCCCCCGACGCTGTCGGGGGATGCGTTCACCAGGTTCGGGAACATGCTGAACGCGACCAGGAACACGAGCGTCGCCGCCGCGCCGCTTTGGGCGACGAACGCAACGAGGTCGCTGCGTTGGCTGTCCATGCGGCCCACGACGATGGCGGCGAACATGCACGCGACGAAGAGCGCCGCCAGCATCATGCGGATGACGAACAGGTCGCCCGACCATGCGATGAAGCCGCCATACATCACGGCCATGCACACGGTGGTCAGCACGAACAGACCCACGACGACCCACTGCATGGGCGCCTTCACCTTGAGGGCCCTGGCGCGCAGATCGGAGTCGAGCGGCGCCTTCAGCGCCAGCCAGCACGCGCCGGCCGACACGAAGACCGCCAGGCCCAGCAGTCCCGTCAGCAGCGTGAAGGGCGTGATGAGGCCGAGCAGCGGCACGCCGATGTAGTTGCCCTGCGCATCCATGGGAATTCCTGCGACGATGTTGCCGACGGCCACGCCGAACAGCAGCGCCGGCAGGGCCGACCCCACGAAGAAGCAGACGTCCCACAGCTTGCGCCACTTGACGTCGCCTGCATGGAACTCGAAGCTGACCGCGCGCACGATGAGCGCGAAGAGCACCAGCATGATGGCGAGGTAGAAGCCCGAGAACGTGGTCGCGTACGCGTCGGGGAACGCGGCAAACAGCGCGCCTCCGGCAGTGAGCAGCCACACCTCGTTGCCGTCCCACACCGGCCCGATGGAGCGGCGCGCGATGGCCTTGTCCTCCTCGGATTTGCACAAGAACGGGAACAGCGTGCCCACGCCCAAGTCGAAGCCGTCCAGCACGAAGTATCCGGCGATCAGCAGGAAGATCAGAAAGTACCAAAGGACTGCGAGCGCGCTCATTTCGCATCGCCCCCCTTCTCGGTTTCGTCAAGCGGTTCGTCGTCGCGGCCGTCGTCGGCGTCGCTCGCCACGACGCCCTTGAAGCTGATGTCGGTGTCGGCCTGGTTGGCCGCCTCGGGCTTGTCGAACACGGGGCCTTCCGCGACGAAGCGTCCGACCACGCGCGCCCATCCGATGAAGAGCAGCACGTACACGACCACGAACAGAACCAGCGTGATGACCAGCTCGAAAGGCTGCACGGATGCGCTGACGCCTTCCGAGGTCAGCAGCGACACGCCGTCCGGAGCCGAATTGGAGGGGTAGACCACGTAGGGCTGGCGGCCGATCTCGGCGGTGAACCAGCCGGCCTGGATGGCCAAAAACGGCACGATGGGCGACAGGATCAGCACCCACTGCAGCCCCTTCATGCCGGCAATGCCCTTGCCCGCCTCGATCAGCTTGCGGCGGCCGAAGACGAGGGCCAGCACCAGGATCAGGCAGATGAGCCCGAACATCGCCACCATCAGGTGGTACGTCTGGAACACGAAGTTGACGGGCATCTCGTCCACGTTGATGTCGGCGAACTGCTCGGTTTGCGCAAGCTCGTTGAGGCCCGGGTACTCGGTGTCCCAGGTGCCGGTGGCCAGGAAGCTGGTGCCGCCGGGAATTTCGATCGCCGAGAGCTCCTCGGCGCTCTCGTCGACGAAGCCGGCCACCGCAAGGCCCGGCACTTCGGTCTCGTAGAGGCCCTCCATCATCGCCATCTTGGTGGGCTGCTCCTCCCACACCTCCACGGCGGAGGCGTGCGCGGACACCAGCAGGCAGCCGGTGGACAGGATGCCGACCAGCACGCCGGTGAACATCATCTTGCGGGCGGCCACCAGGCGGCCGCTCTTGTGCTTGTGCATGTACCACGCCGCCACCGCGATGGTGACGAACGCGCCCATGACCAGCAGGCTGAGCACGGTGTGGGCGTAACGCGGCAGCGTGGAGGGGTTGAACGCCGCGGCGAAGAAGTCGGTGATGACCGCCTCGGTGCCGTCGGGCGACAGCATGGCGCCGGCGGGCGTCTGCATCCACGAGTTCGCGATCAAAATCCACAGCGCCGACAGCGCCGAGCCCGCGAACGTGAGCCACGCGGAGGCCACGTAGAGCGACGGCTTGATCTTCTTCCTTCCGAAGATGAGGAACCCGAGGAAGATGGATTCGAGGAAGAAGGCGAACAGGGCCTCTGCCGCCAAAGGCGCCCCGAAGATGTCGCCGACGAAGCGGGAGTAGGCCGCCCAGTTCGTGCCGAACGAGAACTCCATGGTGATGCCGGTGGCAACGCCGATCGCGAACGTAGCGGTGTATATCTTCACCCACATGCGCGCCAGCGCGTCGTCCTCCGGGTCCTTCGACCGGAACGCGCGCGTCACGAAGATGGCCATGATGAGGCCGATGCCGATCGTGATGGGCACGAAGATGAAGTGATACCCGGCGGTGAACGCGAACTGGATCCTAGACAAGAGAACCTGGTCCATTGTGCGCCCTTCCTCTCCCCGATTTAACCAACGGCTTTCAATTGTACTGCTTAAAGCGTGCGCAGCGCGAGTTTCGCCCACGCCGACACGGGATCGTAAGGGCGCGCGACGCCAGGGCGAGCCTCATGCCGCACCGGGCGGGGCGCCGCGACCGCACCGGGCGCACGGCAGGGCGCGTCAGGCGGTGAGGGCCAGGCGGACAGCCTGGAGGTTCATGTCGGCGTACTGGGGCTTCACGCACACGCCGATGGCGGCGCACAGCTCGTCTTCGGTGAAGGGCAAGCATCCCGCACGCACGGCCTCGGCGATCATGATGGAGTTCAGCACCTTGCGGTTGCCCCCCAGCATGTCGGTCAGGGACCGGTCGTCCACGGTAAACAGGCGCGCCTGGCCGCCGCCGGCGCCCGTTTCCTGCGTGATGTTGCGCACCATGGCGTTGTAGAGGGCGAGCTGGATGTTCTCGACGATGTCGCCCACGTTGTAGTCGGCAACGCTCAAGGTGGCCGACACCGGCTCGATGGGCGTGGTGGCCATGACGATCGTGCCCGAGCGGGCGAGGTAGGAAATGGCGCGGGCCGCCTCGCCGGGCTCGAAGGCGATGATCAGGTTGGCCGACCCCTTCGTGACCAGGGGGGCGTGGATGTCCTCGCCGTTGTTGCCGATGCGGATGTGGGAAACGACGCTTCCTCCGCGCTGCGCCATGCCGATCGTTTCGGCCGTGCGCACGTTCCAGCCGCGCGCGGCGGCCGCCACCGCCAGCACTTTCGCGGCCAGCACGGTGCCCTGCCCTCCGACGCCAGCGATTATCACGTTGATCATTCGTCGCCGCCTTCCAGATCGATGTAGACCTGACCGCCGAACAGGGCGTCGAGCGGAAGGCTGTCGGCCGCGCCGCCCGAAGCGCGCGCGGGCGTGGCCGGCTGCTTGGGCTCGGGGGCACCCTCGGTGTCCTCGGCAGCGGCTTCGGCGTCGCCGGCGCCTTCGTCGGGCGTCGCGGCGTCCGAGGCCGCCCCGGCCGCTGCGTCCGCGCCTGCCGGCGCAAGGCCGCCGGCCGGGTCGCGCTGCTCCCGCTGCCCCGGCTGCGGCTGCAGCGCCGCGGCTGCGCCCTCCGCGCCTTCCTCGGCGGCTTCTGCCACGCCTTCGGCCTTCGCTTCGGCCGCGGAAGCCTCGGGCGCGCCTTCGACCTCGGCGTCCTCGGACACGGTGCCGAAGGCGATCTGCGCGGACGCGCTGCTGGGGTCGAGCTCCTTCACGCGCTCGAGCCCTTCCAGCTCCTCGCGCTTGTACACGCGGATGGCCTGGAACGGGCACACCTGCGCGCACAGCGAGCAGCCGTTGCACTGCGAGGGGTCGATGAGCGCCTGCCCGCGCTTGCCACTTTTCGCGCCGCGCGCCTCCATGTCGAACCCGACGGCAGGGCAGCCAACCTCGGTGATGCACTTCTTGCAGCCGGTGCACTTATGAATGTTCACGCGGGCCACGCGGTCGTTCCTCTTCAGCCAGATGCACGGGCTTTGGAAGATAACCGCGGAGGGGCCCTGCACCTTCAGGGCCTTGATGCTGGCATCTTCGGCCGCGCTGCGGTTCAGGGGGTCGGCCACGTGCACCGACTTCACCCCCAGGGCCTGCAGAATGCGCGCGATCTCGAGCGGGGCGCTCTGCGTGCCCATGAGCGTGGCGCCCGTGCCGGGATGCGGCTGCATGCCCGTCATGGCGGTGGTCGCGTTGTCCAGCACGAACAGCGTGATGTCGTGGTTGTTGTACACGGCGTTGGCAACGCCGGTGAGGCCGCTGGCAAAGAAGGTGGAGTCGCCGACGAAGGCGATGTTCTTCTTGGAAGGGTTGGTGGCGGCGAAGCCCTGCGCCATGGTGATGCCGGCGCCCATGCACAGGCACGTGTCCACCGCGTCGAGCGGCTCGGCGTTGGCCAGGGTATAGCAGCCGATGTCGCCGCAGAACACGGCGTCGTCGCGGGACACGCCCAGTTGCGACAGGGCGCGCTTGACCGCATAGAAGCTTCCACGGTGGGGACAGCCCGAGCACAGGACGGGCGGGCGCGGAGGCAGGTCCTTGCCGTAGTGGTACAAAGCCGACGTCCCCAGCGCCCGTTCGGCGATCTCGGCGTAGCTCTTGCGCTTCTGGATGGCGGTACGGCGCGCGGCCAGGGCGCTCTCGGCCGCCCCTTCGGGTGCAGCGGAGGGGTCTCCGGCGCCCGCGCCCGAAACCGCACGCTTGTCGCACTTGTCGAAGAAGCTCGCAATGCGCATGGCGATGCCCTCGGTGGAGTTCTCGCCGCGCACGGACGCCTCGTCTGTCAGCTTGCCGTGGATGGTGGGCGCCAGGAAGCTGTTCGCCGCGATCTTCAGCAGCTCCTCCTCGATGACCGAGTCGAGCTCTTCGAACACGATGATGTCGGACAGCCCCTTGAAGAAGCGCGTCAGGATGCGGCGCGGCGCCGGATACGGCGTGCCCACCTGCACGAATTTGTATTCGGGAATGGGAAGCCCAGCCCGCTTCGACTCCTTGCGAAGGATCGACAGCGCCTCGAGCGCATAGCTTGCGGAATCGCCGCAGGCGACGATGCCCAGCTTGGCCGACGCCGACAGCGCCTCGTCCCCCACGATGCCGTCGACCTGCTTGCCGTTGAGGAACACCGGGTTGAAGCCGGAGAACTGCTCGTCGTAGCAGAACGTGTGGGCGATCTTTCCCAAGCGCTCCAGGATTTCGCCATGGGCCTGGTAGGACCGCTTGGGGAAGATGACCCACCGGTCGGGGTCGCGCACGAAGCCTTGCGACCCGTCGACGACGTAGCCGCCGGGAACGTCGCCCATGCGCAGGGGCGGCCGGGCCTGGGTGCGCCCTTCGATGTCGAAGAAGGTGGACGCGTGGCTGATGCGCGTGGTCGGGCGCACGATGACCGGCGTGCCGAAGCGCTCGGACAAATCGAACGCCGCCTTCATCATGAGGTAGCCCTGCTCGGGGTTCGCCGGGTCGAGCACCGGCACCTTGGCGAAGGCGGCGAAGCGGCGGGTGTCCTGCTCGGTTTGCGACGAGATGGGGCCGGGGTCGTCGGTGACGAACAGCACGAGGCCGCCGCGCACGCCTACGTAGTTGAGCGACATGAGCGCGTCGGAGGCCACGTTGAGGCCGACCTGCTTGCACGTGAACAGCGCGCGCACGCCCGACATGGACGCGGCGGCGGCCACTTCGAGCGCGGCCTTCTCGTTGGTGGACCACTCGACGTGGACGCCCTCGGCAGCCCCCTTGGCGCACTGGCGGGCGACGGTTTCGACCAGCTCCGACGAGGGCGTTCCAGGATAGCCTGCGACGACGCCGACGCCCGCTTCCAGCGCGGCGTGGGCGAACGCCTCGTTCCCCATGAGAAGCCGTTTCGCCATTAGGCTTCGGCCATCTCTCTCTTCAGGTCGATGATGCACTGGCGCGCATGGTGCGCGGCGGGGTCGGCCGGCGCGCACTGAGTGTCGTCGCACACGACCTGCTGGGTGCCGGCGCCGATGATCTGCGCCGCAAGGATGGCGGCGTTCTTCGCGCCGTTGATGGCGACGGTGGCGACGGGGACGCCGCTGGGCATCTGCACCATGGAAAGCAGCGAGTCGAGGCCGCCCAAATCGCTCGTCTTCATGGGCACGGCGATGACGGGCAGCGGCGTGAATGCCGCGACCACGCCGCCGAGATGAGCCGCCTTGCCTGCGGCTGCGACGATGACGCGCATGCCGCGGATGTCGGCGCCCTCGGCCCATTCGTGGACGACGTCGGGCGTGCGGTGCGCGCTTGCGACCTTGACTTCGTAGGGGATCCCGAACGCATCAAGCTGTTCGCAGCATGCCTCCATCACCGGCATGTCTGACTTCGACCCCATGATTATCCCGACGAGCGGGCTGGCATTCTGCGGGCTGGCGGCCTGTTCGGCCTGGTTCTGGTCGGGCATCGTTCCTCCATATGGTAGACGCGTCCATTGTACTATGTTTCAGAAGCACGACGACGCCGCAGAAGAACAAGGGAGCGGCGTCGAGGATGGGCACCGCGTAGCGCGCGTCGTACACCGGCGCGATGACGCAGAACCCCAGCAGCACGAGCGCCGGCACGAACAGCGTCCAGCACCGCAGGCGGTTGCGGAACGCCACGAACGCCAGAAGCGCCGGCAACCAGAAGACATACGTCACGAGCAGCAGCGGAAGGTCTGCCACCGGCGTCTTCGCGACGGCGTCGTAGGCCTCGTCGAGCCCGTTGCGCAACCCGTCCAACTCGTCGGGGTTCCACAGCATGTAGCGCTGCTCGTCGCCCATCTTGGTGTCCACCGTGACCATGCGGATGTTGATCGGAGCCGTAGGCGCCACGTAGAACCCGGCCAGCGACATGAGCGCGCCGAAGTACGAATCGGGGTGCCGCAGGCCCATGGCCGCGTACGCCTGCAGGTAGCACACGAGGTCGGCGCGGGTGGCGTTTAGGTTGTAGCGGTACTTCACCGAGTCCTCGAAGTCGAACTGGTACTGCTCGGCCAGCCTGTCGTAGTCGAGCACCGCGCTTATGGCCGCCTTCTCCTCGGGGCTGACGTCCTTCGGGTAGTCGCGGATGCAGCGCGCCGTCTGCTGGAACAAGGGGCCAAGCGTTTCCTGCGCGCCTCCCGCCTGGATGTTCAGCGCCGGAAACACCAGCAGCGGGAACAGCACCATGACGACCACCGCGGGCAGCAGCCCCTGCATGAGGAACGCCTCCCACGCCGCCTTGGTGCGCCGGTACGCCACGATGCCCACGACGGCGGTCGCGGCCACCACGAATATGCCCGTCTTCTTCGTGAGGCAGAGTCCCAGCGCGCACAGGACGAACGCCGTGACGTTGCGCGGGCGCGCCATGCATGCGCCACGCGTGCGCACCGTCTCGAACACCAGCATGAAGTAGGGCACGTAGAACAGCCCGAAGAAGCTGTCCTTCACCATGCAGAGCGCCCAGGTGGACACAAACGGCGCCAGCGCGAAGTAGGCGAAGGCGAGGAGGTTCAGCACGGGCGGGCATCCCACGCGGCGCAGGTAGGCCACGCCCGCCGCGAACGCGACGACGTGCAGGACGCCCTGCAGAATGCAGAACGCGGCCACGCCCGCCATCCAGTCGCCCGTCAGCCGGTCGGACAGCCAGCCGAACGCGCCATAGACCCACGTGGTGAACACGGGATGGTGGTCGACCAACCACGCGTCGGTGAGCGTCTGGTCGTAGATCTCGGCCCACGGGATGACCGCGATGGGATGGTTCTCGGGGTATACCTGGTACATCTGGTAGTAGGTGTCCCAGTACGTGCCGCCCGGGAAGTTCGCCACGAACCACGGCGTCCACAGCAGCGCCATGACGGCCGAGAACAGCGCGATGCTGCCGACGGTCCAGCGCGGCGTCAGCAGATTGCAGATGCGGCGGACGCGCGACCCGGAAGCGGTGCGGGGGACGCGGCAGAAGAGCGATTCGAGGAACAGGAGCGCGATCGCCACGACGACGGTCGCGAGCAGCGTGAGGACGACTTCGGCCCACAGCTTGAAGTACGGGTAGCCCTCCCCAAGCACGTAGGACGTGCCGAAGACGCCGCAGAAGGCGACGACGAGCGACACGGCGGCAAGGAATGCCCAGTCGCGCCGCCGCATGGAATGTATCCGATTCGCTAGCATCGCTTCATGATAGCAAGGGGCGGCGGCCAAAAGAAAAGCCTCCCGGGAAGGGAGGCTTTTGATTCGTGGTGGTCGGAGGGGGACTTGAACCCTCGACACGCGGATTTTCAGTCCGCTGCTCTACCAGCTGAGCTACCCGACCGAATCCGTCGAATGCGTTCGACGCGAATACACATTGTAAATGCAGCTCTGCATTCTTGCAAGAATCAATTTGTAGGGCCGAAATGGCGCGCAGTCAGGCGGCTACGCGAACAGAGGCGTGGAGAAATAGCGCTCGCCGGTGTCGGGCAGCACGGTCACCACGGTCTTGCCAGGGCCGAGCTTCCGCGCGAGGCGTTTTGCGGCCGCCACGTTGGTGCCGGACGACACGCCGCACATCAGGCCCTCCATGCTTGCCAGGTCGCGGGCCGTCTGCAGCGCCTCCTCGTCGCTGACGACGCAGATGTCGTCGTAGACGTCGCGGTCCAAGATGGCGGGGATCAGCCCGTCGCCGATGCCCATCTGCAGGTGGCTGCCTATGCCGCCGCCCGAAAGTATCGCGGCGTTCTCGGGCTCCGCCGCCCAGATTTCGATGTCGGGGTACAGCCGCTTCAGGGTCTGCCCGATGCCCGAAATGGTGCCGCCGGTCCCGATGCCGCTCGCAAAGCCATGGATGTGGCAGCCCGCGTCCTCGGCGATTTCGAGCGCCGTGTGGTTGCGATGCGCCCGCAGGTTGTCGATGTTCTCGAACTGCTGCGGCACATAGACGCGCGGGTCGGCGGCGGCCATCTCGTTGGCGATGCTGATGCATTCGTCGATGGCCTTGCCGATGTCGCCTTCGTCGTGCACGATGACGGCGGTCGCGCCGTAATGCTCGACCAGCATGCGACGCTCCTCCGACACGGAATCGGGCATGATGATGCGCGCCTCGTACCCCTTCACCGCGCACACGAGGGCAAGGCCGATGCCTTGGTTTCCGCTGGTGGGCTCGACGATGATGCTGCCAGGGCCGATGTCGCCGCGGGCCTCGGCCTCCTCGATCATCTTCGCCGCAGTACGCGTCTTGATAGACCCTCCCACGTTCACGCCTTCGTACTTCACCAGAATCTGCGCCATGTCGGGCGTCGTGAGGTGCTGCAGGCGCACGAGCGGCGTGTGCCCCAGCGCCTCGAGCACGTTGTCGTAGATCAAATCGTCCCTCCGGACTTCGTATATAGGCTTCGCGTTCTCACAGGAGATTATAGCCGCAGAGCCGAACCGGAGGCACCACCAAAGAGGACAAAGGAAACGCCGGCCGACTCGGAAGCGACCCCTCAAGAAGAAGGCGGAATCAGACAGCCGCTTCCTAAAGGCGGCCTTCGGCCCATGACTCAAGACTGAGTCCGGGCACGCGCTTGAACTCGCGGACGTTGCCTGTTATCAAGGTGGCCTGATTGGCGATGGCCGTGGCGGCAATCAGAAGGTCGTTCGGACCGATGGTGCATCCTTGAGACTCAAGCGCGGCGCGAATGTCCCCATAGACGACCGAACACGCATGGTCGTAGGCCACGCATTCGAAGGGAGCCAGGAATCGTTCGAGAAGCAGCTTGTTTTCCTGCGGATGCTGACTTTTTCGCGCACCCGTGCGAAGCTCCCCTTCCACAACGGCAGGAATGCCGAACATGCGCGGGTCGCTTTTGCGCATAAGCTCATAGGCCATAGGAAGGTTGCCACGCATGAGATGGATGCAGATGTCGGAGTCGAGGAGATACACAGAGGCACCTAGAACGCTGGAAGGCAGCCATCGGCTGCGCCGTCGAGCTCGGGCGGAACCTGAAAGCTGTCGTCTTCCAGGCAGCCGTAAACGCTTTCCCAATACCCATCGGGCCAACCCAACCGGTGCGGCTTGTCCATGACCAGCTGCGACACGTACCGCGATAGCGACGCGCCGCTATCCTTCGCATCGTGGCGAAGCTGGGCCATGGCGGCGTCGTTCAGGTAAAGCGAAAGCTGAGGCATGCGAAGCCTTTCTTCGAGGCGCTGCTTGCTCGATGGAAACAAGTATATTATATCATATGTTATATATGCATTTACATCGGCGGCTGCTCTTCGCCAACAGTGCATGAACAGCGACGCGTGCCACAACGCCAACAGCGGAAAGACAGCGGCACACGCTACAGCGCGAGCAACGCCACGAGCGCGCCGCACATGATGCAAGGCGCGAACGGAATGCCCCGCTTCGGGCGCGCGGCCGCGAACGCCAGGCTCGCAAGGCATGCCGCGAACAGCGCGACCGCGATGCCGCCGACGCCCAAGAACAGCGACAGCGCCGCCAGCAGCTTGACGTCTCCCCCGCCCATCATGAAGCGCCCCGTCGCGCGCTCGGACGCGGCGACGAACGCCAGCAGCGCGAGGCCGAACAGCAGCGCAGCGCCCACGTCGGCGGCCATGCCGACGGCCGCATCAGCGACGGACGCCGCCCCCGTCGCCACAGCCAAACGCCACAGCAGCCAGAGCGCCACCACGGCAAGCACCAAGCGGTTGGGAATCTCGCGCCTGCGGATGTCGACCACGCTTGCAGCCGCGAGCAGCGCGAACAGCACCAGGAACGCAACGGCTGTCGCAACGGCGGCCACGAACCGCTCAGCCGCCGAAAATCAGTTCGCGCTCTTCGCCGGTGAGCGCGGCGCGGGCCTGGTCGCGCAGGCGGTTCACGCCGATGAAGAACTGGCGCATCATGACCACCATCAGATAGCGGCCCTTCGCGGTGAGCGTCAGCTCGCGCGAATCGTCGGTCGCGAACGCGCCCGACGCGCGCATGAACGCCATCTCGAGCGGCAGCCCCCGTTCGACGGACACGCCGAAGTCGCGCTCGAACGCGCGCTTGTCGAGCCGCAGCCCGAAAAGCTGCATCATGAAGCGGTACCGCATGCGATCGCGAAGGCCGAACGTGGCGCGGCCCATCATGGACATGCGGCCGCCCTCGATGGCCTGGTTGTATTCGCGCACCGAGAACGTGTTCACGTACAGGTTGCTTCCCAGATAAGTGATGCCGCCCGACCCGATGGCCGGATACTCCTCGTAGTCGACCACGTACTCGTCGATCATGGGAGCCGCCTCGCCATACCTATCGACGCCCTCGCCTGCGGCCGTGTTCTTCCTATTGAAAGTCCACGCGCTTCCATAGCCGAACGGCCCGTCGGAGCCCATGTCCCCCGGCCCCGCCAACAGCTCGCAGGCGATCTCGTAGAAGCGCTGCTCGCGCGCGTAGTCGACGCGGCCCACCGTGCGGGCCAGCGACTTCTGCACGCTGGGGGACGCCATCAGCGGGTAGAACGTGGTCTGCGACGCGCCCGACTCCACCACGCGCTCGATGTCGGATATCAGCGTGTCTTCCGTCTGTGCCGGGAAGTTGAAGATCATGTCGGCGTTCAGCGACACGAAGTGCGGCGACGCCTCCTGGATGCGCTCCAGGATCTCCGCGCCGGAGCCGTACTTGTCGTAGCGGTCCATCTGGCGCAGCAGGCCGTCGTCGAAGCTCTGCACCCCCACCGACAGACGCTGCACGCGCCCTTCCAGCTTCTCGATGTAGGAAGGAATCAGATGGTTGGGGTTGGTCTCGCTCGAGACCTCCTTGATGCCGAACGTGTCGCGCGCAAGATCGATGGTCTCGCACAGCTCGTCGAGCATGATGGTCGGCGTGCCGCCCCCGACGTACAAGCTGTCGAAGTCGTAGCCGAGCTCGGCCAGCATCAGCATTTCCTTGCGCAGGTTGGCGAAGTAGGGCTTGGCGCGCTCGGCGGCGAACGGGAAGCGGTTGAACGAGCAGTACGGGCACAGCCGCTCGCAGAACGGCACGTGCGCGTACAGCATGTAACGCTTGCCCGGCTCGGGCGCAGGCATGCGCGCCTCGTCGGTGGGAGAAAGCCTCAGATAGCTGTCGGTGGTCGCCTCGACGACCTTTGTCAGGATCCTCTCGGAAAGCACTTACTGCCAGCTTTCGCGCCCGGCCAGCGCCTTGGCCCCGATGTCGCGGCGAAGCTGCTTGCCGTCGAACTCGATCAGGTCGCACGCCTTATAGGCGCGGTCGCGCGCCTGCTCGAAGGTGTCGCCCAATGCCACCAC
Source organism: uncultured Eggerthellaceae bacterium (assembly GCA_910589135.1). Classification (GTDB taxonomy): domain Bacteria; phylum Actinomycetota; class Coriobacteriia; order Coriobacteriales; family Eggerthellaceae; genus MGBC163016. The sequence goes on from CAJUSL010000009.1 coordinate 31,499, forward strand.
GTTGAGCACGCGGCCGCCCGCCGTGACCAGCTCGCCGGCGTCGTTCACCGTCGTGCCCGCATGGAATACGATGACGTCGTCGAGCGCCTCGGCGGCGTCGACGCCGCTGATCGGCTTGCCCTTCTCGTAGGCGCCCGGATAGCCCGCGCTTGCAAGCACCACGCCGACGGCCCACGCGTTGGACCAGTCGAGCGCGA
>CAJUSL010000009.1:31705-37444 GCA_910589135.1 uncultured Eggerthellaceae bacterium
GACCTCGGCGAGGTCGCTTTCGAGCCGCGGCAGCACCACCTGGGTCTCGGGGTCGCCGAAGCGCACGTTGTATTCCACGATCTTGGGGCCCTCGTCGGTCAGCATGAAGCCGCCGTACAGGGTGCCGCGGTAGTCGGGCACGGCCGCGGCCGCCGTCTGCATGATGGCGACCATGGCGTCCATCTCGTCGTCGCGCACGATTGGCACGGGCGAATAGACCCCCATGCCGCCCGTGTTGGGGCCCGTGTCGCCCTCGTAGGCTCGCTTGTGGTCCTGGGAAGGGGCCATCGGAAAGCTGCGGCCGCCGACGACGAACGACAGCATGGAGCATTCGGGCCCGCGCATGCATTCCTCGACGACCACCTTCGCTCCCGCGCTGCCGAACGCGCCGTCGAAGCACGCGCGCACGGCGTCCTCGGCGTTTTCCAGCGTGTCGGCCACCACGACGCCCTTGCCCGCCGCCAGGCCGTCGGCCTTGATGACGATGGGCGCGCCCTGCTCGCGCACGTAGGCAAGCGCAGGCTCGGCCTCGGTGAAGCTGGCGTAGGCGGCCGTGGGAATGGCGTTCTCGTCCATGAACTGCTTGGCGAACTCCTTCGAGCCCTCCAGCTGCGCATCGGCCGCGTTCGGCCCGTAGACCGCGATGCCGGCGTCGCGCAAACCGTCGGCCACGCCCGCCACCAGCGGGTTCTCGGGGCCGATGACCACCAAATCAACGCCGTTTTCCTCGGCGAACGCCTTCACGGCGGCGGCGTCCATGGGGTCGACCGCCACGTTTTCGACGGCGGCGCCGGACGACGCCAGGCGCACCGAAGCCGTCCCGCCGTTGCCGGGGGCCACCCAGGCGGCCTCGACCTTCGGCGACTTGGCGAGCGCCCAGGTTATGGCGTGCTCGCGTCCGCCCGACCCAAGTATGAGTATGCGCATTATTCCCACCCTCTCATGATCGTCTGGTCGCGGTCCGCGCCGACGGACACGATGGTGATGGGCACACCGACGATCTGTTCCAGGTGCTCGATGTAGGCGCGGGTGTTCTCGGGAAGTTCCTCGTAGGTCTTGCAGCCCGTGATGTCGCAGCCCTTCCAGCCGGGAAGCTCCTCGTAGATGGGCTTCGCATGGAAGAGAACCGACTGCTGCATGGGGAAGTAGTCGTAGCGCTCTCCCTCGCATTCGTAGGCGACGCACACCTTCACCGTGTCGAAGGCGGACAGCACGTCCAGCTTGGTCATGGCGATGTCGGTGAGGCCGTTCACCTCGGCGGCGTAGCGCGCGATGACGGCGTCGAACCATCCGCAGCGGCGCTTGCGCCCCGTGGTCACGCCGAACTCGTGGCCGGCCTCGCACAGCAGCGCGCCGTCCGCGGCCTCCTGGCCGGTGCCGCCGTCCTCGGGGAAGCGCAGCTCGGTAGGGAACGGACCGCCGCCCACGCGGGTGACGTACGCCTTCGAGATGCCGAGCACGCGGTTGACCACCACGGGCCCCACGCCGGCGCCGGTGCAGGCGCCGCCCGACGTGCAGCTGGAGGACGTGACGTAGGGGTAGGTGCCGTGGTCGATGTCCAGCAGCGTGCCCTGCGCGCCTTCGAAGAGGATGTTCTTGCCCTCGGCAAGCGCGGCGTTGAGCATGTGCGCGGTCTCGGCCATGTAGGGCTTCAGAATGCGGGCGTAGGGCAGGTACTCGTCGCAGATTTCCTCGACGGTGTAGGTCTGCAGGCCGTATATCTTCTGCAGCACCGCGTTCTTCTGCTGCAGGACGGTCTCCAGCTTCAGGCGGAAGATCTTCTCGTCCAGCAGGTCCTGCACGCGGATGCCCTTGCGCGCGATCTTGTCCTGGTAGCACGGGCCGATGCCGCGCTTGGTCGTGCCGATCTGGTTGTTGCCGAGGCGCTTCTCCTCGGCGCCGTCGAGCACCTTGTGGTACGGCATGATGACGTGGGCGTCGCAGCTGATCTTGAGGCGCTCGCAGCTGATGCCCTCGGCCTCGAGCAGCGCCATCTCCTTCACCAGCACGCCCGGGTCGACGACGACGCCGTTGCCGATGACCGGCACCGCGTTCTCGTACATGACGCCCGAGGGCATGAGATGCAGCGCGAGCTTCGTGTCGCCGTGGATCACGGTGTGCCCGGCGTTGTTTCCGCCCTGGAAGCGCACGACGTAGTCGAAGTCGCTGGCGATCAGGTCTGTGATCTTGCCCTTACCTTCGTCGCCCCACTGGGTGCCGACGAGAACTGTCGATGGCATCGGATTCCCTTCCGCTCGCAGTTACGAATGCCTACATTCTAACGTCATTTGAAGGTGCCGTCCTTGTTGAACGGCGGGTGGAACAGCAAGGTGACGACCGCGGCCGCAAGCACGAGGCCGAAGCCCACCAGCACGACGCCGAGCGCCGTGTACGCAAGCGAGCCGGTGACGCGCGACTCCATGAACACCGGCACGCCGACGACCAGCAGCAGCGCGCACAGAAACGTGCTCACGGCGATCTTCACGTAGTAGTGGACGCGCACCTGCCGGCGCTGCTCGACGGGGTCGAGCAGGGACGCGGGCTTCTCGTCCGCCATCGCTAGAACTCCCCGTAGCTTGACGCGTCGAAGAAGTCGCCGAACTTGGTGAACTCGGGGTTGAACGACATGGTGATGTCGCGCGTGGGGCCGTTGCGGTGCTTGGCCACGATCAGCGTGGCGGTGCCAAGCTCGGGGCGCCCCGAGTCCTCAGCCTCGGTCTCGTCCATGGACCGGTCGATGAACATGACGATGTCGGCGTCCTGCTCGATCGAACCCGACTCGCGGAGGTCGGCGAGCATCGGACGCTTCTTGCCGCGCATCTCGACGGCGCGGTTCAGCTGCGAGAGTGCGATGACGGGCATGTCCATCTCCTTCGCGAGCACCTTCAGGCCTCGCGAGATCTCGCCGACTTCGACCGCGCGGTTGCCGTCGCGCCGCATGGTGGGCGGCTGCATCAGCTGCAGGTAGTCGATGACGATGATGCCCTTCCTGTCGGTGCCCACGATGTGGCGCAGCTCGCGACGCGCCTTCGCGCGCGCCTCCATGATGGAAAGGCCCGGGGTGTCGTCGATGTACATCTCGAGCGCGCTCAGCGTGGCGGACGCGTCTGCTATCTGGCCCCAGTCGCCTTCCTGCACCTTGCCGCTGCGCAGCTTGCTCAAATTGACGCGCGCCTCGGCGCCGATGATGCGCTGCACCAGCTGGCCGGCGCTCATCTCCAAGGAGAAGAACGCGACGGCCACGCCCGCCTTGGCGGCGTTCGTGGCGAGGTTGAGCGCGAAGGCCGTCTTGCCGACGCCCGGGCGGGCCGCAAGGATGACCAAGTCGCCGCCGCGGAAGCCGTGGAACAGCTCGTCCACGTCGCGAAAGCCGGTGGGCACGCCCACGATGGAATCGCCCTGCGAGGCGATCTTGGACAGCTCGGTGTACGCGTCGTCGACCAGCGAGTCCATCTTCTTGAACGACGAGGACACGCGCTTCTCGGTGACGTTGAACAGCGTCTGCTCGGCCGAGTCGACCACTTCGTTCAGGTCGTCGGGCGCGTTGTAGGCCAGCGCGTTGATCTCGGCGGCCGCGCGAATGAGCTCGCGCTGGATGGCGGTGCGCTTCACGATCTCCATGTGATGGCGCCAGTTGGTCAGCGCGAACGTGTTGCCGTGGAGGTCGGCCAGATACGACCGGCCGCCCGACGCCTCCAAGTCGCCGGAAGCCTGCAGCTTGTCGGCGAGCGAGATCACGTCGGCGCGCAGGCCGTCGCGCACCATGGCGAGGACGTTCTCGTAGATGCGCTGATGCGCCGTGCGGTAGAACTGCTCGGGTTTCAGGCTGATGGTGATCTCGTAGCAGGCGTCCTCGCTCAGAAGGCAGGACGCCAAGACGGCCTGCTCGGCCTCGATGTCGCTTGGGAGCTGAATATGCCGCTCGGGCTCGATTGGCGCCGAACTCTGGAACTCGTCGGGCATATTCCCCTCCTAAACGAATCAGGAAGGGGGCGGAAAAGGCCGCCCCCTGCGTTGCAAAGCCTTGCTACTCAGCCGCCTCGAGAGCTTCTTCCTGCGCTTCGGCGGAAGGCTCGGCGGTGGCACCCTGAGACGCGGTCGCGTCGTTCTCGAGAGCCTCGGCGGCCTGCTCGACCTCGGCCTCGATGGCGTCGGCGACGGCCTCGCCGGCAGCATCGGCTGCGGCTTCCTCGGCCTGCTCCTCGGCGCCCGCGGGCTTCTCGCCTGCGACCACGACGTTGACGGTGGCCTTGATGTCGCGGTAGATGCTGACGTCCACCGGGAACTCGCCGACCATCTTGATCGGCTTGCCCAGCTCGACGCGGCGCTTGTCGATCTCGATGCCCATGTCGACGATGGCGTCGGCGACCATGGGAGCGGTGACCGAACCGAACAGCTGGCCCTCTTCACCCACCTGCACGATGACGTTGACGGTCAGGCCGTTCAGCTTCTCGGCGAGCTCGTTCGCGTTGGTGATGCGAACCTCCTCGCGCTTCTCGATGTTCTTGCGGCGCTGCTCGAGCTGCTTGAGGTTGCCCAGCGTCGCCTTGACGGCATAGCCCTGCCTGAGCAGGTAGTTGTTCGCAAACCCGCGAGAGACGTCGATGACGTCTCCTTCGCCGCCGCGGCCGCGAAGCTCTTTAAGTAGGATGACCTCCATTGCGACCTCCTAGTGCTTGCGGCGACGATCGCCACGTCCGCTGACGGCGGGCACGGAGTAGGGAATCAAAGCCATGACTCGGGCCCTCTTGATGGCGTTCGCGATGTCGCGCTGGTGCTGGCAGCATGCGCCGGTCACGCGGCGCGGCTTGATCTTGCCGCGGTCGGTGGTGTACTTGCGCAGCAGCTGCGTGTCCTTGTAATCGATGAACTCAGCGTCGTCCTTGCAGAACTGGCACTTCTTATGACGCTGATGCTTCTGGTAATCGGCCATTGTGTACCTCTTGCTTTCCTAGAACGGTATGTCCTCATCGTAAACGGAAGAGGTCGTGTCGACCACGGGCGTGGTCGGGGCGCTGTAGGCAGACGAGCCGCCTCCGTGCGATGCGGAGGAGTCGTAGCCGCCCTGGCCCGAGCCGCGCGGGGACGCGAAGTCGAGGTCGTCGATGATGACCTCGATCTTGCTGCGCTTCTGCCCGTCGCGCTCCCACTGGCTGTAGCGCAGCTTGCCGTCGATCATCACGCGCTGCCCCTTCGAGAGGTATTGCGAGACGTTCTGGGCGCGGTTGCCGAACATCGTGCAGTCGACGAAGTTGGCATAGTCCTCCCATTCGCCGGTCTGGCTGTTCTTGCGGCGGTCGTTCACGGCGATTCCCAGCGACATGACCGGCATGCCCGACTGCGTGGTGCGAACCTCGGGGTCGCGCGTGAGGTTGCCGCTTAGTACAACTCGATTGATGCTCATCTGAATCCTCTTCCTACTCCAAACTAATCCCTGTCTTCGCGGGCGACGACCATGTGGCGCATAACGGCATCGTTGATGCGCAGAACGCGGTCGAGTTCCGCAATGCTGTCGGAATCGGCATGGAAATCGATGAGAGTGTAGTCGGCGTCAGCCTGGCCGTCGATTTCGTAGGCAAGCTTCTTTCTTCCCCAGTCGTCGACGTTGTCGATTTCGCCCTTGGCGTCCTTGACAATCGTCTCGATGCGGGTCATGACACCTGCACGAGCATCGTCGTCAGTGTTCGGAGCGACAAAATACAGCAGTTCGTAAGCCTTCATCAGCTCACCTCCTCTGGT
>CAJUSL010000010.1:0-28587 GCA_910589135.1 uncultured Eggerthellaceae bacterium
TCATGGACAAGGGCTACACGGCGCGCGACATCGTCGAGCAGTGCGCGCGGCTCGACGCAGCGGGCATCGGCTATGCGTTCTTCTACCTTGCGGGCATCTCGGGGAAGGGCCGCGGCATCGAGGGCGCGCGGGCGACGGCGAGGGCGTGCAACCAGACGGCGCCCTGGCTCATCGGCGCGAACATGCTCACTGTTTACAGAAACTCGGCGCTGTACCAGGAGATCGAGGCGGGGAGGTGGGCCGAGGAAGGAGAGGTCGAGAAGTACGAGGAGGTGAAGGAGCTGGTCTCGCGGCTGAGCATCCCGGTGGAGTTCGCGATGTTGGGGGCGTCGAACCCGGTGATGCTGCGCGGCAGGCTGCCCGAGCATCGAGGGCAGGTCGCTTCCGCGCTCGACTCCGTCATCGCCGACTTCGGCGAAGTGCGCCTGCGCGAGTACCGGACCCACCTGCGGCATTTGTAGAGGCTGCAGTTGCGAACGGAAAAGGTTGCATGTCCGCAACCTCCTGATTCATTCTGGATATACATACTTGCAAAGCAACATTGCAATACATGATACAATCTTGTAAAACCTTATTGCAAGACTGGATATTCCAAAAGGGAAGAACGCGAGGCGGCCCATGAATGGTTCGGTTCACGACATAGTTGTCGAGAAGATCGCTGACTTTATGAGCGCTCCCATACCCGAGGTGTTCCCGAGAGATCTATCCCTCGGGAAGCTGCAGAAGCCCCAGATAGGGAACCTCGTCAACGTGATCGTCGGAATCAGGCGTTGCGGCAAGACGTTCCGGATGTACCAGGAGATGAACCGAATCGTCTCCGAGGGGTACAAAAGGGAGTCGATACTCTATTTCAACTTCGAGGACGAAAGGCTCAAGCCTTATGACAGCGGGCTGCTGTCCGACGTCGTCGAGACCTTCCAAGGAATGGTCCCGTCGGCGAAGGAGCAGGCGTTCTTCTTCTTCGACGAAATCCAAGAGGTCCCAGACTGGGGCCTGTTCCTGCGAAGGATGGTCGATACGCAGAAGGTGACGATGTACGCCACGGGCTCGTCCTCCAAGATGCTTTCGCGGGAGATCGCAACGGAGTTTCGCGGGCGGTCCATATCGAGGGAGCTGTATCCTTTGAGCTTTTCGGAGTATGCGCGATTCCATTATCCGTTCATCGATGTTGAAACCGGATCGTCGGAACTGTCGGAATACGACCCCGACGCAATGCCCAATTCGGTGAAAAGCTATCTCAGGCAGGCGTTGCCTGGATACCTGGACCAAGGGGGATTCATTCCCGTTCAAAGCATGTCGAACGCCGACGCCGTCCAGCTTCTGCAAGATTACGCGAACAGGGCAATCACGTACGACGTCATCGATCGGTACAACGTATCGAACCCGGCCCTCGCTTCATCGTTTCTTGCCCGCTGCATTTCCCATTCGGCAAGGGAGCTTTCGATCAACAAGACCAACAACGACTTCAGGTCGCTAGGGGTGCGGACGTCCCGAGAGCTGCTTTCGAAGCTTTTGGGTTATTTCCAGGAATCGTGCATCGTCCATCAGCTCGGCGAGTTCTCCCGCGCCCTTTCCGACAACTCCAAGTCGGCGACAAAGATATACGCTGCGGACACGGGGATGTTCCGGGCCTTTTCTCCCGCCTTTGCGCAAGACCGCGGCCAAGTGTTGGAGACGGCCGTATGCCTGCACCTCTTGAGAAGGCCGGAGAACGTCAGGAAAGGATGCGTGTCCCGGTTGAAGATTCCCGCGAACGGGAAGAAGCTCGAGGTGGACTTTGTCGTTGGGGACGCGTTGGCGGGAACAGCCCAGCGGCTCGTGCAGGTTTCGGTCAGCGTGGCCAATCAGAAGACGCGCAAGAGGGAAGTCGAGTCGCTGCGTGCTGCGATGTCGCGGTTTGGCCACGTGGAGGCGACCATCGTCACCATGGACGAAAGGGAAGAAATCGGTGTTCCCGAAGGGGCAATCAAAGTCATTCCGGCATGGGAGTGGCTGTATAGGGGCTAGCTCGCCATTTGCACGACGCGGGTGGCGATGCGCTCGGTGAGCGCGGGGGAGTGCGACACGAACACGATTCCCATGTCGCGCGCGTCGGCCTCGGCGAGCAAAGCGTGCCAGATCTGTGCCTGCGTGAGCGCGTCGAGCATGGTGGACGCCTCGTCGGCCACCAGGTAGCTCGGGTTCGCCATCAGCGCGCGCACGATGCAGAAGCGCTGCACCTCGCCGCCCGACAGCTCGTGCGGGAAGCGCCGCATCCACGCGCGGCGGATGCCAAAGCGCTCAAGCAGCTCGGGTTGCACCTCGCCGGCCTCGCGCAGCGTCGCCTCCATGCGGCTGCGCGGGTCGACCGCCAGCTCGGGATGCTGCTGTATCAGCTGCACGGGGCAGGCGCCCTTGCGCGGAAGCGGCGCGCCGTCGACCAGCACCTCGCCAGCCGACGGCGTCTCGTACCCGGCGAGCAGGCGGCATATCGTGGTCTTCCCGAACCCGGACGGCGCCGACAGCGCAACGCGCTCGCCCCGCCCCGCTTGCAGGTCGAAGCCCGCGAGCACCGGTCGCCCGCCCCCATAGCCGAATGTCAGGCCGCGCGCCTCTAGCATGGCGCCCCCTCGGACGGCGCGGGCCGTGAAGCGTCCTTCCCGCGACGGCGGTCCGGCGGCGCCTCGAACCCGTGCTCGGGAAGCGCGTGCCACAGCTCGCGCGCGAATGCGCTGCGCAGCAGGGCGGGCGACGCGAAGTTGGCCACCGCCGTCTCCTCCACCACGGTGCCGTCCTTGAACACGGCGATGCGGTCGGCCACGCGCAGCGCCAGCTCGATGTCGTGGGTGATCAGCAGCACGCCCCCGCCGCCGTCGGCGAAGGCGCGAAAGTCGTCCATCGCGCGCACGGCCAAGGGCAGGTCGAGCCCCGGCGTGGGCTCGTCTGCCACGATCAGACGCGGCTCGTCCATCAGCGCGCAGCACAGAAGCACGCGTCGCGCCATGCCGCCGGACAGCTGGAAGGGGTACATGCCGGCCACGTCCTCCTCAAGCCCGTAGCGCTCGAACAGCCGCCTGCGCCGCGCGCGCACCTCGGGCATGCTGCCGCCCTTCGCGAAGCCCTCCACTTGGTTCCCCACCTTCATAAGGGGGTCGAGGTAGCGCACGCTCTGCGGCACGAGCGAGATGCCGTGTCCGCGCAGCCGCGCGAGGTCTGCCGCGTCGGCCTCTTCGCCGTCGAACCAGATGCGGCCCTCCACCAGGGCATTCGGCTCGAACAGTCCCAGGATGGAGTCGGCCAGCAGGGTCTTGCCCGACCCGCTGGCGCCCACCACGGCCACGATCTCGCCCGCATGCACGGAGATGCACAAATCGTCGATGACGTTCACCTCGCGCTGGCGTGCGGCCAGGTAAGGCGCTTCTTCGTCGTACATGCGAAACGACACGTGCAGTCCCTCCACCGTGAGCAGGTGGTGGTGCCCGGGATGCGCCGAGGTTGCGGCATGCGAATGGCGGTGGTGCACCTCGCCGTCCGCATGGTCGCGATGGCGGCCTGCAAGATCATGGCCGTGGTGCGTGCGTGCGGGGCCTTCCGGTGCGGGATGGGCGCGTGCCAAGTCGTCCGGCGAAGGACGGGCGCACGAAGCCGCCCTTTCCGCCGCGCTTTCTCTTCGTCGAAGCTTCTTCATGGCTACTCCTGCGCGCTATGCGGGTCGAGCAGCCGGCGAAGGCTGCCTCCGGCAAGGTCAAACAGCAGCACGCAAGCCACCAGCGCAAGCCCCGGGAACACGGCGAGCCACCACATGCCCGAGGTCAGGTAGCGCATCGACTCGCTGAGGATGATGCCGATCGCGGGCTGCTCGGGCGGAAGCCCGAACCCGAGGAACGTGATCGCGGCCTCGTGCAGGATGGCGTGCGGGAACAGCAGCACCAGCCCTACGACGAACTGCGGGAGGACGTAGGGCACCAGGTGGCGCCGTGCCACCTGCCAAGACGTTGCACCCAGCTTCCGCGCTGCGGCCACGAACGCCGACTGGCGGCATTGCAGCACCTCGGCGCGCACCACGCGCGCGAGGCTTGCCCAGTGCGTCAGCGCCACGCCGATGGTGACGCCCCAGAACCCCTTCCCGCAGGCGCAGGATATGAGGATGAGCAGCACGATGTGGGGAACGCCCATCAGCAGGTCGATCAGCCACGTGACCGCCGCGTCGGCGCGCCTGCCGCCGACGGCCGCCACGCATCCCAGCACGAGCGCCACCACCGCCGAGGCCGCAGCCGCCAGAAGCCCCACCAGCACGCTGGTGGAGAGTCCGGCGACGGTGCGCAACAGCATGTCGCGCCCCATCCAGTCGGTTCCGAAGGGGTGAGAGACGCTGGGCGGCAGGTTCTTCATGGCGAAGTCGGTCGCCGTCGCCGCAGGCTCCATCATGCGTCCGGCGACCACGACGACGCAGAGCGCCACGGCCGCGACGACGAAGCATGCGAAGGTCAGCCTGCGGTTGGCAAGCCTGCGGCGCCGGGGAAGGTGCAGAACGGGCAACGCGCCAACCCGCGTCTTTTGCGCGATGCCTGCGGAGGCGTGGGGCATCTCGGGCGGCGATGTCGCATTCAGGGCGCTCACAGCGCACTTCCTTGCGCATCGGCGGCATGCGATGCACGTCTCGTCGCAACGGCTCCCCTGCGCGCCATGCGCGGGTCGAGCACGCCGTACAGGACGTTCGCGAGCAGGTTGCCTCCGAAGACGAGCGCGGCCGAGAGCACGGCGATGCCGGCAAGCAGCGCGCCGTCGCCGCCGAGGCCGGCCGTCACGGCGGCCTGCCCCAACCCTGGGTAGGAGAACACCTGCTCGACCAGCACCGAGCCGCCGAAGATCTCGGCTATGGAGGCGAGCTGCAGCGTGACGGCGGGCAGGGCGAGGTTGCGCAGCCCGTGCCGCATGACGATGGCGCGCGTGGAGGCACCGCGGGCGCGTGCGAACTTGACGTAGTCGCTCTCCATCACGTCGATCGTCTTCTCGCGCGTGTGCAGCGCGATGTTGGCGACGCCCGTCAGCGACAGCGTGATCGCCGGAAGGGCCAGGTGGTGCAGGGCGTCGGCGAACGTCACGTCGGCGGACGCGACCCCGATGGGCGCCGACAGGCCCAGCGGGAACCACCCCAGCTGCACCGAGAACACCACCAGCATGACGAGCGCCAGCCAGAACACGGGCGTGGAGGCGAGCAGGTAGCAGTAGCCCTTCACGGCCGCATCCAGCACGCTTCCGCGTTTCACGCCCGCGGCCACGCCCAGCGCGAACCCGAGTGCGCCCCCGACCGCCCACGCGATGGCCATCAGGGCGAGCGAGTTGCCCGCGCGCGCGGCGATGACGTCGGCGACGGGCGCGTTGAAGCGCAGCGACGTTCCCAGGTCGCCCCGCAAGGCGCCCGCGAGCCATGCCAGGTAGCGTTCGTGGAACGGGGCGTTTGAGCCCCAGTAGGCGGACAGCTGCTCGCGCTTCGCGTCGCCCATCGAGGCGAGTGCCGCCTGTCCCACGTTGACGGAGGCCGGGTCGATGGGCGACAGGCCGACCAGTGCGAACGTGAGCAGGCTCACGCCCAGCATGAGCAGGACGAACTTGGCGAGCTGTCCGGCCAGAAAGCGCGGCATGGCGGTGCTAGGCCTCGTCCCAGGACCAGGCGTCCACGTTGTTCACGAGCGACCAGCCGTGGCCGTGCGGGTGCGGCTTCTGGCGGGCGACGTTGAGCCCGTCGCGCTTGAAGTACAGGTGGTCGACGTTCGCGAGCCACACCCAGGGAGCGCCGCCCTGGGGCGCGAAGCCGGTTTGGCCGTCCCAGGCCGCTGCCTGCCATTCGGGATACGACTCCTCCACGGTGGTGGCCGCCAGCGCGGCGTCGAGGTGCGCGTTCACCGCGTCGTTCTCGTAGACGGCGTAGTTGCCCGCAGACGGCCCGTAGTGCAGCGTGTACAGCTCGACCGGGCTGTTCGCCCCCCAGCCCCACAGCACTGGGGTGTCGTACTCGTGCGGGTAAATGTCGTCCCAGGCCGCCCCCTTCGGCACGACCTCCACGCCGATTGCCGCCATCTGGTTGGCGAACTCGTTGGCGAGCGCCTGCCTGACCGAGTCGGAGGCGCTGTAGAGCAGCTCGAAGCTGGCACGCACGCCGTCCTTCGCGTACACGCCGTCGTTCGCCAGCCGCCAGCCGCCCTCCTCCAGGATGCGACGGGCGCGCTCGGGGTCGTACTCCACCTTCATGGCGTCGGACGCCCAAGGCATGCCGTCCGAGACGCTGTACGCCTCGGTCCCGTAGCCGTCGAGCACGCCTTCGATCATGGCGGCGCGGTCGACGCCGCAGTTGATGGCCTTGCGCAGCGCCTCGTCGCAGGTCGCCTGGTTGCCGGCGGGGTAGGTCGCGATGCCATCCTTCTTGCTGCCGCCGGGGGCGGTGCAGGGAAGCGAGATGCCGCGGCTGTCCACCGACTTGCAGACCAGCAGGCCAAAGCCGGGGAAGCTCGCGTTGCTTGCCAGCGTGGGCGCCGTGTAGGCGACGTCCGCCTGGCCCGACTGCGCGGCCGCGGCCGAGGCGTCCTCTTCCATGAACAGCACCACCACGCGCTCGATGTTGGGCGCCGCGCCGTAGTAGTCGGGGTTGGCGGCAAGGATGACCTGCTGTCCCTCGTCCCATTGCTCGAGCAGGTAGCGCCCGCTGCCGATGGGGTTGCGTCCGTAGTCGGGCCCGTAGGCATGCTCGGGCACGATGCCGACCACGGCAAGCGTGTACAGGAAGGCATTGAACGGCTTCGCAAGCGTGACCACGCAGGTGGTCGCGTCCGGGGCCACGGCGTCGGCCACCATGGAAAGGTCGGCCTCGGCGGCCTCGTTGTCGCGGATGCCCAGGATGGTGAACGCGACGTCGGAGGCCGTGAGCGGCTCGCCGTCGGTGAAGGTCACGTCGTCGCGGATGCGAAACGTCCAGGTCAGGCCGTCTGCGGAGCATTCGTAGGAGGTGGCGAGGTCGTTCACGAACTCCAGGTCGGCGTTCGTGGCGAACAGCGTCGACTGGATCAGCGGCTCGTGGACGTGCTCGCCGCAGCCCCATGAGAACAGCGGGTCGAATCCGGCGGCGGGCTCGGAGGTGGGGGTCATGGTGACGACCACCTGGCTCGTGCCGCCGGCCGCGCCATGCTGGGCCTGCGTGCCGGACGCGGAAGGGGTGGAAGGAGCGCAGCCGCCCAGCGTGCCCATCATGGCACAAAGCGCTCCCATGCCGGCGAGCGAGACGAAGCTGCGGCGGGTCAGGGCCTTGCCTCCGTGGCCGCCTGTTCTGGCAGCGCTCGTTGCCCCCGCAACGCCCGAGGTGCCCGTCGCCTTCGCGTCCCTGCCTGCTTCCGTCTGGGCCGCCAGACCGTTCGGGTCGTCCAGAGCTTGCATCGTTCCTCCCTTTCGGGCGGCCACATGGTGCCGCACATGAAGTGTTACCAATACCGTCTTCGTAACACACCATAGCATAGCAGCGGTCGTCCGCGTCGGCGACTTTGACGAACGGGCGCTTGCGTGCGTGGCTTTTCCGGGCGGCGATGGCAAACGGATGCGAAACAGCCCCCTCGCGCCGACGTCGTTTCGCGTTCGTTCCTGCATACTGTGTGAAAGAGATGTACGCGAAGGTCGAGCCGACCCCTTCATGTGGGCGCGCGGCGACCGCGAAAGACGAGGGCGCCATGCCTATGAACAAGGCCGTCGAGGCGACGGTGAAGACCATAACCAGGCTGCGGCCGGACATAACGAAGTCCTACAAGCGCCAGCGCGCCGCCGAGGACGCCAGCGCGAAGCTGACCATCGCGAGCCCCCGCTGCCGCATCGACGACGCCGCCGTCGAGGCCCCCGACGGCTACCAGATTCCCATCCGCATCTTCACGCCGCTCGACATCGACTTCTCGCTGAAGTCGGGACTCCACGTCAACGAGGACGTCCGGGGCACCATTCTTTTCTTCCATGGGGGCGGCTGGGCCAACGGCGACATCGACTTCTACACCGACTCGTGCATGCGCACGGCGCTCAAGCTGGAGCGCCGCCTGGTGTCGGTGGACTACCGGCGCTCGCCCGAGCACCGGTTCCCCGCCGCGATCGAGGACTGCTACGAGGTCGCCCGGCAGCTGTTCGCCGGGAAGGTCGTCGACGACGTGAACCCCGAGCATGTGGTGCTGTTCGGGGACTCGGCGGGCGGGAACCTGGCGGCCGTGGTGTCGCTCCTGGCCCGTGACAGGGGCGAGTTCATGCCGAAGACGCAGATGCTGCTCTACCCGCTGACCTACGACGACCACAGCGAGACGTCGCTGTTCGATTCGGTGCGCGAGAACGGGGAGGGCTACCTGCTGACGCGCGAGGACATCGTGGGCTACATCGGCATGTACCTCAACGGCCCCGAGGACTACCACAACCCCTACTTCGCGCCGCTGCTGCAGCCGAGCCTGGCCGACCAGCCCCGCACGCTGGTGATGACCGCCGAGTACTGCCCGCTGCGCGACGAGGGCGAGGCGTATGCAGCGCGCCTCGCGGACGACGGGGGAGAGGTGGCGCTCTTCCGCATGCTGGGCGGCGTGCACGGCTACTTCCTGTACCCGACGGTGCTGAGCCTGGTTCGCGACACGTACGCCGTCATGAAGAGCTTCCTGGACGGCAGCGAGCTTCCGAAAGAGGACGAGCCCCGATGGCTAGAGATTCTTGGTACCGTCTAGACAACGTCGGCAGGTTCTATTCCGCGCAGGCCGGCCACACCGCCCAGACCGTGTTCCGCATCGCCGCGGACATGACCGACGAGGTTGACCCCGACGCGCTTCAACGCGCGCTCGACCAGGCACTCGAGGTGTTTCCCGGGTTCAACGTGACGCTGCGCGCCGGCTTCTTCTGGCACTACTTGCAGCAGGCCGAGGGAACGCCCTGCGTGCAGCCCGAGGACCTGCCGCCGTGTTCGCCCATGCATGCCGACCCACGAAGCGTGCTCATCCGCGTCAGCTACCACGCGCACCGCATCAACGTGGAGGTGTCGCACATGGTCTCCGACGGGCGCGGCACCATGGAGCTGTTCAAGACGCTCGTGGGGCTCTACGTGCGCGAGCGCTACGGCGCCTGCGTCGAGCTTGCGCCGTATGCGCGCGAGGAGGCGCACAAGACCGAGGACAGCTTCTCCGAGAATTACGAGCGGCGCGCGTCGGCGTCCACACCCAAGCCCAAGGCGTATCGCATCCGCGGCTGGCGCGAGAAGGCGGCGCCCGAGTACATGGAGGTGCACCTTTCGTCGTCTGCGGTGTACGCCGCGGCGAAGGGGATGGGCGTCGGGGTGACGGCGCTGCTGATCGCCGCCATCATGTGCGCGGTCCGCGACGGCATGCCCGCGCGCGACCGGGCGCGGGGCCGGGCGATTTGCGTGACCGTGCCGGTCGACCTGCGGCGCTTCTTCGGGTCGGAGACGCTGCGCAACTTCTTCGGGCTTGCCTACGTGTCCTGCGCGCCGGGCGCCTGCGACGAGGCGCTTGCCGCCGTCGCGGCTGACGTCAGCCGGCAGCTGGGCGCCGTGACCGAGCCCGCTGCGCTGAAGAAGCGCATGAACCGCATGGTGAAGCTGCAGCGCAACGCGGCGCTACGGGTCGCGCCGGTGTTCTTGAAGGATGCGGTGCTGGGCCTGGCGGCAGCCATTGCCGAGCGCGAGGTGACCACCACCGCGTCGAACCTGGGGCGCGTCGAGATGCCCCGGGGCACCGAGCCCTTCGTCCGCAGCGTCGTGGTGCTGACGTCCACGACCGGCATCGACTTCGTGATGTCCACGTACGGCGACGATTTGAGCGTGGGCGTTTCCAGCGTGCTGGTTTCGAACGACATCCAGCGGCGGTTCGTGCGCACGTTCTCGGCGCTGGGCGCAGACGTCGCGATCGACGTGAACCGCAGCGGCGAGGAGGTGGACGCCGCGCTTCGCCAGGAGCACATGGAGCGCGTGTTCCTGCACCACGAGGACGAGCGCGGCGTGGGAGCGGGGGAGCGTTTCTCTTCCGGGGGCGATGCGCGGTGAAACGCTGCGATGCATGCGGCGCCGGCTTCCGGGGCGCGCTCGACCGCTGCCCCTTGTGCGGCGGCACGATGGAGGGCGAGGCCGCTCCCTCGGCGTTTCCGAAGATCGGCCTCGTGCGAAGGAGCCGCCGGGCGCGCACCGTGCTCGGAGCCGTTACGCTCGTGCTGCTGGCCGCGATCGTCGCGCTGTGCGTCGCCGTGCAGGCGCCGGTGTGGAGGTGCGTCATGGCGGCGGCCGCGCTCGTGGTCAACTACGCGTTCGTGCAGAACATGCTCGTGCACGCACCCGACGTGCTCCGGCTGTTGCAGCGCTACTATCTGGTGCTCGTTGCCATGGCGCTCATCTGGTTCCTCGCCACGTGGGACGCGTCCATCTCCACGTTCGTCATACCGTGCCTGTGCATCACGGGGACGCTGTTCGACGCCGTGATGCTGCTCGTCTTCCGATCGCGGTTCTTGGCCGACTACGCCAAGTACCTGGTCTTCGTGATCGCGCTGGGGATGCTTCCGCTTGCCCTGTTCTTCACCGGGACCGTCGAGTGGGCCGCGCTTCCGATAGCGTCGGCGGCGTTCGCGGCGTTGCTTGCGGGCGCGCTCGCGGCCTTCGCCCGCAAGCAGGCGGTCGACGAGGCGCGCAAGCTGTTCGACGCGTAGGTCGCTGCGCGGCGCATATGCAGCTTGCGCGCGGCGTGGTCATCTCGCGTTCGCGCTCCCTGCAACTGGCTTTCGGTATGCGCGCCGCCTATAATGGGCGGGAAACATACGGACGAAAGGCGGACATCATGAGGATTGCGATTCCCAGCGAGACCAACGCAGGCACGGACGGCATGCGCAGCGGGCATTTCGGCCACGCGCCCTACTTCACGGTCGTCACCTTCGACGATGCCATGAACGCCACCGACGTCGAGGTCGTCGAGAACGTCGACCACGATGCGGTGGGATGCGGCGGCGTCATCGGCTACGTCATCGGCATGGGGGTCGACGGCGTCCTGGCGGCAGGCATGGGCATGCGCCCGCTCACGCGCTTCACCGAGGCCGGCATGACGGTGTACTCCGACACCACCGAGCCCAACGTGGGGAAGGTCATCGAGCTGTTCTCGGCGGGCAAGGTCGCGCCCATGGACCCGAGCGCCGCCTGCCACCACTAGCCAACGCATCCACGCCCATGAAAAGGAGACCGTCGGGGTCTCGCCGCGCTGCGAGGCTGCTGGCGTCTGCGCTGGCGTGCATGCTGTTGCTCGTTGCGGGGTTCCTCGGCGTCGAATGGGAGCAAGGGGACGCCGGTGCGCATCAGCAGGCGCAGCATGGCGCGGCCCAGCCGGCCGACGCGCCCTTCCACCTGGACTGGCGGAAGCCCGACTTCTCGGGCGTTCCGGAATATTCCGGCGAGGACTACGTCGAGCTGAGCGAGGGCGTGCCCTCGTTCACGGATGCCGAAATGGCCGCTCCCGAAGGCACCGAGGTCTATGGCGAGCTGGACGCGCTCGGGCGCGCCACGTTCGCGTTCGCGAAGCTGTGCGAGAACACGCGCCCCGCTCCCGGCGCGAAGCGCAACACCAACATGCCCGACCCCAGCGGGTTCGTGCAGGCATTCTATCCCGAAATCGGGCTTGACCACCTTTACGAGCGGTCGCACCTGATCGCGTACTCGCTGAACGACGAGGCGGTGAACCCCCGCGACCTGATCACGGGCACGCATCACCTGAACCAGCGCACCATGCAGCCCTTCGAGAGCGCCGTCCGCAACGGCATCGACGTGGTGAACGAGGCGACCGGCGGCAGTATCCACGTGCTCATGCGCGTGACGCCCGACTTCCGCGAAGGCGAGCTGGTCGCGCGCGGCGTGCAGATCGAGGCGCTGTCGCTCGAGGACGGCGGCGACTCCGTGCGGCTGAACGTGTACTGCTACAACGTGCAGCCCGGCGTGTCGATCGACTACGCCACCGGGGAAAGCCGCCTGGATTCGTAGCGGGCGCCGGGCGTGCAGCTAGCGTGCAATTAGGACGTTCCAAATTGCACGCTACGAGAACACGGCCGCCCCACGCTCGCGCGCCACGACCTCGCGGGCTGCCTGCAGGTGGATGCGCACGGCCTCCTCGTTGCTGTGGCACGTGTCCACCAGCGCGTCGTAGACGACCGGCGCGAGCTCTTCCACCAGGTCCCATCCGGCCTGCGTCAGCCCCAGCGACTTCGTGCGTCGGTTCTCGGCGTTGCGCTCCTTCGAGATGAGCCCCTTGCGCTCGAGCGTCTTCAGCGGCGCCGTCACGTCGCTGCTCTTCAGGAACAGGTACTTCGCCACCTGCGAGGCGGTGGTCCCCAGCCCCAGCACGCGCAGCGCCACCAGGATGCGGTACATCGACGTGTTCAGCCCGTATCCGGCCAGCTTCGCCGAGGTCAGCGTGCGCGAGATCATCACCGTGTCGAAGAACGCGGTGTCCAGACGGAAGGTCCCGTTCTCGATGCGCGTGGCATTGTGTAGCGTGACGGCGTTCGTCGAGCTCGCGAAGGCGGCCTCCAGCTGCTCGGAGGAGAGGTTGCGCCAGTAGCTCTGCAGAAACGCGCCCACGTGGAAGTCGGCCTCGTCGATCTCGGCGAGCCCCGCCTTGGTGAGCGTGAGCGACACCACGCGCATGTCGCCCGGGTCTTCCGAGCGCACGACGAAGCGGTCTTCCACCAGTTTTGGCACCGTGGCCGACACGGTGCTCGCGCAGACGCGCAGGTTTTCCGCGAGGTCGGTGGTGCGCATCGTGTTGTCCGGCGCGCTGAGCAGGCGCAGCAGCATGCGGTACTGCAGCGTCGTCAGCGAGCAGCGCTCGGCGAGCACCTGGCTGATGGATCGGAACAGCAGGTTCATCACGGTGAGGTAGTCCGACTCGCCTTCGATGGCGGCGAAGTGCTGCGGATCCGAGCGGTCTTCCAGCCTGCGGCGGTGGGCGTCGACCTTCAGCGTGTCCATGATTGCCTTCCTTGCGCGCATGGGTTCCGTTGTTTACTTCGATAACAATATTGTCAAGTTCTCACATTGTCAACGAAGAATGCTTTACGCAGGGCACCACGTGGCTATGCTTGAAGGAGCGACATCCGGCGCATTGCGCCGGGATGCAACAGCACATGAGAGAGGAGTTGCGTATGTCAGAGGAGTCGTTCGTCTACACAGCCTGCCCTGGATGGGGCGATCACGACTACTGCGCGCTGAAGACCATCGTGAAGGATGGCAAGATCGAGCGCATGGAGCGGATCGTCTACTCGGCCCCCGAAGAACCCGACGGGCACATCTGCCAGAAGGGGTGCCTGGCGGGGCGCCAGCCCTACGACCCCAACCGCCTGAGCAAGCCGCTCAAGCGCGTGGGCGAGCGCGGCAGCGGCACGTTCGAGGAGATCAGCTGGGACCAGGCGCTCGACGAGATCGGCGAGAAGCTGTGCCGCATCCGCGACGAGCACGGCCCCGACTCGGTAGTGCTCTGGAACCTGGGCGCCGGCGTGCCTGCGCAATACAGCTTCGAGAACCTGATGCCGTTCCGCTTCGCCAACACCTTCGGCGTCACGGTGCCGCTTGGCTCCATTGGCCTGGACAACGGCCCGTTCTACGCCGAGTTCTACAACGCGGGCAGCGAGTTTCCGCGCACGGTGATCGACCCGCGCATCATGGTGGGCACCGACCTCATCTACGTGTGGGGCTGCAATCCCATCGAGAACCAGATGCGCTGCGCGCAGAACCTCGTGCGGGCGCGCGAGGCCGGGGCGCGCATCGTGGATTTGGGCCTGATCTTCGACGGCACCGCCGGGTTCGCCGACGAGTTCGTGGCCATGAAGCCGGCGTCGGACGGCTACCTGGCCATGGCCATGGTGAACTACATCCTGCAGAACGACCTGCAGGCCAGCGACTACCTGCTGGCGCGCACCATTGCGGCCTACCTGGTCGATGACGAGACGGGCCAGCTGGCGCGCAGCGAGGACGGCGGCTACTTCTACGTGTGGGACAACGCCACGGGCGCCCCCGCGGCGGTGGCCGCCAAGAAGGGAGACTACCCCGAAGGGGCCGACATCCCGCTGTTCGGCACGTTCCAGTTCGACGGGCGCAGCTACACGACGGCGCTGCAGAAGCTGAAGGACGGCGCTGCCGAGTACACGTTCGAGCTCGCCGCCGAGAAGTGCGGCATCTCGGCCGCCGACGCCGAGAGGCTGGCGCGCGACTGGGTGGAGGCCGAGAACGCCTTCATCCTGTCGGGCTACGGGCTGCGCTATCGCAACTCCAACGAGACGTACCGCCAGTTCCTGCTGCTGGGCGCGCTGACCGGGCGCCTGGGCAAGCCAGGCTCGGGCGTGTTCGAGGCGCTGCAGCTGCAGAGCTGGCCGCTCGTGTTCAACGACATTCCCATCAGCTGCCCCGACGGCGTGGCCGGCGTGAAGTCGGTGCCGGTGCGCATGAACGAGTGGTTCGCGCGCGCCGAGGCCGACGACAGCCCCTACAAGGCGCTCATCGTGTGCTCGGGCAACCCCGTGCACCAGCAGCCCGACCGCCAGAGGTGGCTTGACGTGGTACGCGACATGGACCTGGTGGTCGACTACGACGTGTGGCTCACCGATACCGGCGAGATTGCCGACTACGTGCTGCCCGACCTCATGTCCTTCGAGCGCGAGGACCTCATCACCGGCGCCTGCTACAACCACATCATCCTGCAGGAGCCGGCCATCGAGCCGCAGGTGGATGGGCACGAGCCGGTGTGGGTGTTCAGCGAGCTGGCAAAGCGCGTGGGACTGGGCGACTACTTCACCATGACCGGGCCCGAGTACATCGACATCCGCCTGCAATCGCAGTACCCGCTGATCGCGGGCGTGCAGCCGCCGCTGACTTACGAGCGCTTGAAGCAGGAGAAGATGGTTCGCGCGGCGGCGCCGCCCGAGCCGAAGTACACTCCGTACCTGAACCCGGCCGAGGTGCTCGACAACGAGACCGGCCGCATGGAGATCATGTACGCCGAGAAGCTTGCCGACCTCGGCATGGCGGTGACGAAGGTGCTCGAGCCGAACAAGATCGGCAAGTCCACCGAGTATCCCTACCAGCTGTTCACCGGCCGTCAGCGTTTCTTCATGCAGTCGAGCTTCACCGACGACCCCATCACCGTGAAGCTGTCGGGCGAGACGCCGGCGACCAGGCTGAACCCTGCGCAGGCTGCGCGTTTGGGCTTGGCGGACGACGACATGGTCGAGGTGTTCAACGAGCGCGGGCATGTGGTCACGCGGCTGGTGCTCGACGAAAGCGTGCCGGACGGCACGGTGCACGTCTGGTTCGGTTGGCGACGCCGCCAGTTCGAGGAGGGCACCTATGCCGAGATCACGCACCAGTGCGCCGGCAAGGACTCGCAGGGGCCGCTGGAGGACAAGTGGTTCGCCGATTGGCTGGCCGCGGGGCACCACCCCAACCCCTATGTGGAATCGATGAGCTCGCTGACGGGCTCCACCGACTGCTATTGGGACTCGTGGTGCGACATCCGCAAGTTCGAGGGCGAGATCGTGCCCAATCCGCAGAAGACCATCGTGAAGGAGGCTTAAGCCATGGCTTATAAGATGTTGGTCGACATCGACCGCTGCATTGGTTGCTGGACCTGCGCGATGGGATGCAAGGTCGGCAACCACCTGGCCGACGACGAGTACCGGGTGGAGGTGGAGACGCACGGCTCGGGTGCGGGCATCGACCGCCCGGCCGGCGTGTACCCCGACCTGCATATGTGGTGGCAGCCCATCTACCTGCCGAGCTGCACGTTCTGCGCTCCGAGGATCGCCGAAGGGCAGCCGCCGTTCTGCGCCATGGACTGCCCGACTCTGGCCCTTGCGTTCGGCGACGAGGACGACGCCGAGTCGGACTACTCGCAGGCGAAGGCCCGCGTGGAGGGGCGCGGCGCGCGCATCTGGGAGCTCGACTCCGCAGGTGCGGACACGCGTGCCAGCGTGGAGTACGCCCGCGCCAGAAGCTGACGCGGATTGCGCAGCGCGCATGTAGGGGAGGGGCCGCGGTTTCGGCGGCCCCTCCTTTCGTGATGGGGACGCCTCGGCCTAGAGGTATTCCAGATAGGGGAGGTAGCCCTGGGCGTTGCCGGGCACCTCGAGCGTGACGGATCCCGAGCCGGTGGATATGGTCACGAAGCCGGGGTTGTCATAGGTGGTTATCTCGGCGTCGTGGCCGCCGTAGTTGATGTCCGACGTGCCTGCAGGAACGGCGTCGGAGGGAAGGGGCACGACCTTCCAGCTTTGCACGTCCAGGTCGTCTATCATGCCGTCGACGATTCCCTCGGGAATTCCGGTCTGGCGTGAGATCTCGCCTGCGTTGTCGCGAAGCGCCGCATCTATCTGCCCCTTTATGCCCGTGGCGTCGATGGCTGCGTTGGTTGCACCGTACGTGGCCTGTTGAGCCGCATCCGACACGGGGTTGTCGATGCCGTTCTTCGCGAGCAGGATTCCGCCGCCGACCACGACGACGGCCGCAAGCACCAGGATGGCGATGATTTTCAGCAGTTTTTTCATGCTCGTCGATTCTACACGGAACAGGGGTTGGTGTGGGACGGGGCGATCCCGGCTGCACAATGTGGACGGCTTTTTTGCGTTGGAGGGCTGGCTGCATCGTGCAGCCAGGGCCACGTCCGTCCCTCGGCCGCTGAATGCGCGGCTGGTTTCGCGGCAGTTGCCAGTTTTTCGCCGTCCTGTGGACAAAAATTGCGGAAATCGGTGAAAAGGGCTGCCTGGTTCGATGCGCTTGCCAAAGATGCAACGCGCTGACCGGGCATTTCTTTATCCTTGCGGACGATTCGCTTGTGCCAGGGGCCCCAATAGGGGCGAAAGGCGGGCCAAAAACGCAGATTTTCGCAATTTTTGTCCATCGCGCGCCCGCTTTTTGGCATCGGCGCCATCCGCACGCCTGTTTTTTTTGGCATCGGTGCCGTCGCGCGTTCGTTTTCGATTCGCCTTCACAACCCTTGACCCTCACGCGGCGTGTGGGTCTACACTGGCATCAAGGAGGTGGGTCCATGGGTGAGGACGAGTTGATGTTCTGCACGCGCGGCGAAGTGGAGAAGCTGACCGGCGTGACGAAGCGGGCGCTCGAGCATTACGAGAACATAGGACTGTTGTGCCCGGCACGCACGGGCGAAGGAGTCTCCAATAACCGGCGCATGTACGGCAGCGCCGACCTTGAGCGCCTGAGGCGAATCGTGGTCTTGCAGGCGTACGGGCTTAAGCTCGACCGAATCGGCCAGGTTATAGACGGAGACGACTCGGGTCTCATAGACGTGGTCGAAGGGCAGCTTGGCGAGCTGGAGGAGCAGATCAGGGAGCTGAAGCGTCAGGAGAACCGACTGCGCAACCTGATTCTGTTCGCGAAGTTCGTGAGGGTTGCCGGGACGGACGTGTTCGAGGGGCTGGCGGCCGGCCCGGATCAGATTGACGAGTTCGCCGACATAGTGCGGGAATCGGCCGCATACCGGGCGGCATTGTCGTTGATGCAGGACGTTGACGACGACAGGTACGAGGTGATGTTCGAGGGGCTGGGCTCCATCGTGGACGACTTCGTCATGCTCGGCGAGACGGAAGGCTTTTGCGGCGTGGAGCGCCAGGTCGATCGATTCCGCGCATGGTGGGACGACAACGTGTGCCCGATGAGGCACATGGGATACCTTGGCTTTTGGGCGGTGTTCGAAGACGACGTGCTGCTGCCCTCGATCGTGGAGGCTGCAGGCGGCGAGCTTGCCCCCGGCTCGTTGCAGATGGCGCTTTTCTACGTATGCATGAAGCGGCTGATGGTCGAACAGGGCGGACGCATCGAGGAGGTCGCGGATGCCCTTGACGACGACGTGGTGCTCGCCATGGAGCTGGCGACGGGGCTCGCACGTGCCATCTCCGAGGAGATGGGTGTGTCGTCGTGCGCGATTGGCGAGGTCGGCGAGGCTGGCGAGGCAGCCATCGTGGAGCTGTGTGCTGCGGTTTTGTCGTACATGGAGAAGATTCTGCAGGACGCGGAGCTCATGGCCTACATCGATTACCGGGGCGAGATCTCGCTTCGCCCGCAGGCGGCAGGGAAGGCGAGGAGGGCGTTCGGGCTGCTGGCTGGCGGCGATGGCGTGGCCGTTGCCGCCGAAGCGGCAGACGCCGAGTGCGACCCGCCGGGTGGCGCGGGCGATGCGGATGGCGCGCGCGACGCTGCGGCAGACGACGCCAAGGACGGCGGGGAGTCCGGCTAGAACGTCAGCAGGCTGCGCACCTCGGCGCCAAGCGCGTCGGCGATGCGCGAGAGGTCGTCGATGCCGACCCCGACGCGGCCGGTCTCGATGCGCCAGATGTGGGACTTGCTGCTGCCCACCATGAGGGCGAGCCGCTCCTGGGACAGCCCTTGGGCTTCCCGGCGCGCACGGATGGCGTCGCCCAGCGCACGCCGTTTTTGCTCGATATCCATGCGTTAAGCGTATGTGCTAGTATAAATGCTATGGCTTCAAATATGAAGCCATAGCGGAAAGACGATTCGCCGGAGGCTGGTCGCCATGGCTATAGTTTCAGTAATCAAATACGAGGGCAACCCCGATGTCTTTGCCTGGAAGCATCCCGACGACGAGCTCGGCACCTGGACGCAACTGATCGTCAACGAATCGCAGCAGGCTATTCTCTTCAAGGGTGGCCAAGCGCTGGATGTGTTCGGGGCCGGGCGTCATACCCTTAGCACCAAGAACATTCCTTTCCTGGAACAGCTCGTCAAGATTCCCTTCGGGGGCGATTCGCCCTTCAAGGCCGAGGTTTGGTTCGTCAACAAGGTTTTCAGCCTAAACGTTAAGTGGGGGACGCCGACTCCGATTCAGATCCAAGATCCCACGTTCGGTATTTTCGTTCCAGTGCGCTCCAACGGCCAGTTCGGCTTGCGCATCGACGATCCTAAGAAGTTCCTTGTCAAGCTGGTCGGAACTCTTTCTGAGTTCACGAAGCAGGACATTTCGGATTATTTCCGCGGCTTGTACGTCACGCGCGTGAAGGATGCCATTTCAACGTACATTCTGGAGAAGAAGATCGACGTCCTGAACATCAACATGCACCTAGACGAGTTGTCTGACTTTCTTTGCGAACGCATGGCTCTCGTCATGGGCGAGTACGGAATCGCGTTGCCCAATTTCTATGTCAACGAAATCAGCGTACCGGAGGACGATCCGGCGGTGGCCCGGCTTCGCGACGCGCTGGCGAAGAAGGCCGAGATGGACATCATCGGCTACACCTACGTCCAGGAGAGGTCGTTCGACACCTTGGAGGGCGCGGCGACCAACGAGGGGTCTATGGCGGCACCGGTCATGGGCGCCGGCATGGGCATGGGAATGGGCTTCGGCATGGGCGCGGGAATGGGCGGGGCGTTCGCCGAGATCGTGCAGAATCTGAACGTGGTGCCAAGTCAGGCCCCGGCTGTCCAGCAGGCTGCGCGGCCGTCGGGCGCTGCCCAGCCGGCATCTGGACGAAGCGTTCGGAGATACTGCGGGCATTGCGGATGCGCCATGCCCGCTGACTACCGCTTCTGTCCCCAGTGCGGGAAGGAATCTGCCGTGGACGCTGGATTCTCGCCGGGCTTGGAAGGAGGCGTTCAGACATGACGTTGCCAACGAAGCCCTTTGTCATCGCGTGGGTTCTCTGCATCGTTGTCATTGCGGCCACGTATGCATTCCTTGTCCCCTTCGGAGCCGACTTTGTCTGGTTGTCGCTTGGTGGGATGCTGGTTGCCGAGTCCGCGTTTTCCGGCGGCATGCTATTCGCAGGCTGCGCGAAGCGCCATGCTTGTTCCGTTTTGTCCACAGCGGGCATCTCGACAACAGCGGTCGTATGCGCTGCGGCGTTGTTCGTTGCCAGCGTGCTCTTCGGGGGAGCCCTTTGGGCGATGGTCGGGGCGTATCTGTCAATCGCGTTAATCATCCGTCGCCGGGTTAAGGCGACTGATCAAGCGGAGAAGGGTTTTGACGAGGCAATCGAGAAGAGGAGGCATCTAGCATGGAGCAGAAGCTAAGAGGCCAGACGGCGAGCGTCGTCGAATTCGTTTTTGGGGGACTGCTGGCGTTAGGAGGCATCGGCATGGTCGCCGTCTCGCCCCCTCAAGGAATCGCCTATGTCCTGTTCGGCGCGTTCCTTGTCGCGACAGGGATTCAATGGCGATTGCTTATCAAGGATTATCGAACCTACATGACCGTGCTCTCCAACGATCCGACAGGTTCGCTGACGACCATCTCCCAGGCTACCAACTCCTCCGTTGCTGCGGTGAAGGACATCCTCAAGCTCATGATAAGGAAGGGGCTTGCCAAGGACTTGGTCGTAGACGAGCAAGGGAACCGTGTCATCCGGAACATGGGCTCGGTGAATGCCGCGGCTGCTCCTCCTGTCGGTCCTCCCGTTGCCGTGGAGACCGTAGCCGTCACGTGCAGCGGCTGCGGGGCAAAGAACGAAGTAGTGAGGGGCGTCGCGACGCAGTGCGACCACTGCGGCGCAACGCTTCAGGCGTAGGCGCTTGTCGTCTGCAAAGGAGGAATCATGAGAGCTTCAAACCTTACCTTCGTGCGCTATGGTCTTTTGACCCTTGCGGTTGTGCTGTTTTTGCTTGGCTCGGCGGCGAGCGGATGTTCGAAGTCGAATTCCGGCTTTGACGACATCGAGATATCTTCGGTGACGGAGGATTTCAAAGAATTCAAGTGGCCAACAAGCGGACTTGCAGCCATGCTCCCCGCACCCGAGTCTTCCTACGGCGAGATTTCGACAGAGTCGTCCAATTCTTTTTATGTTTACGTAGGCAACACGACGATGGAGCAGTACGACGCTTATGTCGAGGCATGCCGCGAAAAAGGGTTCACGGTCGACTACGAGAAAAGCAGGACGTGGTTCCATGCCGACAACGAGGCGGCTTACCATCTTTCGCTGAATTACAACGAGGAAGAGTCGTACATGACCATCGACCTCGACGCGCCGAAGAGCTCCTCCAGCTCCTCCCAAAGCGCAGCTTCGTCTTCGTCGGCCGCTGACCAATCGACGCGGCCGGCTGGCGCTGGAGATGAGCCCGTAGATGGCATTCGTCCGAGTTTCAAGGAGGCAGTCGACAGCTACGAGGCGTTTTTCGATGAGTATTGCGCGTTCATGGAGAAATACAGCGCGAGTCCTGGCTCGCCTGGCATGCTTGCCGACTACGCGAAGTTCATGTCGCAATACAGCGAGACCATGGGCAAGTTGGACGCCATAGGCGAGGAGGAGATGAGCTCGCAGGAGCTGCAGTACTATACGGATGCGATGGCGCGGATCAACGAGAAGTTGGCAAGTGTCGCGGCCGTATGATGCGATTTGGGATACATGACTGTCTTGGCAATGCGGGATGCGGCAGGGGTCAGGCCCCCGTCGCATCCTCGAACGGGTTCACGAGACGCACGTCGAGATGTGCGAAGTCCTTCGTGTTGCGGGTTGCAAGAACCGCGTCGTTTCTAAGGGCGATAGCCGCGATCATGAGGTCCTCGATGCTGACGTTGAATCCCGCTTTGACGGATTTCTGCTGCAGGCGCGCGCAGATGAAGCCGCAGTAGGAGTCGAATGCGAACGTCATGCCGGCGCAGTCCCTTGCCACGCCGTCGATGGCGTTCCGCAGCGTCTCCTTCCGCTTGCCGTCGGGAAGCCGTTCCATGCCGTAGTACAGCTCCTTCACGGTGATGGCGTTGAGGTAGACCTCGCCTTCGTGGTCCCAGAACCAGTCGATGACGCTTTGGCTCGGCGACGCCGTCATGAGCTCCGAGACGACGTTGGTGTCAACGATATAGGCTAGCCCCATAAGGGCGTGTCCCGGTCGCGCGGCGCATGACGTGGGGGGAGTTCGAGGTCAAACCCGCCGGCGCTCACAGCTGCGTCCCTGAGTCGTGCGACCCAGCTCTTGGAGGGGTTGCCGAGCGAGGCTTCGAGAATGGAAAGTGCTTCGGATTGCTGGGAGCGCCGGTTGCGGGCTGCCCGCGCCTGGAGCGCGTTCTTCGTTGCCGGGGGAATGTTCCTTATCAGCAGGTCGGCCATGGCACTCCTTTCGTCTGGTGATATCAATGATATCATCGGCCGCCAAGTCGCGCAAACGAGCGGATGAGGCTGCGATGGGAGGCGATGCGGCGAAGGTCAGACTCCTGCCGCACTCCGCTTCGTGAGGCTTATACTGTTCCCATGGGGCAGGGGATACTCGAAATATTCCAGCAGATGGTCACGCTGTTCATCATCGTGGGCGTCGGCTATGCGGCGAAGCGCCTGAAGATCGTCGATGGCGACTTCGACAGGAAGCTCTCGCGCGTGATCATCAACCTCTCGCTCCCCGCCATGATCCTCGGAGCCGTGCTGGCCGCCGACGAGCTGCCGTCCTTCGAGAACATCCTGCTGACGTTCGGGCTTGCCTGCGGCAGCTACGCCATCGTGATAGCGTTGGCCTATGCCCTGACCGCGGCCATGCGAATCCACGTGGGGAACCGGGGCGTGTTCAAGTTCATGCTCTGCTTCGGCAACGTGGGGTTCATCGGATTCCCCGTGTTGACGGCGCTCTTTGGCCCGGAGGCGCTCATCTACGCGGCCGTGTTCAACCTGCCGTTCAATTTCTTGGTGTTCACCATCGGCATCCTGTTCCTCGCCCAGGACAACGCGGAAGGCGATTCCGTGAAGCTGTCTCCGAAGCGGCTGGTCTCGCCCGCGATTGTCTCGTGCATCGTCGCCATCGCGTGCACGCTGCTGAACGTGCACGCCGTGCCCGTCGTCGGCGACGCGCTTGAGACCCTCGGTTCGCTCACCACCCCTGCCGCACTGCTGATCATCGGGTCGTCTCTGGCGGCGCTGCCGGCCCGAGAGCTCGTCGGCGGCCCGCGCCTGTGGACGGCGTCTCTCTTCAGGCTGCTGGTGAACCCGCTGCTCATCTGGCTTGTCTTCCACTACTTCGTGACCGACCCGCTTCTGCTTGCGGTCATCGTGGTGGTGTCGGGCATGCCGGTGGCTACCAACGGCACCATGCTGTGCTACCAGTACGGCGGCAACTCGCACACCATGGCCCAGGGGACGTTCGTCACCACGGTGCTCTCCATCGCCTCCATCCCGGTGCTCACCGCGTTTCTCAACAGCGTCTTGCTCTGACGGCGCGGGACGCTCCCGAAAGCTTCCCGAGGGAAGCGACGTCGAGCTCGAAATCGGCCACCCCTGCCAATCCCCGGCGCTCCGGCATGGTTGCAAGTCCGAAATCGGACGCTATAATGGGTCTGAAATCAGACCAACATCGACGTTGGGAACCGAAGAAGAAGGAACCTCCCATGCCCCAGCAGCCCCGTGACGAGGCCCTTGCCCCGCAGACCGTTGCCGCCATCAACGAGCTCTATCGCCGCACGGACGAGCTCTATCACGAGGTCGCGCGCCGCGCCGGGTTCGCCGACTGCGCCTTCGAGATCCTCTACTCGCTCATGATGCGCGACGGCCTCACCCAGAAGCAGCTCTGCGGCACGAGCTACTCTACGAAGCAGACGGTCAGCTCCTCCATCAAGCGCCTGCGCGAAGGCGGCCTGGTGGAAACCCGCGGCGAGGGACGCGAGCGCACCGTGCACCTCACGCGCGCCGGCAAGACGGCCGTGCGCGAGAAGATCCGCCCCGTGTACGAGGCGGAGTGCGCCGCCGTCGAGGTATTCACTCCCGCCAAGCAGAAGCGGCTGATCGCCGAGACGGCCCGCTACCTGGAGTCCCTTTCGGCCCAGCTGGACGCATTGGAGCTCTAGCCATGACGAACGCAAGAGACAAGCGCGCCTGCAACACGAACGCGGCAAGGGACGGCCACCCCTGCAGCACGGGCGCCACCGCCGAGCACCCCGCAACCGAACGCCCCGCTGCCGAGCACCCCGCTGGCAGGCCGGCCCTTCCCGGCAGCGGCCCCGCCCGCGAGCTTCCCGCGCCCAAGCAGGACGCCATCGACATGGGCAAGCACTTCTCCACCAGCGCGCTCCTGCGCTTCACGGCTCCCACCATCGCCATGATGGTGTTCTCCTCGTTCTACCTCATCGTCGACGGATTCTTCGTGTCTAACTTCGCCGGCAAGACGGCCCTGGCCGCCGTGAACCTCATCATGCCCGTCGTCATGATCCTGTCGTCCTTCGGCATGATGGTGGGCACCGGCGGAAGCGCCCTGGTGGCGAAGGTCATGGGGGAGGGCAATGCCTGGCGCGCGCGGCGCTACTTCACGCTGCTCGTGGCCTTCGCCTTCCTCGTCGGCACCGTGCTGGCCGTGGCCGGCGGCTTCGGCATGGGCGGCCTGGCGACGCTTCTGGGCGCGGAGGGCCAGCTCCACGCCGATGCGGTGCTCTACGGCTGGATGATGATGCTCAGCCTGCCTTTCTACATCCTGCAGTACGCCTTCCAGAGCTTCTTCGTCACGGCGGGCAAGCCCAAGCTGGGTTTCCTGGTGATCCTCGCGGCGGGGTGCGCGAACATCGTGCTGGACTTCGTGCTGGTGGGCGTCCTCGGCATG
Source organism: uncultured Eggerthellaceae bacterium (assembly GCA_910589135.1). Lineage (GTDB taxonomy): Bacteria > Actinomycetota > Coriobacteriia > Coriobacteriales > Eggerthellaceae > MGBC163016. The sequence goes on from CAJUSL010000010.1 coordinate 24,551, forward strand.
GGGCTCGTCGGCGCGGCGCTTGCCACCAACATCAGCGAGGTCGTCGGCGGCGTGGCGCCCCTCGCCTACTTCGTCCGCCGCCGCACGGCGCTGCTGTGGTTCACGCGGCCGCACCTTCGCTGGAACGTGATCGGGCAGGCCTGCCTGAACGGCTCCTCCGAGATGGTGGCGAACGTGGCCATGAGCCTGGTGGCCATCCTCTACAACCTGCAGCTGCTGCGCTACGTCGGCGAGGACGGCGTGGCGGCCTACGGCGTCATCATGTACACCGCCATGATCTTCGCCGCCATCTTCATGGGCTATGCGGTGGGCTCGGCGCCGCTTATGAGCTACCAGTACGGGGCGAAGAACCGCGTGGAGATGCGCTCGCTTCTGTGGAAGAGCCTGGGAGTCGTCGCCGTGTGCAGCGTGGTCATGTTCCTTGCAGGCCAGGTGCTTGCCGCGCCGCTGTCCGAGGTCTTCGTCGGCTACGACCGGCAGCTCCTCGACCTCACCGTGCATGCATACCACATCTATGCGTTCTGCTTCCTGTTCATGGGGTTCGCGATCTATAGCTCGTCGTTCTTCACGGCCCTGAACAACGGCATCGTGTCGGCGGCGATCTCGTTTCTGCGCACGCTCGTGTTCGAGGTGGCCGCCGTCATGCTGCTGCCGTTGGTCCTGGGCATCGACGGCATCTGGCTGTCGGTGACCGTCGCCGAGGTGGCCGCATGCGCCGTGGCGGCGACATTCATGGTCGCGTTGGGACGACGCTACGGGTATCGTAGGGCGAAAGGCGGCGAGGCGATGGATGCTGCGGCCGTGCAGGACGCCGACGGCGACGCATCAGGCGGCAGCGGCGGCGCCTGACGAGGGGAGGGGCATGGGCAAGGACGCATACAAGGTGATGCGCAACGACGCGCTTTGGCCGTGCGGCGACGTCGGCCGGGCGGAGTTCGTCGCACGCGTCTGGGAGGAAGGCGCCGAACACTGGCGCGACCTGCCCTGGCGCGGCATCGACGACGCGTACGCGGTGCTCGTCTCCGAGGTCATGCTGCAGCAGACCCAGGTGGCGCGCGTGCTGAACTACTGGCCGCGCTTCCTCGCCGCGTTTCCCACGGTGCGCTCGCTCGCGCAGGCAAGCGTTGCCGACGTGCTGGCGCTCTGGCAGGGGCTCGGCTACAACCGCCGGGCGCTCGCGCTGAAGCGGGCCGCCGAGCAGGTGGCGGCCACGGGGGCCGAGCAGCTACCCGGCACGTTCGACGAGCTGCTGGCGCTTCCGGGAGTGGGGCCTGCCACGGCTGCGGGCGTGGTGGCCTTCGCCTACGAGAAGCCGTCGGTGTACGTCGAGACGAACGTGCGCGCCGTGTTCATCCACGAGCTGTTTCCCGACGCCGACAAGGTTCCCGACTGCGACCTGGTGCCCTACGTTGCCGACACGGCCAGCGAGGTCGACCCGCGCGGGTGGTACTATGCGCTGCTCGACCTCGGTGCCGCGTTGAAGAAGAGCGGCATCAACCCCACGCGTGCGAGCACGGCGTACAGCCGCCAGTCCGCCTTCGAGGGGTCGCGCCGCCAGAAGCGCGCCGAGCTGGTGCGCATCGTGCTGGGGGCGCCCGAAGGCGTGTCGCTCGAAGCCGCCCGCGCCGCGCTCGATGCGGCGGAGGCCAAGGGCGGGCGCGGCCCGGTGGACGCCGTTCTGTTCGAGGGCCTGGTCGGCGACCTTGCCCGCGAGGGCTTCCTGCGCGTCGACGGCGACGGCCTTTTCGTCGCGGAATAGGGCGCGGCGCGCCGCGCTTGCCGCTGCAGCGCGCCGACGCGGCCGGGCCTCGGCACCTTGCGCTTCGCACGCCGCGACGTGCGCCGGCGCCTGCGAGCCGTGCGCCGGCGGCCTTCCGTCTTGTTGCCCACAGGTTGCCATACGATTGCGTTTTCCCTCGTTACGCGGGGATATAATCGAGGCGGAGCGCCGCGCGTCGTGCGCCGGCGCCAAGGCACCCTCGGAAAGGACCTCGCATGTGGTGTAAGCGCATTCTCGTGGCGTACGACGGATCGAACCCTTCGCGCAAGGCGCTCGAGCTGGCCAGCCAGATAGCGGCCCAGGACCCCTCCATCGAGGTCATGCTCGTCCACGTCATGCGGCTGTACCCGTCGGGTGCGGCGGCCATCGGCATGGACACGGTCGTGTTCGACGACGCCTCCGACGTTCTCGACGAGCTGCAGGCGCTGGCCGACGAGCTTCCGAACCCGGCCACGGTCGACCTGCTGAAGGGCACGTCGCCGGCCGATCTCATCGTCGAGCACGCGAAGCGCAACGGTTGCGACCTGATCATCATGGGAAGCCGCGGCAAGGGCGGCGTGAAAGGGTACCTAGGCTCGGTGAGCTATGCCGTCACCAAGGAATCGCCCTTCACGGTGCTCATTGCCAAGGAAGGCGACGACAGGTGAGCGATTCCTCGCACAGAGCGCGCGGCGGCCACCAGCCTCTTTGGACCCGCGACTTCGTCTGCGGAACCCTGGTGAACTTCGCGCTCTCGACCAACTACTTCATGCTGATGGTGGTCATGACGGCGTACGCCCTGAACGTGTACGGGGCGCCTCCCGCGCTGGCGGCTCTGTGCGCGAGCGCGTTCATCATCGGCACGTTGCTGTCGCGCTTCGTCAGCGCGCCGCTGATGGCCCTCGTGGGTCGCAAACCTCTGTTGCTCACGGCCGCCGTCCTCGAGGTGGGCATGACTGCGTTCTACCTCGTCGACGAGCCCGTGTGGGCGCTCGTCGGGCTGCGCTTTGCCCACGGCGTGGCCTACGGCGTGTGCTCCACCACCATCGCCACCATGGTCACGGCAGGCATTCCCGCCATGCGCAAGGGCGAGGGCGTGGGGTACTTCATGCTGTCGTCCACGCTGGGGTCGGCCATCGGGCCGTTCGCCGGCATCCTCATGGCCAACCATCTGGGCTATCCGGTGCTGTTCGTCGTCGCATGCGTGGTCGTCGCCCTGGGCGTTCCGTTCGTGCTGGCGCTCAAGCCCGCGGAGCCTTCCCCCAGGAAGGAGGGCGCCAAGGAGGCTGCCCTTGCGGAGGCGTCTGCGGAAGACGCCGAAGCCGCCGCCCAGATCGGGCCCAGCGACGAGGGAGCGCGCGAGCTGGCGGCCTCGGCCGATGCGGAGCGGGCCGCGGGCGTGGCGGCCGCGGCCGGCGGGGCGCCCTCGTCCGCCCGTGCGAGGCGGCAGGCGGCGCGCGGGGCCGGCTGGCTTCTCAAGGCCGTGGAGCCGAAGGTGCTGCCGATTTCGGCCGTGTGCGGGCTCGTGCTCTTCGGGTATTCCAGCCTGTTGACGTTTTTGACCCCCTACGCTGGCGAAATCGGGCTCAGCCGTGCGGCCAGCGTCTTCTTCGTGGCGTATGCGCTGGCCATGTTCCTGACGCGTCCCTTCACTGGACGCGCGTTCGACCGCAGGGGCCCGGCAGTCGTGATGGGGCCTGCGTTCTTCGCCTTTGCTGCCGGCATGCTGCTGGTGGCGTTCTCCAGCAACGACTGGATGATCCTGGGCGCGGCGCTGCTTGCGGGCTACGGGGTGGGCACCGTGCAGTCGTGCGGGCTTGCCATGGCGGTGAACATTGCCGACGACAGCCGCCTCAGCGTTGCGAACGCCACGTTCTACATGCTGCTCGACGCAGGCGTCGGCATCGGCCCGTTGCTGCTCGGCGTCGTCGTGCCCGTCATCGGCTACCAGTGGCTGTATTGCTGCATGGCCGCTGTGGGCATCGTGGCGTTCGTGGCGTTCGTCGTCGTGCTGCGCCGAACGCCGTCCCGGCGTCACCGGTAGAAACGAGGGGTTTCGACGGTCAGCGACAGCTCGTCCTGCAGCCCGGCCAGCGAGCAGGACGCGAGCAGGGCGAGGCCTTCGAAGAAGGGCGTTCGGGTCTGCTCGCGCACGACGTCCAGGAAGTGCGGGGCCCAGGTGAGCAGGTGCCGTTCCAGGTATTCCCGGAGAAGGGCCGGTCGCTGGCGCGCGATCCATGCCGCAAGCAGCAGCATCAGCCCGATGTGGTCCTCGGGC
>CAJUSL010000010.1:28696-31897 GCA_910589135.1 uncultured Eggerthellaceae bacterium
GATGGCGTCTGGTGCCGACAATGATACGACGGGCGCACGGCCTCGCGGCGGAATTGTTCTCGCGGCGTGCACGGCACCCGGCCACGTGCTATAGTCCCAATGCAAGATGGCTCCGATCGGACTGCGCCGAAGACGGGCGCAGCGCACGTGTGCCTCGGGGAATGCGGGTGAGAATCCTGCGCTATGCCAGTAACCGTAAAGCTTTGCGGGAAGACGGACGCCGATCGCGCCGCCTCCTCGCGGACGAAGTCGGAATACCGAGCCGAACGACCGGGAGCCCTGGAAGAAAGAGGTCGCATCATGATCGTCAGCCGTGCCGGGAAGAAGAGCTTCCCCCAACCTGGAAAGAAAGCCGCCGCCCTCGTGGCGTCGCTGCTTCTTGCGTCGACGCTCGCCATGGCCGGGTGCGCGTCCGAGGCGTCTTCGGAGGCCTCGTCGAGCAGCCAGTCGAGCAGCTCGCAGTCGTCGTCCGCCGAAGCGGCCCAGTCGATGAGCGTGGGCATCGTCGTCGTCGACCCCAAGGACGACGCCCTCAAGGCGCTTGACGAGACCGTCTCCACCGAGGAAGGCGCCACGGTGCTCGACGTGCTGGAGGCTTCGAGCGCCGACGCCGACATCGAGGACAGCAGCTATGGCAAGTACGTCACCGGCATCGGAGGCATCGACGCCGAGGGCAGCAGCGGGTGGGTGTACACCGTCAACGGCGAGGAAGTCATGGAGTCCATCGACTCCTGCGTGCTGGCGGACGGCGACACCGTCGAGTTCAAGTACATCACCATGTAAAGGTGCCCGCCGCGTCCGTCCTCGCGGCCTGCATGCCTGCCAGACGCATGAAGGGAATCGCTGCATTCCATCCCGCGGTCGCGCTCGGGTTCTTCGCGGCCGCGGTCGTGTTGACGGTGCTGACGAACCGGCCCGTCCTTCAGGGCGCAGGCCTCGCGCTGGCGGCCGCCTGCTACCTGTGCGTGCGCGGACGCGCGGGCTGGAAGGTGCTCGCCGGCCTCGTGCCCGCGTTGGCGGTCGTGGCGCTGGCGAACCCCCTGCTGAACACGCAGGGCAACACGGTGCTGTTCACGTGGGCGTTCGGCCGCCCCTTCACGGCCGAGGCGTTGGCGTTCGGCGCGTCCACGGCCATGATGTTCGCATCGGTCCTGCTGTGGTTCCTCGGCTGCAATCGGGTGGTCACGAGCGACCGCTTCGCCTACCTGTTCGGCCGTTTCGCGTCCGCCGCCGTGCTGGTGTTCGCCATGGTGCTGCGCCTGGTGCCCGCCTACCAGCGCAAGGCCCGCGACATCGCGTCCGCACGGGCATGCGTCGGGCTCGGCGCTTCGCAAGGCACGCTGGAGGAGCGCACGCGCGCGGCCGGAACGCTGCTTTCCGCGCTCGTGGGCTGCGCGCTCGAGGAATCCATCGTCACCGCCGACTCCATGCGCAGCCGCGGCTTCGGAACCTGCCGCCGCACGAGTTATGCGCGCTACCGCATGGGCGCCCGCGACGTCGCGCTTCTGGCCGTGCTGGCACTGCTGCTTGCCGGCGCGTTTGCGGCAGCGGCGCAGGGGGCGCTCGCCATGGAGTACTTCCCGGGACTGGCGCTTCCTGCCTGCACGCCGCTGGCCGTCGTGGGCGGTGCGTGCTTTCTGGCCTTCCTGGCCGCACCGACCGTCGTCAACGCGTGGGAGGCCGCCTCGTGGCGCATTTCGCTGTCGAGAATCTGACGTTTGCGTATCCCGGGGCGAAGCGGCGCGCGCTCGACGGCGTCACGTTCTCCGTCGGGCGCGGGCAGTACGTGTGCGTGTGCGGGAAGAGCGGCTGCGGGAAGACCACGTTGCTGCGTCACCTGAAGAGCGCGCTTGCGCCGCACGGGGAAAGGTCGGGCCGCGTGCTGTTCGACGGGCGGCCGCTCGAAGACGTAGGCGAGCGCGACCAGGCTGCGCGGATCGGTTTCGTCATGCAGGACCCCGACGCCCAGGTGGTTGCCGACAAGGTGTGGCACGAGCTCGCCTTCGGGTTGGAGAGCCTGGGCGTCGACCAGCGCACGATGCGCCTGCGCGTCGCCGAGATGGCGAGCTTCTTCGGCATCCAGGAATGGTTCCGCGCCGACGTGCGCGAGCTGTCGGGGGGCCAGAAGCAGCTGCTGAACCTGGCGTCGGTCATGGCCGTGCAGCCCAGCGTTCTGCTGCTCGACGAACCCACCGGCCAGCTCGACCCCATCGCCGCGGCTGACTTCCTGGACATCGTGCGCAAGGTCAACGTCGAGCTGGGAACCACGGTCGTCATGGCCGAGCACCGGCTGGAAGACGTTTTCGCGACGGCCGACCGCGTGCTGGCGATGGGCGGGGGGCGGCTTGCGTTCGCCGGCGCTCCGCGCGCGGTGGCCGCCGAGCTCTACGCGCATGGCGACGACATGACGTGCGCGCTGCCCGCGCCCGTGCGCATCTTCCACGGGGTGGAAGCGGCTGAAGGCGAAGGCGCTCGCGCCGACGCGTGCCCGCTCACCGTGCGGGAAGGGCGCACCTGGCTGGCCGAGCGCGTGCGGGATTGCCCGCCTGGCCGCGTGCGGCTGCCCGACGACGCCCGCGAAGGCGCCGGCTGCGGGGGCGCCTCTTCCGACGTGGCGCTTTCCCTGCGCGACGTGTGGTTCCGCCACGCGCGCGACGGCGCCGACGTGCTGCGCGGCGTCGACCTCGACGTGCCGCGCGGGCAGACGCTCGCCGTCGTCGGCGGCAACGGCGCGGGCAAGTCGACCATGCTCAAGTGCGCCTGCGGGGCGCTGCGGCCCTACCGGGGCCGTGTTCGCCTGCTTGGGCGCAGGCTGGCCGGCTGGAAGCCTGGCGAGCTGCACCGCGGAGGCGTGGCCATGGTGCCGCAGGACCCGCAGCTCCTGTTCGCGGGAAAGACGGTGCGCGACGACCTTCTGGAGATGCTGCCGGCGCGCGGCGCATCGGTTGATGGGCGCGTCGACGAGCTGGTCGAGGTCGCGGAGCTGTGCGGCGTGGGGCGCCTGTTGGACGCGCATCCCTTCGACCTTTCGGGCGGCGAGCAGCAACGCGCCGCCCTTGCGAAGGCGCTGCTCGCGAACCCGCGCGTGCTGCTGCTCGACGAGCCGACCAAGGGCGTCGACGGCTTCTTCAAGCGCGTGCTGGCGGCCATCTTCGCCGACTTGAAGCGGCGCGGCGTCGCCATCGTGATGACGCCGCACGA
>CAJUSL010000010.1:31907-37437 GCA_910589135.1 uncultured Eggerthellaceae bacterium
GGCCATGCTCTTCGACGGGGCCGTGGTCGCCGCGGACACGCCGCGGCGCTTCTTCGCGCAGAACGCCTTCTACACGACGGCGGCCAGCCGCATGAGCCGAGGCGTGTTCGCGAACGCCGTCACCGACGAGGACGTGATCGAACTGTGCCTGGGCTAGGGAAGGAGCGTGCGCCTGCGCACGCGGGGAGGACGGCGCTCATGCTGGTCGTGGCGCTGGTCGCGGTGCCGCTTGCGGTCGTGCTGGGGGCCTTCCTCGACCGGTCGTCCTACCTGCTGGCCAGCATCGCCGTCATCGTTCTGTCCATGGTGCCGTTCTTTGCGTCGTTCGAGCGCGGCAGGCCGCAGGCGCGCGAGCTTGTCGTCCTGGCGGTGATGGTCGCGTTGGCCGTGGCGGCGCGTGCGGCGTTCGCCTTCGTTCCCAGCTTCAAGCCCATGGCCGCCGTCGTCATGCTGACCGGCATCGCCCTTGGCGCATCGCGGGGGTTCCTCGCCGGTTCCCTTGCGGCCTTCGTCAGCAACTTCATGTTCGGGCAAGGGCCGTGGACGCCGTGGCAGATGCTTGCGTTCGGGCTGTGCGGCGGCGTGTTCGGCTTCCTGGCCGAGCGTGGCGCCGTGCCGCGCTCGTCGTGGTCGGCGAAGACGCGCCTGCTGGTCGGCTTGGGCGGCGGCCTGTTCGTGCTGCTGGTGGCGGGCCCTGTCCTGGACACCAGTTCGCTCGTGTGGATGGTGGGCTCGCTCACGCCCGAGGCTGCGGTGGCGGTGTATGCGGCGGGAGCGCCGTTCAACGCGGTGCAGGGCATCGCCACCTTCGCTACGCTCGCGCTGGCGGGCGGCCCCGTGCTCGACATGCTCGCGCGCCTGAAGGCCAAGTACGCCCTGGGCGCGTGAGGGGACGGGGAGTGCCTCGAAAGCGAATGCGCTCCGACGCAAAAAAAAGGAGCGCCGAGGCGCCCCCTTTTCGGCCGGCAAAGCCTTGCGGCTCAGCCTTCGACGGCCTTGTCGTTCTTGGGCTTGAGCGATTTGATCAGAATGGCGCAGACGCCGCCGACGATGGCGACGGGGATGCAGAACGTGAGCGACGCCATGTTCCAGCCGAGTGACACGGTCAGGCTGCCGAAGGCCGCCGAGCCGATGCATCCGCCCAGGTTCTGAAGGAACGCGACGATGGCCATGCCGAGGCCGATTTTCGACGGGTCCTTCGCATAGAGCGGAACGCTCGAGAACACGCCGGTGGAGCAGCAGGCCGAGCAGAAGCTCATGGCGACGACGAACACCCACACCAGGGCCATGTTGTCGCCGAAGGCGAAGGTCAGCAGCACTGCGGCGCCGAACATGCCGAAGACGATGAATCCCTTGTGGATGTCGAACTTGTCCGCGACGATGCCCGAGATGGGCCCGAGCGCCAGCACCAGTATGTTGGTGATGCTGGATATGGTGCCCGACAGCTGCGTGTCGAGGTGGTGCACGTCAGTCAGGTAGGAAGGATAGAAGCCTCCGATGGCGCCGGCGTTGAAGACGTTCCAGCAGCCGAAGGCGACGGCTATCATCACGATGCTGAAGAAGTCGGGCTTCAGCTTCATGGGCTTCGATCCGGTCTCGGCGGTCTGCTGCGACGCGTCTTCCTGCGGTGGAGTGGCGTAGACCAGCAGCACGAAGACGAGGGCGACCCCGGCCAAGATTGCCGAGAGCCACCAGTTCGCGCGCCAGGTGCCCCCAAGCGCGTACACCATGGGCGTCACGTTCATGGCCAGCACCACGCCGGCGGGGAACCAGACGCTCCAGATGCCCATGGCAAGCCCCTGCTTGCGGGCGGGAATGATCGAGGCGACGGCGGCGGGGCCGACGACTGAGATCAGGCCCATGCCGATGCCTTCGATGAAGCGCGTGACCAGCATCATCGTGGCGTTCGTGGCAAGCGCGCCACCGACGGCGCCGACGATGAGGCTGATCGCCGTGATGACGAGGCTCTTCTTCGCGCCGAGCTTGGCGAAGATGCCGCCGGCCGGGAAGGCCAGCACGGCGCCGATGAGCGTGAACATCGACATGACCCACCCGATGTTGGACTCCGTGAAGCCGAGCTCGGTCACGAACTCGGTCGTGAACATGGTGGGCGCCTTGAACATCCCGAAGGACGTCAGGATGCCGAGGAAGAACACCGAGCAGAAGATGAGCCACCGTCTGCTCATGGGGAACTGCGTGTTGGTCGAACCAGTCATATATACCCCCTTGTGAAGGTGAGCGTTGAGGAGCGTGGGATGCGGGGAGCGCGTTGCCGCGGGCCGGTGCGGCCCTCGCGCGGCGCTTCCGGGAGAATCGCCGGCGCGAGCCCGTGGCGCGGCCTTCGCGTGACGCAACGTTCTCGACTCATGACTTGGCGGGTACCATCCTAGGCGAAGCGGGCGCCTGACGCATCCCGTGCGCGGCCTTAGATTCGCGCGTTCAGCGCCTGCCGCCGTCTTCCTCCATCGTACCGACGGGTTGATTCGCCGCCCGCGCGCGCCCTTGCGCGTCCTCCTCGGCGTCGAGCACGTCTAGGAGGTCCTGCAGGGAATGGACGTCCATCTTGCGGTAGATGTTGTAGATGTGGGTCTTCACGGTGTGGTTCGATATGACCAGCGCGTTCTGGATGAACTCGGCGTTGCGCCCCTTCGCGAGCAGGCCGAACACCTCCATCTCGCGCGGGGTCAGCATGTAGCGTTCGCACAGCACGGCGACGACGTCCACCTCGACGACCTCCTTGCGCTGCACGTCCGCCGTGAGGTCGGCGGGGCATGCGGGCTTGTAGTAGGCGGCCTTCCAGGGCGGCCGGTCGGTGGTCAGGAACAGCGTGATGGCGTACAGCACCAGCACGGCCACCAGCGAGATGCCGAAGGGCAGGCTGCGTTCGTCGGCGAACCGCACCCATATGAACTTGCCTGCCATGATGCCTATGGCGAACATGGCGTATTCCAGAGCCTGGTTCATGCCGGCGGCGACGGTGGCGTTCAGGTCGAAGGTGCGGCACAGGTCGACCACGAACACGAGCGTGAGCACGAAGTAGAAGATGAAGCCGGTCATGATGAGGAACGCCGCCGCCTGCGAAAGGTAGGGGGCATGGAACGGCAGCAGCATCATGCCGGCGACGTACATCATGAGCGACGTGCTCACCACCGCGCCAACCTCGGGCAGGTGCTCGGAGCGCGCGTAGATGACGAACAGCACGACGCCGGCGAGCGCGGCCCCGAGGATCGTGACCGGGTCGGCTGCGGGAAGCAGCGTCTTCTGCGGCGAGCTGCATCCCTGCACGACGCCGAAGAAGAGCGCCATGGCCATGAGCTGCGCCGTCGCCTTCCAGTAGGGCTTGCGCACCGGGCCCCAGTCGGGAATGCCCGACCCCAGGCCGGACGGGTCGTTCTTCCTGAGCGGCACGTCCTTCGTCATGGCGACGAGCAGCGCGCCCGACGCCAGGGGCAGCGCCGCCAGGACGACCATCGACACCTCGACGGTCAGGTGGTAGGTGAAGAAGCAGATGAGCGACGCCAGCACGGCCGAGGCGCCCAGGCACTTGCCCGTGTAGTTCTCCGCCGTCTCGGTGTAGAACCGCAGCCAGAACAGCATGAGCACCGACTCGGACGCGCCAATCGCGGCCACGGCCACCATGAACCAGGCGATGCCGAGCGTCGGGCTGGCCAGCAGGAGCACGTTTCCCAGCACGCCAACGGCCGTCGCGGAGTAGGAGATGGCGTGCGACCCGATGCCGTCGCGCTGGGGCAGGTTCTTCATGAGGCGCCCGAACAGCCCGAAGAACACGCAGAGCGAAGCGTTCAGCACCACCTGCCGCAAGAACGTGTGCTCGGCGGGGATCAGCTCTCCGGCCATCGGGAACGAGAAGTACAGGATGAGGAAGTGCCAGCCAAGCAACACGCCGAACCCGGCGAGCCCGATGGTGGGGTTGAAGCGAAGCGGAGTCGTCTTCCGCCCCGTGGTCGCAACGTCGTTCATGTCCGGCCCCCTCTCCGTGTCGACCGCTGCGCTTCGTCTCATGCAGCCAGCACGTTTTCCCTGTTCCAGTGTCCTGTTCATGCCTCGTCTAGTACTCCAGGCCATAGGCTTCAGACATCGTTTTCCGGCGCCGTTCTGCTCAAAATCAGACAGCGCACGCGATTGCTATGAACCCGTGCGGCCCGTAAAGTCGAACCAGCTTCGACTTGGCAAGAAGTGGATTGAACGTGGGATCGACAAAGGAATGTACTCGAAGAAAGGAAGGATTGCAAGCCCCATTCGTGGCACGAAAAGCCAACGAGCAAACCGACAACAAGAGAGGTGTTGGAATGTCAAACGACGTGAAGACAGTCTACAAATCGCTCGGCCTGTGCGGCTTCGGACTCGGGTCCAACTCCGCAGCCGTCGACGTCAAGGACGGGAAGATCCTCCGCATCCGTCCCATGCACTACGACGACGCTTACGACATCGCCGACATGCGCCCGTGGCGCATCGAGGTCAACGGCGCCGTGCTGGAGCCGAAGGACAAGACAATGCCGACGCCGCTTCAGTACGCATACAAGAAGCGCGTCTATTCGAAGAACCGCGTGCCCTACCCGCTGATTCGCGTGGACTGGGACCCCAACGGCGACCGCCATCCCGAGACCCGCGGCATCTCCAAGTATCGCCGCATCTCCTGGGACGAGGCAACCGACATCATCGCTTCCGAGCTGAAGCGCATTCACAAGGAGTACGGCCCGCTCGCCGTGCTCGCGCAGGTGGACGGCCACGGCGAGTCAAAGATCATCCACGCAGCGCACGGCTGCCCCGGCAAGCTGCTCGACCTCATGGGCGGCTACACGCTGCAGGCCCGCCAGCCCGACAGCTGGGAAGGCTGGACCTGGGGCGCCAAGCACATCTGGGGCATGGACCCAGTCGGCAAGCAGGGCCACGTGCAGAACCTTTTCCAGGACATCGCCGAGAACGGCGACGCGGTTCTGTACTGGGGCGCCGACCCCGAGACCACGCCGTGGGGCTGGGGCGGCATGCAGCCCGGGCGCCTGGTGCGCTGGCTCCATGACGTCGGCCTGAAGTCCATCTTCATCTCGCCCGACCTGAACTATACGGGCGCCGCCCACGAGGGCAAGTGGATTCCCATCCTTCCCAACACCGACGCGGCGCTGCACTGCGCGCTTGCCTACGTGTGGATCAAGGAAGACGCCTACGACAAGGACTACCTCGCCACCCACGCGATCGGCTTCGACGAGTTCAAGGACTACATCATGGGCGTCGAGGACGGCGTGCCGAAGACGCCGAAGTGGGCTTCTCCCATCACCGGGATCCCCGAGCGCCAGATCAAGGCCCTTGCCCGCTACTGGGCGACCCATGCGGTCTCCATCGCGCATTGCGCCGGCGGCGGCCTCATCCGCGCTGCGTACTCGAGCGAGCCGGCACGCCTCGAGGTCGCGCTGCTGGCCATGCAGGGCTTGGGCAAGCCGGGCGTCGGCCAGATCAACTTCATGGACTGGGGCCTCTTCGGCATCGACGAGATCTACCCGCTGCCTCGCTC
>CAJUSL010000011.1:0-12389 GCA_910589135.1 uncultured Eggerthellaceae bacterium
GGCAGCGCTCCTCAAGGGCGAGGCCGTCGAGGAAGAGGGCGGCGACAAGTAGCCGCTCAAGCGCGCCTGCGTGCGCGCGTCTGTGTTGGTTGCATCCGGTGCGCCTGCGGGCGTCCGGCGGCAATAGAAGTGGAAGAATCAGCCTGATTCGCCATCACCACGAAAGGAAGAGGAATATGGCAAAGCATGGCAAGAAGTACCGCGCGGCGGAAGAACTGGTCCCGGAGGGGGCGGTTTCTCCTATCGCTGCGATGAAGGCCCTCAAGGGCATGGACACCGCCACCTTCGACGAGACCGTCACCGGCGACTTCCGTCTGGGCATCGACACCCGTCAGGCGGACCAGCAGCTGCGTGGCACCGTCAGCCTGCCCAACGGCTCCGGCCAGGTCGTCCGCGTCGCCGTCTTCGCCGAGGGCGAGGCAGCCAAGGCCGCCGAGGAGGCCGGCGCCGACATCGTTGGCACCGACGAGCTGACCGAGCAGATCAACCGCGGCGAGTTCAACTTCGACGCCGCCGTCGCTACGCCCGACCAGATGGGCAAGGTCGGCCGCCTGGGCAAGGTTCTCGGCCCCCGCGGCCTCATGCCCAACCCGAAGCTCGGCACCGTCACCAACGACGTCGCCAAGGCCATTACCGAGCTGAAGGGCGGCCGCGTCGAGTACCGCGCCGACCGCTTCGGCATCTGCCACGTGACGCTCGGCAAGAAGAGCTTCACCCCCGAGGCGCTCGCCGAGAACTATGGCGCCGTCTACGACGAGATCCTTCGCATGAAGCCCGCTTCTTCGAAGGGCAAGTACGTCAAGTCGATCACCGTCTCCGCCACGATGAGCCCGGGTGTCGAGGTCGATCCGGCCGTTCAGCGCGCATACGCCTCCGAGGTTGCCGAAGACTAGCAGCAGTCGAATCATTCGATATGAAAGCCGCCCATCCCGGGCGGCTTTTTTGTTGTCGCGTGCAATTAGGAACGTCCTAATCGCATCGTAGCGTGCAGTTTGGAACGTCCTAATTGCACTAATCGCACGCTGATTGCATGGGCTGTTTTCGGGGGATGTGGCGGCTGCCGGACCGGTTGCATGGGCCTGCGCCCTCCGATTGCGTGCGTCAGCTCTTGAAGAACGTCGAAGCGGCGTAGCCGTAGAAGTGGTTGCGGTCGGCGTAGAGCAGCGTCGTCGGGCATTCGCCCCGGCGCACGAACACGCGCTTGACCGGAGAATCGAACGCGAGGGCGTCGCCGTCGGTGAAAAGAGTCGCTTCGCGGCCGTCGCGCGTCTTGGAAAGGTCCACGCACACTACGTCGTTCGGCGCCGTCAGCACGGCTCGGGCCGTCAGGGTGTGCGGGGCCAGGGGCTGAATGATAAGGCCGCCGTAGGAGGGGTTGACGATGGGGCCGCCGGCGGCAAGTGCGTAAGCGGTCGAGCCCGTCGCCGTCGCCACGATGACGCCATCGCCCGACACGTCCGACATGTGCACGTCCGAGACATCCAGGGAGTACACGATGGTGCGGCCCGTCGCTCCGCGCGTGACGGCCACCTCGTTCAGGGCGAAGAAGCCTTCGTGCACGGTCGTGCCGCCCGCGGCGTCTTCCTCGCATTCGACCGCGATGTCCAGATTGGTGCGCTTGTCTTCGATGAGCTCGCCGGCAAATGCATGCGCCACCAGGTCGAGCACGCCGTTCTCGCCGGCATTGGCAAGGAAGCCCAGGTTGCCGAAGTTCACGCCGAGGATGGGCGTCGATTGGCCGGCAAGGAAGCGGGCGCACCGCAGAATGGTGCCGTCTCCTCCCAGCACGACGGCCAAATCGGCGCGCACGCCTTCGAGCCCCCGGTCTTCGCGCGTGACGCCCGAAAACAGCTCGCCCGAGTCGACGAAGCTGCAGTCGATGGCCTGGGATTCGAGATAGGCCGCAAGCAGGTACGACGACTCCATCGCCTTCGGGTTGGTGTTGTTGCGCACGACGAGGACGAACATGGCGACCTTCTCTCTTCGAACGCCTGTAATTATAGCCAACTAACGCTACACTGTTCATATCATGAAGCACGCTGCAGAACCCATCCCAGAGGGCACCGAAACGGCCGAGGCGCCATTGCAGGGCTTCGACGACGCTTCCGTCGGAGGCTCGGCCGCCTTGATCAGCGCCTGTACCGTCATCTCCAGGATCACGGGGTTCCTGCGCACCTGGTCGATGGCATACGCCCTTGGCGCCACCTTCCTGTCCAGTTCGTACCAGATTGCGAACAACCTTCCCAGCATGCTCTACGAGCTGGTCATGGGCGGCATGCTGACCACGGCGTTTCTTCCGGTGTACCTGTCGCTGAAGAAGCGGCTCGGCAAGGATGCGAGCTCCGAATACGCGTCGAACCTGCTCACGCTGGTCGTGCTCGCGCTGGGAATCCTTGCGGCGCTGTGCATGGCGTTCCCTGCGCAGGTGGTATACACGCAGTCCTTCTACTCGGACCAGTCGGTCATGGGCACCGCCACCCTGTTCTTCCAGTTCTTCGCCATCCAGATAGTGTTCTACGGGGCGTCCTCGATCATATCCGGGCTGCTCAACGCCAACCGCGACTACATCTGGGGCGCCATCGCGCCCGTGTTCAACAACGTGATCGTCATCGCGGCGTTCGTCGTCTACGCCATCGTCGCGCCAAGCAACCCCGAGGCGGCCGTCTACATCATCGCCATCGGAAGCCCGCTGGGCGTTTTCGTGCAGATGGTGCTGCAGATTCCCGGGCTGAAGCGCTGCGGCATCAGACTGCGCCCGCGGCTCGACCTGAAGGACCCGGCGCTCAGGGAGACCGCCAGCATCGGTCTGCCGGCCCTTTTCGTTACGGTATGCGGCTTCGTCACCGTGTCCGTGGGCAACGCGGCCTCCTACAGCTTCGCGGACAACGGCCCCTCGGTGCTGGCGTACTCGCGGCTTTGGTACACGTTCCCGTATTCGATGCTCGCCATTCCCGTGTCCACGGCCATGTTCACCGAGCTGTCCAGCATGCAGGCTGAATACGACACGAGGGGAGTGGTGCGCGGCATCGTCAGCGGCACCAACCAGATCTTCTTCCTGATGATTCCCTTCGCCGTGTACCTGGCGGTGTACGCACAGCCGCTCGTCACCCTGTACCACATCGGCGCCTTCGATGCGCAAGGCATCTCGCAGATTGCGACGTATCTTGCAGTGATGGCGGCGTCGCTGCCCTTCTACGGGGTGAACAGCTACCTGCTGATGGTGTTCTCCAGCATCCGCAAGATGATCGCCATTTCGGCCATCACCCTGGTGGCCTCGCTTGCCCAGGTCGCCGTCATCATGGGGTCCGTCTGGCTGAAGGGCTTGGGGTATCCTGTCACGATGGAATGGATCGCCGTGGGCTCGATCGCCGCCTACGTCATCGGCGACGTGCTTGCGCTCGCGTTCCTCGCCTGGCGCTACTCGCGATGCGACTTCGACGGAAAGTCAATCCTCGTGAGCTGTCTGCGCGGCTTGCTTCTCGGACTTGCCGGCGGTGCGGCCGGCGGGGCGCTGTTCTGGGCGCTTGAGACGTTCGTGGCCCCCGTGGGAGGGTCGCTTCCCATCGCTCTTGCCTACATCGCCGTCTGCGGTTGCGCGAGCCTGTTCGTCACGTTCGCGCCTGCGGTGAAGATGCGCCTTCCCGAGGCGTCGTTCGTCACCGCGCTTTGGGGCAAGCTCGCGCGCAGGCTCAAGCGCCGATGAGGCTTCCGCATTCCGACGGTGTGAGGTCTTCCGAGGTCGAAGGGCCTTGCGTGGAGAACGCCTTCGGCATCCGCATTCCTGCGCGGTGACTCGATAGAGGCGTCGTCGCCGGCCGGGCGGTGATTCTTATGGCGGTTTCGGCTGCGTCGACGTCGGCCGACATGGCGCGGCCGCCTTCGCCTTTCTACTTGTGATAGTAACGGTGCTGTTCGTAGACCGGCTCGCAGCAGACGTTGATGCCCAGCGTCTTGTACAGCCGCTCGTCCTTCGACGACAGGATGACGGAGAAGTACGCGTCGCAGCCGCGCAGCTTGTCGGCGTTGTCGATGAGGCGCTCCGCCAGCGGGTTGCTGACCGAGCTGACCGAAAGCGCCAGCAGCGTTTCGTCGGAGTGCAGGCGCGGGTTCGAGTTGTGCAGGTGCTCGGTCTTCAGGTGGCAGATGGGCTCGATGACGTTGTCGGATATCACGTCCACGTCGTCGGCGACGCCTGAGACGCCCTTGAGCGCGTTCATCAGCAGCGCCGAGGCCGCGCCGAGCAGGTTTCCCGTCTTGCCGGTCACCACCGTGCCGTCGGGCAGCACCATGGCTCCTGCGGGGCGCCCTGTCATCTCGGCCTTCAGCAGCGCGGCGGACCGCGCAGGGGAGAGGTTGGCGTTGATGCCCGCCTGGTTCATCAGCAGCTCGATCTTCTTCGCCTCGCCGTCGTCGCCCCCGTTGCGCTTCGCCTCGACGGCGGCCGCGAAGTAGCGGCGCACGATCTCGTTGTTGGCCGCCTCGCGGCACGCCTCGTCGTCGGAGATGCCGAAGCCTGCCATGTTGACGCCCATGTCGGTGGGGCTGGCGTAGGGGCTCGACCCCGAGATGCGCTGCATCATGGACCGCAGCACCGGGAAGATCTCGACGTCGCGGTTGTAGTTGACGGTGGTCTCGCCGTAGGCCTCAATGTTGTCGTCGTCAAGGTCGGCCGTGGCCGCCTCGTAGGCGATGTTGACCGGGTGCGTCAGCGGAAGGTTCCACACCGGGAAGGTCTCGTACTTCGCATACCCTGCCACGACCCCCCTCTTGTGCTCGTGGTATATCTGCGACAGGCACGTGGCCATCTTGCCCGAGCCGGGGCCGGGCGCGGTCACCACCACGAGCGGGCGCGTCGTCTCGATGAACTCGTTCTTGCCGAAGCCCTCGTCGCTGGCGATGTGCTCGATGTCGTAGGGGTATCCCGCGATAGGGTAGTGCAGGTAGCTGGTGATGCCCATGTCGGTGATGCGCTTGCGGTAGGCGTCGGCCGCCGGCTGGTTCTTGTACTGCGTGATGACCACGCCGCCGACCTTGAAGCCCATGAAGCGGAAGATGTCCATCAGGCGCAGCACGTCCTCCTCGTAGGTGATGCCGATGTCGCTGCGCATGCGCGACGCCTCGATGTCGCCCGCCTTGATCGCGATGACGATCTCGACGTCGTCGGCCATGCTCTGCAGCATGCGGATCTTCGTGTCGGGCTCGAACCCGGGCAGCACCCTGGCCGCATGGTAGTCGTCGAACAGCTTCCCGCCGAACTCCAGGTACAGCTTCCCGTCGAACATCCCGATGCGCTCGCGGATGCGGTCGGCCTGCATCTCGATGTACTTCTCGTTGTCGAAACCGATCTTCATGGGATTCCTTTCGAGACGGGTCGGGAGCCTTCGGTGCCATCAATGTTACCAGTTTGTAAAAGCGATTCGGCAGCGCTTCGCCAAATCGCGGCGCGCCGTAGAATGGAGTCCCGTAAGCATTCGCGCTGACTATGTTACGGGGTGGTTCGCATGACCAAGTACGTCTTCGTCACCGGCGGCGTCGTGTCGTCGCTCGGCAAGGGGATAACGGCCGCGTCCTTGGGCCTTCTCCTCAAGGCCAGGGGCTACAAGGTCGCCATGCAGAAGATGGACCCCTACCTGAACGTGGACCCCGGCACCATGAGCCCCTTCCAGCACGGCGAGGTCTTCGTCACCGACGACGGCCACGAAGGCGACCTGGACCTGGGCCATTACGAGCGCTTCATCGACGAGAGCCTGACCCGCGAGTCGAACTTCACCCAAGGGTCCATCTACCAGACGCTCATAGCCCGCGAGAGGCGGGGCGACTTCCTCGGGGGGACCGTGCAGGTGATCCCCCACGTGACCGAGGCCATCAAGGAACGTCTCGTGCGCATAGGCGGCCAGACCGGCGCCGACATCGTGATAACCGAGATCGGCGGAACCATCGGCGACATAGAGGGCCTGCCCTTCATCGAGGCCGCACGCCAGTTCAGGAAGGAGCGCCCGGCAGGGGACGTCCTCTTCGTGCACGTGACGCTCGTCCCCTACATCGCCGCCGCCCACGAGGTGAAGACCAAGCCCACCCAGCACTCCGTCAAGGAGCTGCGCTCCATCGGCGTGCAGCCCGACTTCATCGTGTGCCGGAGCGACCACGAGATATCCGACGCGGTGAGGGACAAGATCGCCCTGTTCTGCGACGTCGCTCCCGAGGCGGTTCTCGCCTGCGTCGACGCCCCCTCGATATACGAGGTCCCCGTCATGCTGTACGAGCAGGGCTTCGACGCCATGGTGCTGAACCGCGCCGGGCTGGCGCCCAACAGGGCCGACCTGTCGGATTTGACCCGCTTCCTCGAGGCCAAGGCCGGCTGCGAGGGCAGCGTCGACGTGGCCGTGGTCGGGAAGTACGTCAGCCTTCCGGACGCCTACCTCAGCGTCATGGAGGCGCTGGGCCACGCCGGCGTGTTCCACGGGAGGAGCGTGAACGCCGTCCTGGTCGACGGCGAGGAGCTGACGCCCGAGAACGTGGGCGAGCGGCTGGCTGGAATGGCCGGCATCCTGGTGCCGGGCGGGTTCGGCTCGCGCGCCTTCGAGGGAAAGATGCTGGCCGTCAGGCACGCCCGGGAGCAAGGCGTGCCGTTCCTCGGCATCTGCCTGGGCCTGCAGGCCGCCGTGTGCGAGTTCGCGCGAAACGTCGCCGGGTTGGAGGGTGCCACGTCCGCCGAGTTCGACGAGCAAGCCCCCCACCTCGTCGTCGACCTCATGCCCGAGCAGGAGGACGTGGTGGACAAGGGGGCGACCATGCGCCTGGGCGCGTATCCGTGCCGGTTGCAGGAAGGGTCGCTGGCCGCCGCGGCCTACGGCGAGAACCTCGTCTATGAAAGGCACCGGCACCGCTACGAGGTGAACAACGCCTATCGCGACCGCCTGGAGGCGGCCGGGCTTGTCCTGTCGGGCCTGTCCCCCGACGGGCGGCTGGTGGAGATGGTCGAGGTCGCCGACCATCCGTGGTTCGTCGCCAGCCAGGCGCACCCCGAGTTCAAAAGCCGCCCCCACAGGCCCCATCCGCTGTTCCGGGACTTCGTCGGCGCCGCCATCGCGCGTCAGGGCTAGGCGCGACGAGCCGGGGCGGATGCGCGCGGGCCGAATAAGCCGGGCGGCCCGCTCGACGGCATGGCCTCCAAGGCGTTATATAATCCGCTCATGGGAATCGACGAGGCCATCGAGGAGTACATCTACTACCTGCGCATCGAGCGTGGGTCTTCCCAGAACACCATCGACGAGTACGCGCGCGACCTCGAGGCGTACTCCGCGCACCTGGACGCCTTGGGCG
Source organism: uncultured Eggerthellaceae bacterium (assembly GCA_910589135.1). GTDB lineage: Bacteria > Actinomycetota > Coriobacteriia > Coriobacteriales > Eggerthellaceae > MGBC163016. Next base: position 7,324 of record CAJUSL010000011.1, read on the forward strand.
TCGGCGACGTCGACGAGGTCGAGCCTGCCGCCGTCGTCGACTTCGAGGTGTCGCTTTCGAAGGCGGGGTACGCCCCCGCCACCGTGAAGAGGAAGATGTCGACCGTGCGTGGATTCCACAAGTTCTCCCTGAGCGAGGAGTACACGAAGAGGTCGCCCATCGACGTGCTGAAGCTGCCCAAGGTACCCTCGAAGCTGCCCGAAGTGCTCTCCATCGCCGAGGTGTCCCGCATGCTGGACGCGATGGGCGCCGACGGCGCGCTCGAGCGCCGCGACAGGGCGCTGCTGGAGACGCTGTACGGCTGCGGCCTGCGCGCCAGCGAGGCGTGCGGGCTCGACATGGCGGCGCTGCACCTCGAGGACGGCTTTCTGGTGGCGATGGGGAAGGGGTCGAAGGAGCGGCTGGTGCCGGTATCGGGGGCGGCCATGGACGCCTTGCGCTCCTACTGCGACGAAGGGGCGCGCGCCGAGCTGAGCATGAAGGCGAAGCGCCCGCGCCGCGAGGACATGGGCGCCGTCTTCCTGAACGCGCGCGGGGGGCGCCTGACGCGGCAGGGCCTCTTCGGCATCGTGCGCAAGGCGGGCGAGGCGGCGGGCATCGAATCGCTGCACCCGCACACGCTTCGGCACTCCTTCGCCACGCACATGCTGGAAGGCGGGGCCGACTTGCGCGTCATCCAGCAGATCCTGGGCCATGCGAACATATCCACCACGCAGATATACACGCACGTGGACCGCCAGCACGTGCGCGAGGAGTACCTCTCGGCGCATCCTCGGGCGCAGTCGTAGGGAAGCGGGCGCGCCGCCGTCCCGCACCGTCGCCTTTCTGCCTGATTCCACGTTGCATGCGGGGGATTCGTGTGCTAGGATGAACACGTGGCAATTGCGCCGCGCAGAACTTTTCGGACCGTTTGGAAAGTGGGCATCGTCCCGCTTTTTTTATTGTCCGGACGCGAAGCTGAAGGGAAGAGTCCAACCGTGCTGACGAAGAAGGAACAACAGATCCTCGACGCGCTCGAGCCCCTGGCGGCCGACCGCGGCGTCGAAGTCGTCACGGTCGAGGTCATCGGCTCGTCGAAGGCGCCCGTGATCAGGGTCTACATCGACGCCGAAGACGGCGTCTCGTTCAAGGAGCTCACCGAGTCGCAGGAGTGGATCGGCGAGACGATGGACGAGATCGACCCGTTCCCGGGCGCCTATACGCTGGAGGTCTCGTCCCCCGGCATCGATCGCCCGCTTCGCACCGCCGCCCACTTCGCCCGCTTCGTCGGCGAGGAGGCCAAGATCCGCACCATGGGCCCCATCGACGGCCAGGCGAACTTCAAGGGCGTCATCGCCGAGGTCGAAGGTGACGAGGTGGCCGTCGAGTTCGACGGCAGGCGCGCATGCATACCCATATCGTCGATCCGGCGGGCGAACCTCGTCGGCAGGGTCGACTTCTAGCAGGTTGTACGCAGGCATCAAGGAAACACGGAGGACGTAATGGCTGAAGAGGAATTGTCGCTTATCGAGGCGCTGCAGGCATTGGCGCACGAGCGCAAGATCGACGAGTTCTACATCATCGAGCGTCTTGAGGAGTCCCTCGCCAAGAGTTACGAGCGGATCCTCGACCTCGAGTACGACGCGAAGGTGACCATCGACAGGCAGACGGGGCGCATCTACGTGTTCGAGCTGGTTCCCGTCGGCGAGCCCGACGAGGAGACCGGCGAGTACTCCGAGTTCGAAGAGCGCGACGTCACGCCCGAGGGGGTCAGCCGCATCGCGGCGCAGAACGCCAAGAGCGTCATCGCGTCCATCGTACGCGACGCCACGCGCAAGTCCATCTATGAGGAGTTCTCCGACCGCGTCGGCGACCTGATCACCGGCACGGTGCTGCAGGGCACGCCCGACTTCACCATCATCAAGATACGCGACGGGGTGGAGGCCGAGCTTCCGCACTTCGACCAGAAGCGCAACCCGCAGGAACGCAACGAGCGTCCCGCCGGCGAGCACTACCGCCACAACCAGCGGCTCAAGCTGCTTATCATCGAGGTGCGCGACCCTGACTCGGACGCCCCGCGCGTCCGCGGCGAGCACACCCGTCCGTCCATCGTGGTGTCCCGCACCCATCGCGACCTCATCAAGCGCCTGTTCGAGATCGAGGTGCCCGAAATCTATGACGGCATCGTGGAAGTGAAGTCCATCGCCCGCGAGCCGGGCGTGCGTTCGAAGGTCGCCGTCGCTTCGCGCGAGCCCAACCTCGACCCGGTCGGCGCCTGCGTCGGCCCCAAGGGGTCCCGCGTGCGCATGGTCGTCGAAGAGCTGCGCAACGAGCGCGTCGACGTCATCCAGTGGAGCGACGACCCGGCGGCCTACATCGCCAACGCCCTGTCCCCGGCGCGCGTGACCAACGTCACCATCGACGCGGAGAACCACCACGCCACCGTGGTGGTTCCCGACGACCAGCTCTCGCTCGCCATCGGCAAGGAGGGCCAGAACGCGCGCCTCGCCGCTCACCTCACGGGCTGGCACATCGACATCAAGCCCGCCAGCTTCATGGGCGAGTCGCTCATCGAGAACGTCGAGGCAGACGACGAGGCCGAGTCGTTCGACGACGAGTTCTGCGCCCACGTCAGCGAGGACGGGGTGCGTTGCAGGAACCACGCACGCGAGGGGTCCCAGTTCTGCGGGGTCCACGCGTTCATGGAGGAATAGGCGTCGACGGCGCCGCAAAGACAGGCTGGAAGAGACGGATTGGACCGCGAGAGGACATGCATCGGCTGCAGGCGGAAGGCGCGCAAGGAGAACCTGCTGCGCATCGTCCGCGTCGCCGACGGCGGGATTCTCGTGGATTCCAAAGGCAAGGGTCCGGGCCGTGGGGCATACGTGTGCTCGCAGCGGTGCCTGGACGAGGCGACCGACAGCGGCGCCCTGGCCCGGGCGCTGAGGCACCAGGTGACCGCCGACGACTGCACGAGGCTTCGGAGCCAGGCGCACGCGCTTGCGTCCGAAGGGTTTGCGAAGGGGAGCGAGGAGTAACTATATGGCCGGTATGCGCGTAGGGGCATTGGCGAAGGAGACGGGGCTCACGAGCAAGGACATGCTCGCGCGCCTCAAGGATCTTGGCATTCAGGCCAAGTCGCACGCCAGCGTCCTTTCCGACGAGGACGTCGAGAAGGTTCGCGAGAGCATGAAGTCGGAGATTCTCCAGAACTCCGAGGAGCTCGCCGAGGCGGACCGCAAGGAGCTGGAGAAGCAGAAGAAGAAGGCCGACAAGCAGAAGGCCGCCGAAGAGGCGGAGCGCAAGGCGGCCGTCGAGAAGGAGCTCGCCGAGCGCGAGGCCGCGAAGGCCGCCCAGAAGGGCGACAAGGCCGACGACGCCGAGGCCGGCGGCAGGAAGGTGCGCATCGAGACCCAGGCGACGTCCGGCATCGAGTCGCTTGCCGAGAAGATAGAGCAGGAGAACAGGCGCGTCGAGCAGGAGAGGCGCGAGGCCGAGATGCGCGCCAAGGCCGAGAGGCTGGCCGCCGAGGTCGCCAAGAAGCAGGCGGTCGAGGAGTCCCTGCGCAACAAGGGCAAGCATTCCTCCAAGGCGCAGTCCTCCGCCGAGGAGAAGGCCGCCAAGCCCAAGAAGCTCGCCCCCACGCAGTCCGACTCCGGGAAGTTCAGCTCGCTGCTCTCCCAGATCGAATCCGAGCAGCAGCGCATCCAGACGCAGAAGGCGGAAGCCCCCCAGAAGGCCGCAAAGGGCGCCAAGGGGGGCCGCAAGAAGGGCGCGCAGGTCGTGCCCGAGCTGGAGAGCGCGGCGCAGGGCGAGGACCGCTACGCCCAGATGGCCGCCCAGGCCGAGAAGTTGCAGCGCGACAAGGTGCTCGCCGAGGCACGCGCCGCGGTCGCCGCGGCCGCCACCAGCAGCGAGGGCGAGGGCAGGCGTAAGAAGCGCAAGGAGAAGCGCGAGGCCGAAGCCCGCGAGCGCGCCGAGCTCGAGGCCATCGAGCGCGGCATCGACCCCGAGCTCGTGCTCGACGACTCGGTGGTCGAGGTTCCGCAAGGAGCCACCGTCGCGAAGCTCGCCGAGCTGCTCGCCGTGCAGCCCAACGACATCATCAAGAGGCTCTTCCTGCTGGGGCAGGTGCTCACGCTCACCCAGTCCATGAGCGACGACCTCATCGAGATCGTCGCGGACGACATGGGCCGCAAGGTGCGCGTGGTGTCCCCCGAGGAGGAGTACACCATCGTGTACAGCGACACCGACGCCGACCTCGAGGCCCGACCGCCCGTGGTCACCGTCATGGGTCACGTCGACCATGGCAAGACGTCCCTGCTCGACGCCATCCGCGACACCGGCGTCGCCGAGGGCGAGGCCGGCGGCATCACCCAGCACATCGGCGCGTCGGTCGTCGACATCAACGGGCGCCAGATCACCTTCATCGACACGCCCGGCCACGAGGCGTTCACCGCCATGCGCGCCCGCGGCGCCCAGGTCACCGACGTCATCGTGCTGGTCGTCGCCGCCGACGACGGCGTCATGCCGCAGACCGTCGAGGCCATCAACCACGCGAAGGCGGCGGGCGTCCCCATCGTTGTCGCGGTCAACAAGATCGACAAGGACGGCGCCAATCCCGACAGGGTGCGCCAGGAGCTCACCGAATACGAGGTCATTCCCGAGGACTGGGGCGGCCAGAACATGTTCGTCAACGTGTCGGCCAAGAAGCGCTTGCACATCGACGACCTGCTGGAGACCATCATCCTGCAGGCCGACGTGCTCGAGCTGAAGGCCAACCCGAACGCGCTCGCGTCCGGGTTCGTGATCGAGGCGAACCTGGACAAGGGCCGCGGCCCCGTCGCCACCGTGCTCGTGCAGCGCGGCACGCTGCATCCGGGCGACGCCGTCGTCGCGGGCACGTCGTACGGCCACGTGCGCGCCCTGGTCAACCCGCGCGGCGAACACGTCGACGCGGCGCATCCGGCCGACCCGGTCGAAATCCTGGGCCTGAACTCGGTGCCCACCGCCGGCGACGAGTTCCGCGTGTTCGAGGACGAGCGCGACGCCCGCAAGCTGGCCGAGGAGCGCGCGCTGCGCGCCCG
>CAJUSL010000011.1:12399-15776 GCA_910589135.1 uncultured Eggerthellaceae bacterium
CAGCACACCTCGCACATGAGCCTGGACGACCTGTTCAGCCGCATCGAGGAGGGCAAGCAGACCGACCTCAACCTCATCGTGAAGGCCGACGTGCAGGGCTCCATCGAGGCGCTGGCCGACGCGTTCAAGAAGATGGACCAGACCGAGGTGCGCATCAACATCGTGCACTCCGCCGTCGGCGGCATCACCGAGACCGACGTCACCCTGGCGGCGGCGTCCGACGCCATCATCATCGGCTTCAACGTGCGCCCCACGGGCAAGAGCCGCCAGCAGGCCGAGAAGGAGAAGGTGGACATCCGCCTGTACAGGGTCATCTACCAGGCGATCGAGGACATCAACGCCGCGCGCGTGGGCCTGCTGTCCCCCGACATCGTCGAGGAGGACACCGGCATCGCCGAGGTGCGCGAGACCTTCAAGGTGCCCAAGGCCGGCACCATCGCGGGCAGCTACATCATCGAGGGCGAGTTGCACCGCGACGACAAGGTGCGCGTCGTGCGCGACGGCACCGTCATCTTCGAAGGCGTCATCAGCTCGCTGCGCAGGTTCAAGGACGACGTCACCAGCGTGCGCTCGGGCTACGAGTGCGGCATCGGCATCGAGAAGTTCCAGGACCTCAAGGTGGGCGACACCATCGAAGGCTTCGTGGTCAAGGAAGTCGAGCGCACCGAGTAATGAAGCAGGGAAACCGCAAAGTCGACGAGCAGGCCCGCGAGACGATCGCGGGCATCCTGCTGTTCGACGTCTCCGACCCCCGGCTCGACCTCGTCACCATCACCGGCTGCAAGGTCAGCTACGACCGCGCGTACTGCGACGCGTTCTACACCGTCGACCCCGGGCGCTACGAGTCGACGGCGCAGGCGCTCGAGGCATCGAAGGGGCACATCCGCTCCGTCATGGCGAAGAAGCTGCACTGGCGCAAGGCGCCCCTTCTGCGCTTCCATCTCGACGAGACGGTGGACGTCGCCGAACGTATGGGGCGCTTCCTCGAGCAGGAGAAGGGCCGCCTTTCCGATGCCTCGGCGCAGGAGGGCGGCGAAGGGCCCGACCGATGACCGTCACCCCGCAGACGAACACCACGCTCCAGGAAATCGCCGCAGAGCTGCTGAAGCGTGACGCCATCGCCATATGCGGGCACGTCAACCCCGACGGGGACTGCATCGGCTCCACGCTCGGGCTTGCCTGCGCCCTGCGCGCCGTCGGGAAGACGGCGTTTGCGCTCGTGGCCGACGACGGGCCCGTGGACGCGTCGCTGTCGTTCATGCCCGGCTTCGCGTCGCTCGTTCCCGCCGCCGCGTTCGACGAGCCCATCGATGCCTTCGTGATGGTCGACGCGCCAGGCGCGCAGCGGATCGGGGAGGCCGCCGAGGCCGTCAGGGCCGCGGCGGCCCTTACCGTCACCATCGACCACCACGCTGTGCCCGAGCGCGCAAGCCGGCTCAGCTACACCGACCCGGACAGCGCGTCGGCGTCGCTGCTCGTGTGGGAGGTCGCGAAGCTTCTGGGAATCTCGCCGCAGGGCGAGGACATGCGCGAGGTCGCGACGTGCTGCTATTCCGGGCTGCTGACCGACACGGGCCGCTTCATGCACCAGAACACCAACCTGGAAGCGTTCCAGGGAGCCGTCGAGATGATGGCGTGCGGCCTCGACGCCGCCCGCATCTCAACCGCGCTTTTCCAGCAGCGCACCGAGGCGTCCGTGAAAATCGACGCCCTCGCCGTCGACCGCATGCAGGTGGTCGGGCGCGCGCTGCTCAGCTGGATATCCATCGGCGACATTGAGGCCCTTGGCGCCGACAAGCACGACGTCGAGAACGCCATCGCGCCCCTGCGCTCCATCGCCGGCTTCGACGTCGCATGCATCCTGAAGGAGCGCGAAGGGTGCGTGCGCGGCAGCCTGCGCGCCAAGGACGGCACCGACGTGGCCGCCGTGGCCCGCGAGTTCGGCGGCGGCGGCCACAAGGCTGCCGCCGGCTTCACGCTCGAGTGCGGCATCGACGAGGCCGTGCGCATCATGCAAGACCGGTTGGCCACGCTGTAGCCTGGCGCCGTCGGAGGAACCCTCATGAAGCGCGGAGCCTCGGGTTTGAGCATGGTGCTGGGCGTCGTGAAGCCTTCCGGCATGTCGTCGCACGACGTGGTGTCGCGGGTGCGCAGGATCTTCGGCGAGAAGCGCGTCGGGCATGCCGGCACGCTCGATCCCTTCGCCACCGGCGTTCTTCCCATCCTGGTCGGTCCCGCCACGCGCCTGGACAAGTACATGACCGCGCACGACAAGTCGTACGTCGCGGACATCGTTCTCGGGCGGTCTACCGCGACCGACGACCGGTGCGGAGAGGTCCTGCGCGAAGGCAGCCCGCCTGCGCACGCGTTCGATTCCTCGTTCGCCGAGCAGACGCTCGAAGCCTTCCTCGGCGCGTCCATGCAGATGCCCCCGGCCTATTCCGCGATTAAGGTGGGGGGCAGGAAGGCCTGCGACGAGGCGCGCAAAGGCAACCTCATCGAATTGAAGCCCCGGCCCATCGAGGTGTATGCGGCCCAGCTGCTCGACGTGTGCGAGAAGGAGGGCGACCTTGTGTGGAGGGTGTTCTTCCATGTGTCGAAGGGGACCTACATCAGGGCGCTCGCCCGCGACATAGGCAAGCGCGTGGGCGTTCCTGCGCACCTTGCCGAGTTGGAGCGGCGCCAGGTCGGCGGCATCGGCATCGAGGACTGCTGCGCGCTCGGCGACCTGGAGCGCGTCGGGTGCAACGCTTCCGTCGACCCGGTGAGGCTGCTGGGAATGAGGGTGCTGTTCGCCGACGAGGCGGCGGCGCAGCGCATAGCCAACGGCGGCGCGATCGACCCGTCCGGCGCGCGCGTGTTCGACTTCAGGGGAGGCGACGCGAGGCAGGGGTGCTCCTGCATGCCGTCCCTCGTGGAAAGCTGCGCGCCGCTTTCCGACGGCGAGCTGCTCGCCGTCGTTTCGCGCAACAAGCTGGCGGCCGTGTACCGCTTCGACGGGCGCAAGGGCGTGCTGCGGCCCGATTGCGTCTTCCAGGTGGAGGTGAGCCGTGGCGCAGACATTCCTGCTTGACGGGCCCGAGGCGGCGCTGCGTCTGAAGGGCGCGGTCTGCGCCGTCGGCGTCTTCGACGGGGTGCACGTGGGACATGCGGCCGTCGCGAGGCGCGCGGTTGCCGCCGCGGCCGAATCGGGCGTTCCCTCCGCGATCGTCACCTTCGACGTCGACCCCGACGAACTGTTCGCCGCGGAGGGCGCGCGCAAGCTGCAATCGAACGACGAGAGGATCGCCATGCTCGCGCAGCTGCCGGTCGACTACGTCGCCGCGATCCCGTTCACCCGGCAGTTCGCCGCCCTGCCGCCTGCCGCCTTCCTTGAC
>CAJUSL010000011.1:15786-20823 GCA_910589135.1 uncultured Eggerthellaceae bacterium
CATGGAGCCTTCCCGCGTGCTCGTCGGCAGCGACTTCCGATTCGGGGCCAGGGCGGCCGGCGACGTGCGCATGCTGGCTGAGTGGGGAAGGCGCAACGCGGTCGGCGTCGAGGTCGTGGACCTGCTCGAGGTGGCGGGCGCGCCTGCCAAGTCGACCCGCATCCGCCACCTGCTCGACGATGGCGACGTGAAGGGCGCCTCAGAGCTGCTCGGGCGCCCCTTCTCGTATGCGGGATGCGTGTGCAAGGGGAGGGGCGACGGCGCCTCCCTGGGCTTCGCCACCGCGAACCTGCAGGTGCCCCCCGATCGGCAGCTTCCCGCCGATGGCGTGTATGCGGGATATGCGACGGTCGACGACGTCCGGTACAAGGCGGCGGTCTCGGTGGGCATCCCGCCCACCTTCGCCGAGGGAAGCCGCGACAACCTCGAGGCGCACCTGCTCGGCTTCGAAGGCGACCTGTACGGGCGCGACGTGCGCATCGAGTTCGTGGAGCGCCTGCGCCCCATGCGGAAGTTCGACGACGTGGACGACCTGGTGGCGGCCGTCAAGGGCGACATCGCCTGGATAGAGGGGAACCTGTAGGATAGCCGCATCCGCCGCCGATGCGCAACATGATGCGGCCAGGTTTCGATCGCGGCGCTAGCGGCGCCCGCGCAGTCCCGAGCTTTTCATGCCGGGGCGCCGCGTCCCTTGTGGGGACGAGCCGCTGCGCTTGGGCCTCTTCATGCTGCGCGTGCGTCCCGACGCCTGGCCGCGCGCCTTCTTGTCGCGGCTGGACTCCTGGGACTTGGTCGCCTTTCCGGATGACTTGCGTCCGGGCCTCATGCCATCTTTCGGCTTCTTTCCGGACCCCTTCTCGGCGCCGTCCTTCGAGGCCTTCTTCTTGCCCTTGCCGTTCCTGAGGTCGGCCCATCCCTCGTAGTTGTACTTCGCAGGCTGCTTCTTGCCCTTTGACGCGCCCTTCTTCTGCTTCGGCTTGCCCTTGCGCGACGTGGTGCCCAGGATGGACATGTCCAAGTCGTAGGACTCGAGGCGCATGACGGGGATTTCCTTGCCGAGCAGGCCTTCGATGGCCTTGAGCGCCTTCAGCGAGTTGCCGCTGACGAACGAGACCGCGAAGCCCTCCTGGCCTGCGCGGCCGGTTCTGCCGATGCGGTGGATGTAGTCTTCGGCCATGTCGGGCAGGTCGTAGTTCACCACGTAGTCGACCGACGGGATGTCGATGCCGCGGGCGAGCACGTCGGTGGCGACGATGACGTCGGCCTTCCCCTTGCGGAAGCTGTTGAGGGCGTTGCGCCGCTGGCCCTGCGTCCTGTCGGAGTGGATGCATTCGACCTTGTAGCCGGCGTCCTTGAGCATCTTCGCCACGCCCTCCGCGCGCATCTTCGTGCGGGCGAAGACGATGACCTTGTCGTGGCCCTTCTCGTCGAGCAGGCACTTGAGCAGCTCGGGCTTCTCGCTCTGGGCGACGGGGAGGAGGTACTGGTCGACGATCTTGGAGGTCTCGCCGCGTTGGGCGATTTGGATGACTTCGGGGTCTTGAAGCAGGCCGGCGAGGTTGTTGCGCACGCTCTTGTCGATGGTCGCAGAGAACAGTAGCGTCTGCCGCTCTTCGGGCACCAGGTCGACGATCCTGCGCACGTCGGGCAAAAAACCCATGTCGAGCATGCGGTCCGCCTCGTCGAGCACGAGCACCTCGATGCTGCCCAGGTTGACCACGCCCCGCTGGATGAGGTCGCACAGGCGGCCGGGCGTGGCGATGAGCACGTCGGTGCCGGCGCGCAGCTCGCGGATCTGGGGGCCGTAGGGCTTCCCGCCGTAGAGCACGGTGGTGTACTGGCCGCACGCCTTGGCCACCTTGTAGCTGACGAACGAGATCTGCTCGGCGAGCTCGCGCGTGGGGGTGACGACCAGAATGCGCGGGGCGCGCGGACCGCGCCTGAGCCTTTTCAGGCTGCTCACGGTGGGGAGCAGGAACGCTGCCGTCTTCCCGGTGCCCGTGCTGGCTGCGGCTATGACGTCGCGGCCCTGCAGGACTGCAGGGATGGCCTGCTCCTGCACGGGGGTGGGGTTTTCATACCCGAGCCTCTTCACGGCGCCGAGCGCGCCGTCGGAAAGGCCCAGTTCTTGGAACGAGGTCATTGGTATCCTTTCGCGGGGCGCGGGCGGCCTAGAGCCGCATGACCGCGGCACCCGATGTGAGGCCGCCTCCGAAGGCGACCAGTACTACGATGTCGCCGTGCGACACCTTTCCGGACGATATGGCGTCGACGAGCGCCATGGGCAGGCACGACGAGCTGGTGTTGCCCGTGTGCCCGATGGAGACCTGGAACGCGTCGAGCGGCAGGTCGAGCCTTTTGGCGGCGAATTCGATGATGCGCAGGTTCGCCTGGTGGGGGACGATTGCCTTGACGTCCTGGACGGCCACCCCGGCGCGCTCGCAGGCCTGGCGCACGGCGTTCTCCATGGCCTTGGCTGCGAACTTGAACACCTTCTGCCCGTTCATGTAGATGACCTGCTCGGGGCCGCCCCTCGAGGCGCGGTCGTCGATGTCGAACAAATCGTCGGCGCGGCCCGCGGCCGGGTCGCATGACAGGCCGAGCGAGGCGATGTAGGAGTAGTCGACCACCTTCGGGTCGTCCGACCTCGCATCGTGGGCGGCCTTCGCCTCCTCGTCGCACACGACGCCGTTCTCGTCGAACGGCAGCGGGGAGGAATAGGACTGGCGGCATGTCAGGGAGTTCGCGTCATCGTCGTCGTTCTTGAGGTACGAAGACATGACGCCCTGCTCGCCGTCGCGCCATTCCAGCACCATGGCGCCGGCCCCGTCGCCGAAGAGCACGCAGGTGTTGCGGTCCTGCCAGTCGGTCAGGCGCGTCAGGCGCTCGGAGCTGACGACGAGCGCGCGGTTGTACTGGTTGCGCGCGCCACCGCCTGCGGTGTGGGATGCGGCCATCATCGACTCGGCCACGGAAACCCCGTAGACGAAGCCGGTGCACGCCGCGTTGACGTCGAACGCGACGGCCGAGTCGAGCCCGAGCATCCTCTTGAGCGCAGCCGCGTTGGAGGGCACCAGCACGTCGGGGGTGATGGTGGTAAGGACGACCAGGTCGATGCTTGCGGGGTCGACGGGTTCGGGACAGACGCCCGCGGAGTCGATGTTCGCGCCCGGCACCGACGGGACGTCCATGCCGAGCGCCTCGGCCGCTGCGGCGGCGGCCAGGTCGACCATGGTTTCGTTCACGGAGACGTGCCTGGACGATATGCCGGTGCGGGTGACGATCCACTCGTCGTCCGTCTGCACCAGCTTCTCCAGGTCCTCGTTATGCACGACGAGGCCCGGCACGGCCTTCCCGAAACCCATTGCGCATGCACCCATGGCGGTCCTCCAACGCAGATTTTGACAAAAGACCTTCCAATAATACCAGATTCGCTCGTCGAATCCGCCGCCGAGCAGCTTTGAACGACATGTGAAACTGTACTAATTATGGGATAGTTTAACGGTTTGCGAGGGATATCGTGTTTCCTGCAAGATGAATGCGGAAGGATTGGAGGGTGCACACGATGGGACTCATGGCGACGGTCGTTCCGATGGCGCTTCTGCCCGAAGGCAGGGCGCGGGAGGTGTCATTCGCGGCGCGGGTCTCGAACATGCTGTTCGGGGCGCCCAACGCGCGCCGTGCGAACGGGATAGTGTCGGCGTCGTTCGACGTGGCGGGGTGGCTGCGGCGTGCGTTGCGCGCGCTGACGGGCGCGCCCGCCTCCGTTCCCGTCTTCGCCATCGACCGGATGGGCACCGAGTACCGCGAGCGACTTCCGCGCATCTGGCTCAGCGAGAAGGTGGCCAACACCCGCCACGACGCGGGCAGGGTGTTCGTGGAAAGCTACCCTTCCGCGCCCGACCGCGGCGGGGAGGTCGCGCTCGAGCTGGGCGACCGCTATCTGGGGGAAGGCTTCAGGGCCGCCGACTGCGGCTGCGGCCAAGCCGTGGAATGCTTCAAGGCGGCCGAGATTCTATACTTGCACGCCGTGCGAAGGGGCAACCGCGAGGCCGCTTCGCGCCTGCGGGGCATCTACGACGACGACCTGTGCCGCGGCGACTACTGGCGGCCGCGCCTCGAGGCGCGCGCGAAGCATGCGCGGCGGCGCGACCCGGCGCGTCGCGGGCGGGCGTGTCGGCTATAGTGGTAGGCGAACAAACCCGGCCGCGTCCGCGCGGCCTGCGAAGAGAGGGCGGCGTGGCGAAGCCGGAGACCACATACCTGCTGCACGCGAACAGGGCGCTTGCGGACGAGGCGGCGAAGCGAGCCGCGCGCGAGGCCTTCGCCGTCTCGGGAAGCGTGCGCGCAAGCCTGGGTGAGAAGCACACCACTGCGGCCGACCTGGCGGTCTCCCTGTGGGAGCTCTGGGGCGACGGGCGCGCCATCGTGGGCGACACGCACCGGCTGCTGAAGGTGTACGGCATGCTCGCCGAGCACGGCCTGCAGGCCTCGGTCGGCACGGCGCGGCAGGTCGCCGCGTTCCTGAAGCGGCACCTCGCGTCCCTGCAGGGGGCGGGGTTCGAAGCGCCCGGACTCACGCGCAGCGAGCGGTCCGTGTGCGACCTGGCACGCGCGTACTGCCGCTTCCTCGACGAGGCGGGCATGGTCGAGACGTGCCAGGCGCTCCCGCTGCTCGAGGAGGCCCTCTCGTGGCTGAAGGTGCGCGCCGCAGGCCCCCTTCTGCTGGACGATCCGCTTGCCGCGTTCTACGAGGGCGTGCTGGGCGAGGGCTTCGATGCGGCCGCGCCCGATGCGCCCGCCACCGAGGCGGAGTTCGTCCTGCTGCGCCCGGAAGGCGTGACGGCTGTCGAGGAGATGGTGTTCGACGAGGTGCGCGATGCCTTGTCCGAGCAGGCGGTCCGTTCGGTGGCATTGGTCGCGCCGAACCCCTTAGAAACGTACGGGGCGCTCGCTCCGGCCTTGAGGCGTGCCGGCGCCGCATGCGCGCTCGAAGCGATCGTGCCGTTGCGGCAGGCCTCGTTCGGGCGGTTCTTC
>CAJUSL010000011.1:20833-32637 GCA_910589135.1 uncultured Eggerthellaceae bacterium
GTCGGCGTGCAGGCTTCTGGGCATGGCGGGACGCTCGGGCGTCGACGCCGTCGCGGAGCCTTCCGACGACAGCTGGGTCGACGTCGCCACCGACGTCGCGCTCAGCCCCTACGGCGGCGTTGCTCCCTTCGAATCTGCCCTGCTGCCATCGCTCGCAGGACGGGACCGCGACCGAACGCTTCGGGCCGAGGACCTGAACACCGTCTGGCGGGCGGACCGGCTCCTTTGCGCCGACGACGCCGCTTCCGACCTGGCTGCCACGAGCGCTGGGTTCCAGGCCGTCCAGGCGCTGCTTTCGCCCGAAGGCGATGCGCAGGCAGCTTTCGACCGCTTCCGCGACGACGCGAGGCGCCTGCATTCGGGCGCGCAGGCGGCGGTGGAGGAGGCTGCCGTCTCCGCCGTGCGGGACCTGCTTGCGGCAACGGCGAAGTTGCAGTGCCCGCCGTGCTACCTGGCGCTGTTCGCCGGCTGCCTGTCGCTCAAGGTCGCCGTCGCCGACGACGAGGTCGAGAGCGAGGACGCGCAGGCGCCCCCCTTCGCGTTCTTCACGTCCATCGACCGCGCGGCGTGCCTGGCCGAAGGCTCCTTCGACGAAGTCGTGCTCGGCGACGTGTCCGACGCATGCCTGAACGCGCGCGAGGAGGCGGCATCGACCGACGCGCTCGCTGCCAAGTTCGGCCTGTCATCGCGCGGTGGCAGGATGGAGCGCTCGCGCCTGTCCTTCGCATCGGCCGCGCGGGCCGCGTCGGTGCGCTTCGTCTGCGTCTTTGCGGCCCGCGACGCGGCCTCCGAGGTAAGCTTCGCCTCGTTCGCCTTCGACGAGTTCGTGGAAGGCCGCTTCGAAGGGTCGCTGAGCTCCAAGCAGGTCACGGAGGGCATGCCGGCGGTTGGCCGGGAAGAATTGCCCGAGCGTGCGGCGTCGTTTTTGGAAGGCGGCGTCCGGCGCCGCGGCGAGGAGCGCTTCGTCGCGGGCGTGGGGCGCGAGCTCGCCGGATGCGTCCGCACCGTGCCTCTGCGCCGCGTGCGCCGCGGAGAGCTTGAGCGCCTGACCGTTCCCGCTTTTCTGCGAAGCGCGCAGGTCGAAGGCGCGCAGCTGCCGCGCATCTCCGCCTCGGCGATCGAGGCGTATCTGGGCTGCCCCTACAAATGGTTCCTGGAGCGGGTGGTGGACCCACGCACGCTTGACGAGGGGTTTGGCCCGCTCGAGGCCGGCAACTTGGCCCACGCCCTGCTTGAGGCGTTCTACGAGGGATTGCGGCAGCGCTTCGGCGCGCATCGGGCGGACGCTGTGCCGCACGAGGACGCGGCCGCGCTGTTCTCCGAGCTGGCATCGGCCGTCATTGCCGCGCAGCCCGCGCTGCCTCCCAACAGCGGCCGGTACGTTCCCGCAACCAACGTGGAGGCGTTGGCCTCCCGGCGCCTTGCCGACGAGGCGTGGCGCAGCATCATGCTGCAGCGCGCGATTCCCCATGCGTTCGGGGTCGCCGCCACCGAGTACTCCCTGGGCGGCATGGACGCCTCGGTGCCGACCGTCGGCTATGCCGGGTTCGCGCTCGATGGGAAGGTGGACCGCATCGACGTCGACGCGCAGCGTGGAGTGTTCGCCGTCATCGACTACAAGGGGGCAACGAGCGGCCACGCCGCCGGGGACGCATGCGTCGCGATCGAGGTCGGCGACGAGGGGGCGGCCATCGACCCTGCGTCGCTTCCGCGCCACGTCCAGGCATTGATATACGCCCAGGCTCTCAGGCGCTACGGCGCCTTCGGCAGCTCCTGCGCTGCGGCGCTCTACACCAGCTACCGCGCGCGGTCGGAAGCCGGACTCGTGACCGGCTCGTACCCGGCCGCAGAGGACGGCATCGCGCGCATCTCGGACGCGAAGTCGTGCGTCCGCGGCGGCTTCGATGCCTTCCTCGACATGATGGAGGCGGCCATCGCCGAGCGCCTGCGGGGCGTCGCGTCTTCGCAGATACCGGCCGAGCCTTCTTGCGAGGACGCATGCCGGCACTGCTGCGCAGCCTTCTGCGAAAGGGGGCATGCATGCCGCTGAACCGCCAGCAACAGCAGATCGTCGACGCGCTCGACGGAAGCGTGAACGTGGTGGCCGGCGCCGGCACGGGCAAGACCTTCACGCTGACCCGGCGCATCGTCGCCTGCGTCGAACGCGCGCTCGCGCTGGACTCGAACGACGCCGACCCCACGAGTCACGTGCCCGCTATCACCTTCACCAAGAAAGCCGCAGCCGAGTTGAAGTCGCGTGTCCGCCAGGCATTCCTCGAGGAATCCGCCTGCGGCGGCGAGCGGGGGGAGGCGTATCTGCGCTGCGCGCTCCGCATCGACAACGCGTGGGTGTCCACCATCCACGGCATGGCCTCGCGTATTTTGCGCGAGAACGCGCTCGAGTTCGGCATCGACCCGTCGTTCGAGACGCTTTCCGAGCAGGGCGCCTCCGCTGTCTTCTCGGAGGCGCTGCAGCGGGCCGTCGACGAGGTCATGCAATCCGACGACGGCGAGTTGCGCGCCTATCTCGAAGGGTGCGACGTGGAAAGCGACGTCCGTCCGGCCGGCACGGTGGCTGCGATGGTCAAGAAGGTCTTCGACGTGACGGGGTTCATGCCGCACGGACTCGATGGCATCGTCACCCGGCGCTCCGTCGTGCCGTGGCGCGAGGCATGCCAGCCGTTCCTCGACCAGGCGTCTCTGGTGCGCAGGCTCTTCGAGTTGGAAGGGTGGCCCGACGGCGAGGCTGTCAAGCTCGTGGACCTCGCCCGGCAGATGGACGCAGCCCTAAGCGCCCTCGGTGACTGGCTCGACCGCCACGACGCGCGGCGGTCGCCGGACGCGGAAGGCTCCTTCGACCAGGAAGGCCTCGAGCGGGCGGTGTACGCGTTCCCGGCCACCACGCCCAAGTTCGGGAAGAAGTCGGACCACTACGACGACATGCTCCGCTACCGGCTGGAATACAAGCTCCTATCCGAGCGCATCGCTATGCGCAGCGCCTCCGCCGACGCCGCCAGCCTGGTCAGGTTCGCGCAGGTCGTGAGGCGGCACATGGACGCCATCAAGTCCGCAGGCCACACGATGTTCACGGAAGGCGACCTGCTCGTCGCCTGCAACGAGAAGCTCTCCGACCCGGCGAACGCCTCCATCGTGGAGCGGTACCGGCGACAGTTCCACTGCATCATGGTCGACGAGTTCCAGGACACCGACCCGCTGCAGATGGCCATCGTCTCGAAGCTGGCCGCGCCTTCCGGCGAGGCCCAGGGCGTCCCGCTTGCGAACGTGTGCACCGTCGGGGACATGCAGCAGAGCATCTACCGCTTCAGAGGGGGAGACGTCGAGGAGACGCAGAAGCGCATCGCCTCCCTGAAGGAAGGGCGCGGCATGCAGTTCGAGCTTTCCGGGAACTACCGCTCGCACAAAGACGTGCTCGACGCGGTGGAGGCGGTGTTTTCGCGCTCGGGGGCATTCGGCGACGAGTTTCTAAGGTTGGAGGCGTGCCGCGGCGAGGACGCGGACGGCGCGCCGGGCATCTTCGACGGCATGCCGCGCGTCGAGTTCCAGTTCGTGCACGGCAAGCGCGGCACCAAGTCCGAGCCTGGGGTGGGCTCGGCGGACGTGCGCGCCGTCGCCGCGGCCGAGATTGCGCGGCATTTCAAGGGCCTTGCCGGCAAGGGCGCCCCAGCGTCGGGCATGGCGCTATTGCTTGGTCGCATGAGACATGCGGACGTCTACGCGCAGGCGCTGCGCGACGCGGGCTTCGAGTGCGTGGTAACGGGAGGCTCGGTCTTTGCCGACACCCTCCCGGCGCGCCTCGTCGGCATGCTTCTGCGCTTCGCGGTGAACCGCCACGACGAGGTGCCGCTGCTCGGAATCCTCACGTCGCCGCTGTTCCAGGTGTCAGACGACGCCCTGCTCGTCCTTTCCCGGCATCCCGGCGGTGAGCGTCGGGGCCGTTTCGCGCTCTCACGCTCGCTGCTGTGCTTCGAAGGCGCCCCCGAACTCGACGAGGACGACAACACGGCCGTGCGGATGGCAAGGGACCTGCTCGCCTCGTTCGCCGCCGAGGCGCGGTGCGGGTCGGCGGCCGTGGCGCTGCGCAGGCTCTTCGTGCGGTCGGGATACCTCGGTGCGCTGCAGGCCGCCGGCGATGCGCAATCCTTGGCGGACGCGGGCAACGTCGCCAAGGCGATCCGCATCGCCGCTGACATGGAGGCGCAATCCTTGGGCATCGCCGAGGCGTCGGCGCGCTACGCCTCGGTCCTCGAACATGCCAAGGAGGCACCGGGCACCCTGGCGACGCTCGACTCCGAGTACGTCACTATCATGACGGTGCACTCGTCGAAGGGGCTCGAGTTCGACCACGTGGCCGTCGCCGAGATGCGCGACGGCACGCTCGCGTCTGTGCGGCCTGCGCTCGTTGCCGAGAACGTCGACGGGTCCACATACCTCTCCATGCGTCCCACGAAGGCGTCCTTCGCACGCCCCGAGTCCTACGAGGCGCACCAGCGCGTGGCCAAGTTCACCTTCGAAGACGCGGGGCTCGACCCCTTCGGCCGTCCGCTCGACGAGGCAGGCATGCGGCCAGGCGAGGGGAAGCGCGACTATGCCGTGCGCCAGAAGCGCAACGTCGCCGCGGCGGAGTCGCCGGAGGCGATGCACCGTGCCCTCGCGGCGTACGAGTCCCTGCAGGAGCTCGAGGAGGCGCGGCGGCTCATGTACGTCGCGATGACCCGCGCGCGCGAGTCGCTGCTCGTGTCGCTGTGCGCGACCACCAAGCCGTCGGCGGGGTACAAGGGCGTCTTCGACGACCTCTACGGCGCGGCCGTCGACGAGCTGGGGGCGGCCGGTGGCGGCTTCGACGACGCCTTCCGCGCGGCGCGGGGCCCGTTGGGTGCCAGCAGGCTGCTGCTCTCTTCGACGGACGAGGTGGACGACTACCTCGAGGCGCTAGGGCGCACGCCGAAGGACGGCGCGGCCGAGGGCACCGCGTGCGCAGAATGTTTGCAGGTGCCTATCTACGAGGATGCGCCCGTGGCGCGTGTGAAGCCCTTCTCGCGCACGCGCCAGGGGCTGCATTCCTACACGTCGCTTTCGAAGGGCCTGCCCAAGCCGCTCCAGGACGCGGGGGACGATGCGGCGCGCGAGGGCCTGCGGGCAGCCTCCGACGACGCGGACGACGGGGAGTTCCTGGTGGCCGCTGCGCATGCGGCCGACGGGGTCTTATCCGGCGAGTCCGCCACCGCGCTCGGCACCGCGTTCCACCGCCTGTGCCAGACGTCCATCCTGCGCGCCGCCCGGGAGGGCCTCGACCGCCTTCCCGTCCCGGATGCGTGCGCCGTGGCCGCCCAGGTGCGCGCGTGCGGCCTCAGCGCCGCGCAGGAGGCGCGGCTTTCCCGCGCTCTCGGCCTGTGGCTCGAAAGCGACCTCGCCGCCGCGTTCGCCCTGCATGGCGAGCTGGCCGCCGAGGTGCCGTTCTCCGTCGTCGTCGAGGCGGGGGAGGGCGCTTCTTTCGTGCTGGAGGGCGAGATCGACGGCCTTGCCGACGACGGGCGGGGCAACGCGCTTCTCGTGGACTACAAGACCGGCTCGTCGGGCGCCGAGGCGGACGAGCTGCGCGAGCGGCACCGCCTGCAGGCGCAATGCTACGCCTATGCGCTGCTCATGGCGGGGTACCGCCGCGTCGAGGCATTCTTCGTGCGCGTCGAGGAGGAGGCGCCGTCGAGCGGTCCCGCCGGCGACGGCGGCAAGCCCCAGCCCGTCGCGGTGGAGTATTCCTATTCTTTGGATGACGTTTGCGCCCTTCGGGATGACGTGGCGGCGGCATACCGATATCCTTTGACCTTAGAAACTAGAACGCGAGCGCCGTGCGGGCCGGCGCGGGCAAGGAGCAGGCAGCGATGAGGCTTTCCGACAACGAGCGCATATTCCTCGAGGCCATCCGCGACAACTGCTTCAGCACGGTCGCGCAGGTCACTCAGCACTGCGGGTTCCAGCGCGCCATGGGGCTGCACTACTTCAGGTCGCTGTCGCTGGCCGGCCTCGTCGACGGCTTCGAGGTCACCTACGCGGGCATGAAGATGCTGCAGAACGAGCCGCTCGTCGACGCCGACGACGGGCGCCGCGTCGACATCCGCGTCTTCGACGCGCAGGCGCACCGGGCGGACTAGATGGACGTCATCGGACCCAACGCCAGCGCCTCCGCGGAGGCGCTGGCGGAAGAGACGCAGGCCGAGAAGCTCGCGCGCATCAAGCGCGAGCTCGGCGAGGTGCCCACGCTGCCGGGGGTCTACCTCTGGAAGGACGCCGCCGGCGAGGTCATCTACATCGGCAAGGCCAAGCAGCTCCGCGCGCGCATGCGCCAGTACGTCAACTTCCAGGACGACCGCGCCAAGATCCCGCTGCTCGTCGAGAAGATCGACTCGTTCGAGTACATCGTCGTGGACAACGAGCACGAGTCGCTCGTGCTGGAGAAGAACCTCATCAACCAGTACTCGCCGTTCTACAACGCCGACTTCAAGGACGACAAGAGCTACCCGTTCATCGCCGTCACGGAAGGCGACGTGTTCCCGGCCATCAAGTACACGCGCGAGCGCCACAAGGCCAAGACGCGCTACTTCGGGCCCTTCACCGACTCCCGCGCGGCGCGCCGCCTAATCGACATCGCGCGCAAGGTGGTCCCCATGTGCTCGGCGTCGTGCGCCACCTGGCGCGAGATGAACCGCAGGCTCGAAGGCGGCGCAGGCGTCGAGGACGCCACGCGCGCGAACCCCTGCTTCGACGCGCACGTGGGGCTCGGGCCGGGCGCGTGCTGCGGCCGCGTCACGCCCGAGGAGTACCTGTGCAACGTGCGCCGGATCGAACAGTTCCTCTCGGGGCGTCACAAGGAGTTCCTCGACTCCCTTGGGGAGGAGATGTCCGAGGCCGCGTGCGCGCTCGAGTTCGAGAAGGCCGCGCGCCTGAAGTTGCAGATCGACACCATCAACTCGCTGGGCGACAGGCAGCACGCGGTCAGCTCGCACGACCTGAACGCCGACGTGGTGGGCTTCTTCCGCGAGGAGACGGTGGCCGGCGTGCACGTCTTCGTCATCCGCGAGGGACGCATCATCATCTCCAACGAGTTCGTGCTGAACAAGGGAACCGACGTGCCGGACGAGGACCTGCTGCACAACTTCCTGCTGCGCTACTACGACGCCACCACGTCCATCCCCCACGAGGTGATCGTGCGGGAGCTTCCCGAGGACGTCGACGCCATGCAGGAGTGGCTGGCGGAAAAGCTCGCCTCGCCGCACGGTGCGAAGGTGCGCTTCACGAAGCCCCGGCGCGCCGAGAAGGCGAACCTGCTCGACATGGCGGAGAACAACGCGCGCCACACGCTGAACCGCTACAAGGTGCGCACCAACTACACCGACAAGCGCCTGAACGACGCCCTGCTCCAGCTGGAGAGCGCGCTTGCGCTGGAAGCGCCGCCCAAGCGCATCGAATGCTTCGACATCTCCACGCTGCATGGGTCCTACACCGTGGCGTCCATGGTGGTGTTCACGGGCGGCAAGCCCGACAAGAACCAGTACCGCCGGTTCAAGATACGCGCCGAGCTGGACGAGGCGAACGACTTCCTCAGCATGCAGGAGGTCATGCGCCGCCGCTACCGGCCCGAGCGCCTGGAGGACGAGCGGTTCGGCAGCAGGCCCGACCTGATCATCCTGGACGGCGGCAGGCCTCAGCTCACGGCCGCGCTCGCGATGTTCGAGGAGATGGGCATCGACGACATCCCCATGGTGGGCCTCGCGAAGCGCGACGAGGAGCTGTTCGTGCCCTGGCAGGACTCGGGCCCGGTGGTGCTGCCGGGCGGCTCGGCGTCGCTCTATCTGGTCAAGCAGGTGCGCGACGAGGCGCATCGCTTCGCCATCGCGTTCCACCGCGAGCTGCGGGGCAAGGGGATGACGGCCTCGGTGCTCGACGACGTGACGGGCGTCGGGCCGGTGCGGAAGAAGGCGCTGCTCAAGCACTTCAAGTCCATGCGGAACCTGAAGGCGGCCACGCTCGAGGACATCAAGGGGTCGGGCGTTCTGCCCGACGAGGTGGCCGAGGAGCTGTTCCTCGTGATGCAGCAGTATAATGAACGGCTCAACAAGGACGGGGGCGCAGAGGATGACCGAGACTGACAACGCGATGTGCGCGGACAACATGCCCGACACGGTGGTGGTGACCGGGATGAGCGGCGCGGGCCGCACGGAGGCCATGCACGTCTTCGAGGACATGGGCTACTTCTGCGTCGACAACATTCCGTCGAGCCTGATCGTCGACATGGTCGAGCTGAACGGGCGCGCCGGCGAAGGCGGCGAGCGCAAGAAGCTCGCGATGGTGTGCGACGCGCGCAACGGCGAGTACTTCGGCTCGCTCATGGACGCGCTTGCCGCGCTGCGCGACGAGGGCGTCGACGCCACGGTGGTCTTCCTCGACGCCGACGACGGCAAACTCGTGTCGCGCTACAAGTCCAGCCGCCGCCGGCACCCGCTGTGCGTGGAGGGCGCCACCATAGCGCAGGGCATCCAGCGCGAGCGCACCATGCTCATGGACATCCGCGACGCGGCCGACTACGTGGTCGACACCACCGACATGATGCCCCAGGAGCTGCGCAACCGCCTGCGCTCCATCTTCGACTCGGGCGGCGAGCGCAAGGGGCTGGCCGTCACCGTCTACTCGTTCGGCTTCAAGCACGGCGCTCCCGCCGACGCCGATTTGGTGATCGACGTTCGCTTCCTGCCGAACCCCTACTACAACCCCGATTTGCGCGACCTGACGGGGCTCGACGCTCCGGTGCGCGACTTCGTGATGTTCCGCGACGAGACAATCGAGTTCAAGAAGCGCTGGCATGCGTTGTTGGATGTGGTCATGCCCGGATACGTCTCCGAGGGCAAGCAGCAGCTGGCCATCGGCGTGGGATGCACGGGCGGCCAGCACCGAAGCGTCGCGCTCGCCGAGTCCACGGGCGACTACCTGAAGTCGAAGGGCTACCGCGTGTCGGTGGCGCACCGCGACCTCAGCCTGGCCAAGCGCAAGAGCGCCGACATCGACGACGAGTCCCCGGACGTGCACGCCGGCTAGCGGCGCGCCCGACAGGAACCACCCATGGCAAGCAGCACGCCCTTCCGCATCGACCCGTCCATGACGTCGGCCTTCAAGGCGCTCGACGACGCCGTCCTTGCGGAATCGGTCGAGTCGCTGGCCGACCAGCAGATGTCGGCCGTCGTCATCGGCGGCGGGACCGGCGCGCCCGTCTCCATCCGCTCGCTGCTCTCGCTCGGCATCGAGACGAGCGCCGTGGTCGCGATGGCCGACGACGGCGGCTCCACCGGCCTTCTGCGCGAGGCCGCCGACGTGACGCCGCCCGGCGACGTGCGCAAGTGCATCGCGGCGTTCGCCGACGACCCCTACGACCCGCTCGTGAAGGCGTTCAAGTACCGGCTCGAGATCGCCGACGGGCATGCGCTGGGAAACCTCATGCTCGCCGCGCTCGAAGACGCCAGCGGCTCGTTCGTGAAGGCCATCGAGATATGCGAGACGCTCCTGCGCGCGCAGGGGCACGTCTACCCGTCCACGCTCGACCACGTCACGCTCTGCGCGGAGACGAGGGACGGCCAAGTGCTCGACGGGCAGGCCGTTGCGTGCCATTCGGCCACCGCGCTGCAGCGCGTGGCGCTGCGAAGCGAGGCGGGGGCGTCCCACATATCGGCCAACAAGGCCGCCATCCGCGCCATCCTCGACGCCGACCTCGTCGTGCTGGGACCCGGCTCGCTGTTCACGTCCATCATCCCCAACATCCTCGTGCCCGGCATCCTGGAGGCCATCCGGCAGTCCGAGGCGGCGGTGCTGTTCGTGTGCTCGCTTGCCGACGCGCAGGGGGAGACGTGGGGGCTGTCGGCGCGCGAGCACTACCAGGCGCTGGTCGACCACGGCATGGGCGGCCTCATCGACTTCATGCTGGTGCACACGCCGGTGCCGCTGCGCGCGGAAAGCCCCGGCATGGACAGCTTCATCGCGGCGTCCGGCGACGAGGGGGCCAACGCCTCCACGGCCGACCTCGAGGACCTGCAGCTCTCCGGCAGCGTGCGCCCGGTGCGCGTCCACTACCAGGACGTGCAGGCCATCCAGTCCGAGGGCACGGTCGTGCTGGCGCGAAACCTCGCCGATGCCGAGCATCCCACCTGGCATTCCCCGGCGGCGCTGCGCGAGGCGGTCCTGCAGGTCATGAAGCTGGCCCGCGCGCGGAGGCCCTGACGCCATGTCGTTCACCGCGGACGTCAAGGACGAGCTGGCGCGCGTCGAGCCCACGTGCCGCCACTGCGAGAAGGCCACCCTCGCCGCGCTCGTGCGCATCGAAGGCACGCTGTTCGTCAGCGGGCCGGGGAAGTACCGCGTCGAGGTCGCCACCGATTCCGCGTCGGTCGGCAGGCTCGTCATCAGGCTGCTGCACGGCATCTACAGCCTGAAGACCGAGCTGGTCGTGCGCCGCTCGGTGCTGCACAAGACCCCGAACTACCTCATCGAGGTGCCGGCGCAGAAGAACCTGGGCGCGGCGCTCGTGGACATGGGCGTCATCCTTCCCGAAGGCGGCCTGAACATGGGCATCGACGCCGACCTCGTCAGGAAGCAGTGCTGCGGGGCCGCCTACCTGCGCGGGGCTTTCCTGGGGTCGGGCTTCATCTCCAGCCCCAAGAGCGACTTCCACTTCGAGATAACCGTGGAAAGCGAGGAGCTCGCCCAGGGCATCGTGGAGCTCATGGCGGGCAAGGGCATCGGCGCGAAGGTGATGCACCGCCGCAACTCCTACATGGTCTACCTCAAGAGCGGCGACGCGATCCTCGAGTTCCTCGCCTTCGTCGAGGCGCACAAGAGCGCCATCGAGCTGGAGGAGGAGCGCGTCGTCAAGTCGGTGCGCAACGACGTCAACCGCATGATCAACGCCGAGCTCGCCAACGAGCAGAAGGCCACCAAGGCCGCCCTCTCGCAGCTGCTCACCATCCGCCAGGTGCTCGAGGCCAACGAGTTCGAGTCGCTGCCGCCGGCGCTGCAGGACTTCATACGCCTGCGCGTGTCCAACCCGGGGGTGTCCTTGAAGGAGCTGGGCGAGCGCGCAAACCCGCCCCTCTCGAAGTCGGCCGTCAACCACCGCCTGCGCAGGCTTGAAGCCCTTGCGAAGGAGGTCTAGGTCTTTTGTGACGGGCAGGCTACAAGCCCTTGACGGAACTCAAACGCAAAACCATATGTGGTAACCTTCTCGTAGGTATCCGACCGTAAGAAGGAGTTCTTCATATGGCAATCAAAGTCGGCATCAATGGCTTCGGCCGCATCGGTCGCCTCGTGTACCGCGCGATGTTCAACGACCCCGACCTCGAAGTGGTCGCAGTCAACGACCTCGGCGACATCCCCACGATGGCGCACCTGCTCAAGTACGACTCCGTCCACAAGCGCGCCTTCGACGTCGTCGAGGTGGTCGAGGACGGCTTCGTCGCCGACGGCCAGAAGACCCTGGTGCTTTCCGAGCGCGACCCGAAGAACCTGCCCTGGGGCGAGCTCGGCGTCGACATCGTCGTGGAGTCCACCGGCCTGTTCACCGACGGCGAGAAGGCCAAGGCCCATCTCGAGGCCGGCGCGAAGAAGGTCATCATCTCCGCCCCCGGCAAGAACGTCGACAACACCATCGTCATGGGCGTCAACGACGACACCTACGACAAGGCCACCGACGACATCGTCTCCAACGCGTCCTGCACCACCAACTGCCTGGCCCCCTTCGCCAAGGT